>CAYUSO010000009.1:0-84843 GCA_964447395.1 uncultured Rhizobium sp.
TCAGAGAAGGTGGCAGAACTGTGGGTGCGGGGGTTGTTTCTAAGATTATCAAATAGGAAATTTCATGAAGAAAGAAAGCATAAAAATCACGCTTGAATCCTTCGATCACCTTGTTTTGAACAAGGCGATGAACGAAATCATCGGAACCGTCAGAAGAACGGGAGCGGGCATTAAAGGCCCAATTCCTTTGCCAACTAAAATTCAAAAGTTCTGCGTAATACGCGGTCCTCACGTTGACAAAGATTCTCGCGAACAATTTGAAATCAGATCTTCAAAAAGATTGCTGATCATCACTCCAACTGCGCAAACAGTTGATGCCTTGATGAAGCTAAATCTTTCCGCTGGTGTGAATATCAAAATCGCACTTAACGGCACGAAAAATTAGGAGAAAAAATGTTGGAATTAGTCGGAAAAAAAATCGGTATGACGCACATGTTTAACGACAATGGTGCTGTGCTGCCTTTGACTATGTTGCAGCTTTACGATAACTGCATCTTAGAATTAGTCGTGAATGAAGATAAGGATTTCGATAGCTTGTTGATGGCTTTTGAAAAAGCTGAAAATGCTAAAAGAATTTCCAAATCAGTTGCCGGAATTTTTAACAAAAAATCAGTGCCGCTTTTCAAAAAAATTCGCGGTTCACAAGTTAAAAAAGGCTTAGAATTGAAAGTTGGCGAATCAATCGCTCTCGAATCAGTAATCGCGCAAGGCGATAGAATCAGTGTTAGAGGCGTCACCTCTGGTAAAGGTTTTGCCGGCGTTATGAAAAGATGGAATTTCCGTGGCTTGGAAGCATCTCACGGCGTTTCTGTTTCTCACCGTTCACATGGTTCAACTGGTCAAAGACAAGATCCGGGCAAAACTTTTGCTGGCAAAAAAATGGCTGGTCACATGGGTGTTGACAATGTCACAGCAAAAAATTTGGAAGTTGTTTTGGTCGATAAAGAAAAATCCGTAATCGCTGTAAAAGGCGCAGTTCCTGGCAATGCCGGCTCTGACATCATCCTTAAAATTGCTAAAGGTTTCTAATTTATGACTTCTGTAACTCTTAAAACTATCGATTTTGGTAAGGATGCGGTTGGATCCAAAAGCGTTCAGCTCCCAGCCGCTCTTGATATCGAAAGCGCAAAATCAGTTGCCTATGTTGTTAGATGGCAACTTGCTCGCAGAAGAGCTGGAACTGCCAGAGTAAAAACTATGGCTGAAATTTCCGGAACAACTGCAAAGCCTTGGAAACAAAAAGGAACGGGTCGTGCCCGTCAGGGTAGTCGTCGTTCTGTTCAATTCGTTGGCGGTAGAACTTGCCATGGTCCAACATTGCGTTCTTTCGATTTTACCATGCCGAAAAAAATCATCGATGTCGCTTTGCGCGATGTTTTGAGGTTAAAATTGAAAGAAAACAAAGTCGCACTTTTTTCTGATTTTGGATCAGAGGTTAAGACTTCAAAAATCAGTTCTGCTTTCGCAAAAAATAAATTTGAAAGCGCTTTGATAGTTCATGATGGATCTAGCGCTGCGCTAGCTAAATCGGCTAAAAATCTCAAAAACGTTAAAACTTTAGATGCCAAGGCAATTAATGTTTACGATATTTTGAACTTTGATCACTTGGTGATCGATAGCAAAGTTTTCGAATCTAAAATCTTGGGGGCAATAGCTTAATGACAGCTCTACTAAACTACGACAAAATCAAAGGTTTGGTTTACACAGAAAAATCAAACAAGCAGCTCGTTGACGGAAAATATCATTTTCAGGTTGATGCTAGTTGCGATAAAAGCGAAATCGCTTCACTGATCAAAAAAGCTTTTGGCGTTGAAGTCGAAAAAGTTAACATCATCAACACTGCCGGCAAAATCAAAAGATTTAAGGGTGTTGAAGGAACAAGAGGCTCTTACAAAAAAGCCATCATCACCTTGAAAAAAGGTCAATCAATTAATTTCGGTTCATAGCCATGGCTCTTAAGAATTACAAAGCTATCACCCCAACCTTGAGACAATATGTCGCTCTAGATAGAAGCGAATTGTGGAAAGGCGCGCCTTTGAAAATCCTAACTTCTAAAGTTGGTGAAGACGCTGGTCGCAATAACATTGGGCATATTACGGTTCGTCACAAATCTGGCGGTCATAAAAAATCTTTTCGCGTTATCGATTTCAAGCGCGACAAATTCGATGTTGAAGCAAAGGTCGAGCGCATCGAATACGATCCAAATCGCACAGCTTTCATCGCTTTATTGAAATATTCTGACGGTATTTTTTCTTACATTCTTGCCCCGCACAAATTGGCGGTTGGTGATCGCGTTCTTTCTTCAAGAAATCTAATCGACGTAAAGATCGGCAACGCAATGCCACTTTCCGTGATTCCAATTGGTTCAATTATTCACAATATCGAATTGAAACCAAGCTGCGGCGGTGCTGTTTCGAGAGCTGCAGGAAACTATTCTCAGCTCGTCGGAAAAGACGGAGGATACGCTTTGGTGAAAATGCAATCAGGTGAAATCAGATTATTCCTCCTCGAATGCATGGCCACAATCGGCTCAGTTTCAAATTTGGATAATAAAAACGTCACTATCGGTAAAGCAGGCAGATCAAGATGGCTGGGCATTCGTCCAACTGTTCGTGGTGTTGTTATGAACCCGGTAGATCACCCGCATGGTGGTGGTGAAGGTAAAACTTCCGGCGGTAGACATCCAGTTTCTCCAACCGGTAAATCTGCTAAAGGTAAGATTACTAGAAAGAGAAGCAAACCAAGCAATCGCTTCATCGTAAAATCAAGGAGAAGTAAATAATGCCTAGATCAACCTGGAAAGTTCCATTCGTAGACGGTTACTTGCTCAAAAAAGCTCGCGACTATCTAACATCTTCTAAAAAACAAATGATCAAAACTTGGTCTAGAAGATCAACAATTCTACCGCAGTTTGTCGGCGTTAATTTCGCTGTTCATAATGGCAAAAAATTCGTTTCGGTTTCTGTGACCGAAGGAATGGTCGGACATAAATTTGGTGAATTTGCACCAACTCGCACCTTCTACGGACATGGCGGCGATAAAAAAGTGACAAAAGAATAGAATCATGACTCAAAAATTAGCAGTAGCTTCACTAGAAACAGTTAAATCAAGTCCGATGAAAGTGATGAGAATCACTAAGAACATCACCGGGCGTCCGGTTGCTGAAGTGTTAAAGCTTTTACAATTTTCTAACTTGAAACTAGCGCCAGTAATTCGCGCTCTGGTTTATTCTGCGATGTCAAATGCAGAAAATAATCACAACATGGATGTCGACAATCTTTACGTAAAAGATGTTGATGTTGGTCGTGCTTTTGCTTTGCGCAGATTTGCAGCGAGAGGTCGCGGTAAGTCTAGTCGCATCTTAAAAACTTTTAGCAATATTCGTGTAATTTTGGCAGAAAAATCTGTCGAAAAACCAGCCGAAAAAAAGGCTGCGAAAAAAACAAAAAAAGAGGAGTAGAACGTGGGTCAAAAGGTTAATCCAGTAGGTTTTAGACTGCTCAACAACAAAAACTGGGATTCAGTTTGGTTTGATCATAAAAACTACGCTAAAAAATTGATCAATGACGTATTGATCAGAAAATTTATCAGAAAAAACTATTCTCATTGCGGCATCGGTAGTGTTGTTATCGAGCGTCCGTCTGACAAGGTTAGTTTGATCATCAAAACTTCTAAACCGGGAGTTCTGATCGGCAAAAAAGGTTTGGATATTGAGAAAATCAACCAAGCAGTTGAAAAAATTGCTGGCTGCAAAGTTGATGTAAAAATCGTAGAAATCGACAAGCCAGATATCAACTCTTCATTGGTTGCGCAAAGCATTGCTAAGCAACTCGAAGGTCGTGCAGCTTTCAAAAAAGTTATGAAGAAATCCATGCAGTCGGCCATGAAATACGGCGCTCTTGGAATCAAAGTAAGTTGCGCTGGAAGATTAGGTGGCGCTGAAATTGCCAGAACAGAATGGTATAAAGAAGGCTCAGTTCCTCTTCATACACTTCGTTGCAACATCGATTACGCTACTGCAAACGCTTACACAACTTATGGAGTGATTGGCGTTAAAGTGTGGATCTATAAAGGCTTTGTCGAAAAGAAAAAAACACAGGTTAACTAAACATGCTAGTACCAGCAAAAACAAAATACAGAAAGTCGCAAAAAGGCGGGAAGAAAATTCTCGGCGCTGCTTCTAACGGCAATAGTTTAAAATTCGGATCTTTTGGTCTGAAAGCGCTTGAGCCAGGAAAATTAAATTCCAAGCAGATCGAATCTGCCAGAAAAGTAATCACACGCTACATGAAGCGTGCTGGTAAGCTTTGGATCATGGTTTTTCCTCATACTCCGGTGACTAAAAAACCAGCGGAAGTGAGAATGGGAAGCGGTAAGGGCAACGTCGAATATTATATCGCCAAAATCAAACCGGGTCGCATCATTTTTGAAATTGATGGAATTGATGACGCATCAGCTGGAGTCGCTTTGCAAAAGGCCGCAGCAAAACTGCCATTTATAACTAAAATCGTTAATAACGTTTAGGCCATGAAAAAAGACGAACAAAAATCAGCTTTGGCGAATATCGCTAGCTTAAAGAAAGATCTCCTAATGATGAGAGTTAAATCTTCTTCAGGCGAAACAATTTCTGCTAAGGACTACAAAAATAAGAAAAAAGAAGTCGCAAGACTCTTCACTAAACTCAACGCAGCAAAAGCTTAAACATGAAAGTAACTGTCCTAAACATTATCGACGAGAAGACTTTTAAAGCCGTCTCAACCTCTTACAAAAAACATCCGCGCTACGGCAAGTTCATCACTGTACACAAAAAATATCTTGTCGATTCTCAGGGTAAGAAAGTTGAAATAGGCCAAGAGGTTGAAATCATTGGCTCAAGACCACTTTCTAAAAGAAAGAGATGGGCATTAAAAGTTAACTAATTTGGGTAAAAAAAATGATTCAAATGCAAACAAATCTAGTTGTTGCTGATAATTCCGGCGCCAAAACAGCTAGATGTATCAAAGTTTTAGGTGGCTCAAACCACATGATCACCGGAGTTGGCGATATTATCGTAGTTTCAATCACTAGCGTAATTCCTGGATCAAAAGTTAAAAAAGGTTCAGTGGCCAAAGGCGTTGTGATTCGCACAAAAAATAAAATCGTTAGAGCTGACGGTAGCTTTGTTAAGTTTGACGATAATGCCATTGTTCTTGTCGATAAAGACGGCGAGCCAATTGCAACTCGCGTTTTCGGACCGGTTTCTCGTGAAGTGAGACAGAAAAATTTCTTAAAAATTGCATCATTAGCTTCGGAGGTTTTGTAAATGGCAAGTAAGTTTAAAAAAGGAGATCAGGTTCTTGTTATTGCTGGTTCAAGCAAAGGCAAATCTGGCAAAATAATCGCTGTAATTGGTGAAAAAGTGACGGTTGAAGGCGCTAATGTTGCCACCGTTCATAAAAAACCGACTCAGCAAAATCCCGGTCAAATCGTGAAAGTCGAAAAACCAATTCACATTTCCAACATTTCTCATGTTGAAGATGGTAAGCCAGTAAAGGTTAAATTGGTGATTGAGGCTGGTGAAGGCAAAGCTTTCTCTAGAAAAAATCGTATCTCAAAAAAATCTGGAAAGAAAATCGGATAATTCATGCAAACTCTAACTGAAAAACTCTATAAGGATTCCGTCGCTGATCTGAAGAAAAAATTTTCTTACAGCAACGAAATG
The DNA here is from genome assembly GCA_964447395.1 of uncultured Rhizobium sp. GTDB lineage: Bacteria > Pseudomonadota > Alphaproteobacteria > Rickettsiales > UBA1997 > UBA2645. The sequence continues at coordinate 5,702 of CAYUSO010000009.1, forward strand.
GCCGTGCCAAAGCTAACAATGGTAAGCATCAATGTTGGTATTAAAGCCGCAGATAGTGACAATAAATTCTTGTCTTATTTGGCGCTGCAAATCTCAAATATTGCTGGTCAAAAGGCGGTTCTAACCAAAGCTCGTAAAGCGATTTCAACTTTCAAATTGCGCGAAGATCTTCCAATCGGTTGCAGAGTGACTTTGCGCGGTAAGAAAATGTATCAGTTCTTGGATAAATTGGTGAATATCGCCCTTCCTAGAATCAGAGACTTCCGCGGACTTTCTTCCAAGGGTTTCAATCAAAGCAATCACTACAGTTTCGGTCTAAAAGAACATAACGTGTTTTTGGAAGTCGATCTCGACAATATTCCAAAAATCTTCGGCCTTAATATTACCATCGCATCTACAGCCAAAACAAAAGAAGAGGCGCTGTATTTGCTAAAAAAACTTAACTTCCCAATCAAGTAATATGGCAAAAAAATCATTAGTCACACGTAATCAAAAAAGACAAAAGCTTGCAACTTTGCAAAGAGCCAAAAGACAAAAAGCTGTTGCGATTTGCAAAGATATTTCTCTGCCTTTTGAAGAAAGATTGGCAGCTCAAATTCAACTTTCTCAAATGTCTCGCGATGCTTCTCGCATCAGATACAGAAACAGATGCGTTCTCACCGGAAGACCGCGCGGAAATCTAAGAAAATTCGGTATGTCTCGTATTGCAGTTAGAGAGCTAGCTTCTTGGGGACAAATTCCAGGTTTAATCAAATCAAGTTGGTAAAATGTCTTTTAATCACTCAGTTTCAGATCTAGTCGCCAGAATAAAAAACGGCTATATGGCAAAAAAAGCCACCATCTCTTCGCCAGTTTCGCGTTTGAGAGAAAACATCCTGCACATCCTTAAAGAAGAGGGCTACATCCTTAACTACAGCAAAGTTAAAGAAAAAGGTGCGGCGGAAAAATTCGATATTCATTTGAAATATCACTATGACGCACCAGTGGTAAACGAAATCTCAGTTATTTCTAAACCAGGCAGAAGAATTTACTGTCATTCTGACAAAATTCCTTTGGTTAAAAATGGCTTGGGAATGGTTGTTCTTTCAACCTCAGGCGGAGTTATTGCCGACCACGACGCTAGAACTAAGAAGCTCGGTGGCGAAGTTCTCTTTAAAATCTTTTAGTTTCTAAATCATGTCTCGCGTAGGAAAATTACCAGTTAACGTTCCAGATAATATCAAAGTTTCGATCGAAAAAAACGTCATCTCTTTTGATAATGGAAAAGTTAAAAAAACTTATCAGGTCAGCCCTGGCGTTAAAATCGAGTTTGCTGAAAAGCAAATCAGAGTTTCTGCTGCTGATAAAAAAATTCCCGACATTTCAATGTTTGTCGGAATGGACAGAAGCAATATCAAAAACATCGTTTCTGGTTTGCAAACTCCTTTCAAAACTGTTTTGGAAATTAACGGCGTAGGATACAAAGCCTCAGTCGATAAAGGAGTTTTGGCCTTAACTTTAGGCTATAGTCATGAAATTTATTACGGCTTGCCAAAGGGCATCAATGCTGCTTTTGAAAAACCAAATTTGATCGTCATCACTGGCGATGATAAAGTTTTGGTTGGACAAGTTGCTGCAGAAATCATCTCTTTCAGAAAGCCTGAGCCTTACAAAGGCAAAGGCGTGAAAGTTTCCGGAAAACCAATTTTACGCAAAGAGGGTAAGAAAAAATAACATGCTAACCAACTACGAAAGAAGAAAATTTCGCGTTAGGAATCAAATCGCCGCTAGCAATAAAACTAGCCGTCCACGCGTTGTTGTGACTAGATCAAATAAAAATATTTACGCTCAATTAATTGACGTTGCAGGAAAGGTCATTTGCGCTTTTTCAACTTTGCATTTTGAAGAAAATAAAAAAGTTAGCGGCGTTGAAAAAGCAAAATTAGTTGGTCAGGAATTTGCTAAAATTTGTTTAAAAAGCGGCGCTAAGGAAGTCGTTTTTGACAAAGGCGCTTATGTCTATAACGGTCGTGTTAAAGCCCTTGCAGAAGCATGCCGCGAAGCTGGTTTAAAATTCTAAAAAATTAAAATAACAGATGTCAAAACAAGCAAAAAATAATCAAAAAGAAAAAGGCGCTTCAGAAATTATCGAAAGATTAGTTTCAATTAATCGCGTTTCCAAAACTGTAAAAGGCGGCAAGAACATGTCTTTCTCAGCCCTTGTGGTTGTAGGCGATAAAAACGGTCGCGTTGGTTTCGGAAAAGGTAATGCCACAGAAGTTTCTGATGCAAAAAACAAAGCTTTTGAAGCTGCCAAAAAAGCCATGACTAAAGTGGCACTAAAAGAAGGTCGCACAATTCATCACGATATTTTTGCCAGATTCTGCGCAGCAAGAGTTTACCTAAGATCAGCTCCAGCAGGAACCGGAGTTATTGCCGGTGGTCCAATGCGCGCTATTTTCGAATGCGCTGGAATTCACGACATCGTTGCTAAGTCAGTTGGAACTTCCAACCCTTACAACATGGTTGGTGCAACATTTCTAGCTCTAAAAGCTCTAGTTTCTCCAAAGCTAGTCGCAGAAAGAAGATCAAAAGAAATTTCTGAAATCGTAAAAAGAAGAAATTCTGCGCTTAAACATGTAGAACCAAAAACAGAGCAAAAAACAGAATCAAAAGGTGAATAGTTATGAAACTCGAAAATTTTCTAAATAAAAACATCGTCGTTACTCAAACTAAAGGCGGTTCAAAACTTAACGACAGACAAAAGGGCAATTTGATTGGCCTTGGTCTTAGAGGAATCGGCAGCTCATCTGAATTCAAAGCCACTCAAGCAATTCTCGGCATGATCAGAAAAATTTCTCAGGCAGTAAAAGTCGATTCTAAATAATTTTTAATTCGTAATTCAAATGTCTCTCTCACTCGCATCTCTTCCAAAAATTAAAAGAAATTCACGCATCAGAGTTGGTCGCGGTATTGGTTCTGGTAAAGGAAAAACATCTGGTCGTGGCGTAAAAGGTCAAAAAGCTAGAACAGGACATCATTCCGTAAAAGGCTTTGAAGGTGGTCAAACACCAGTTCACATGCGTTTGCCGAAAAGAGGCTTTACCAATATTCTTCGTGAAGAAATCAAGGCTGTTAACATTCGCGATATTTTATCTTTTGTTGAAAGCAAAAAGCTTGATGCTTCTGCAACCATTACCAAAGAGCATTTGGAAAATGTTGGTTTAATTTCTGACAAAAATGCCAAAGTAAAACTCATCATGGGCAAAAAAGAAGTTTCTGCGAAATTAAAAATTGCCGTCGATGCTTACTCTGAAAAAGCAAAAGCATTTAGTGCCTAATGTCATCCCCTGCCGCTAACTCAGATTTAAAAAAAAGAATCCTCTTCACCATTGGTATTCTTCTTGTCTATCGCTTCGGCACCTTCGTTCCAATTCCTGGCATTAATATTGAAGTTCTAAAAAAATTCTTCGCTTCTGAAGGCGCCAACATGTTTGGCATGATAAATCTTTTCTCCGGCGGAGCGCTTGAGCGCATGAGTATTTTCGCGCTCAACATCATGCCTTACATCACTGCATCAATCATCATGCAATTGATGGGCTCAATGCATAAAGGTTTGGAAGCTCTCAAAAAAGAAGGCGAATATGGCCGCGCCAAAATCAACCAATATACGCGCTATCTCACCATCATTCTCGCCTGTTTCCAATCTGTTGGAGTTTACTACGCGCTTTCAAATCCGGAGCACAATGCCTTCATTTCCGACTCTAGCATTTTCATGTGGACCACTTGTGTCAGCTTAGTTGGCGGCACTGTAATGTTGATGTGGTTTGGCGAAAGAATTACCGCTGCAGGAATCGGCAATGGAATTTCTCTCATCATTTTCGTTGGTATCGTCTCCTCTTTGCCTTCAACCATCATTCAAGTTTTCGATCTTTCTAAAACTGGAGTTTATTCTTGGTTTACAATCGTGCTTTTCTTCGTCGCTTTTGCGGCGTTTTTAATGTTGGTTTGCTTCGTTGAGAAAACTCACAAGCGCATAAAAATCCAATATCCCAACGCTTCGATGATGAAGGCTTCAGGTATGGCTGATTCATCGTTTCTGCCTCTTAAAATCAATATTTCTGGCGTAATTCCGCCAATTTTTGCTAGTTCGATTTTGATGTTTCCAGCGGCAATTGTGCAATTCACTGGCGCTGAAGGAGATTTTCTAATTTCAATGTTGCGCCGCGGCGGACCTCTTTACCTCGCGCTTTTCGCATCGCTAATTTTGTTTTTTTCCTATTTCTATTCTTCAATTGTTTTCAACACTGAGGAGGTGGCAAATAATTTGAAAAAGAGCAATTGTTTCATCCTCGGCATTCGCCCAGGTAGCGCCACCGCAGAATTTTTGGATAAAGTCGTTTCTCGCCTCACTTTAATCGGCGCGATTTATTTGATTTTTGTTTGCATCACTCCGGAAATTTTAGTCACGCATTATTCAATCCCACTGCATATCGGTGGCACTGGAATTCTAATCATGGTCAATGTGGTTTTGGATTTAGTTAACCAAGTGCAATCACATCTTTACGCCAGCCGTTATGGCTCTGGTGGAGCTACACGCAAAAGAAGAATTCGAGTTCGTGCATGAACATAATTTTTCTTGGCGCCCCAGGATCGGGAAAGGGAACGCAAGCCGTGATGCTTGCTGCGGAATTAAAAATTCCCGCCATCTCAACTGGTGAAGCTCTACGTAAGGAAGTTGAGCAAGAAAGTGAAATTGGAAAATTAGCCAAATCTTACATGGAATCAGGAAAATTAGTTCCTGATGAAGTGGTGATAGGCATAATTAAAAACAGAATTACCAAAACAGATTGCGCTAGCGGCTTCATTCTTGACGGCTTCCCGCGCAATATTTCTCAAGCTTCAGCGCTTGAGGAAATGTTCATCTCTTTGAACAAAAAAATTGATCACGTTTTCAATTTTGAAGTTAGCGAAGATGTTTTGGTGAAAAGAATTTCCGGCCGTTTTTCCTGCAAGAAATGCGGTGCGGTTTACAATCGTTATTTCAAACTTCCTGAAAAAGAGGGAGTTTGCGATAGCTGCGAATCAACTCAATTTGAAAGTAGATCGGATGACAATGAAGCGACTGTAAAAAATCGTCTTAAGGTCTATCACGAATCCACTTTTGCGTTGATTGAACACTACAAAAAAAAGAACTTGCTTGTTTCGATCTCGGCCATAAAAAGCGCGCCCCTCGTTTTTGAGGCGCTGCTCGAAGCAATCAAATCTCCCAAAAATTTTAATTAAAAAAGAGGACTTTACCTTGGCTAGAATCGCTGGTGTAAACATTCCGAAGGAAAAGCGTTTTGTTATCGCTTTAACTTACATTTACGGAATTGGCACAACTACTGCTAACAAAATTTGCAAAAAACTAAAAATCGATCTTGCTCTTCGCACTCATCAAGTCAGCGAAGAAAAGCTCGCGCAAGTGAGAGCTTTGCTCGAAAAAGAACATCCAGTTCTCGAAGGTGATTTGAGAAGAAAACTTTCTTCCGACATCAAGAGATTGATGGATATCGGCTGCTATCGCGGCATTCGTCACGTGAAGAAACTTCCGGTTCGCGGACAAAGAACTCACACCAATGCTAAGACTCGTAAGGGTCGCGGTGTTGCTATCGCTAACAAGAAAAAAGCTGTAAAATAAACTATGACTGAAACTAAAGCCGACGCGGCATTAAGCGAAAAAAAATCCGCCAAAAGCGCTAGCAAGAAAAAGAAAAATATTTTGAACGGCGTAATTCACGTTTTCGCCAGCTTCAACAATACCATCATCTCCATTTCTGATACTAACGGAAATATTCTTTGCTGGTCTTCTGCTGGAAAACACGGATTTAAAGGCTCAAGAAAAGCAACTCCATACGCGGCTCAAGTTGCAACTGGACATGCTCTTAACATCGCAAAAGAAAGCGGTTTGCAAAATGCGATAGTTGAAGTGAGAGGCCCAGGAGTTGGCCGTGAAGCTTCTCTTCGCGCTATTCAAGCGGCAGGAATCAACGTCACTTTAATCAAAGACATCACTTACCATCCACATAATGGATGCCGCCCTGCTAAAAGACGCAGAGTGTAATTCGGTAGCGCTAATTTCGAAAATTTTCTCAATCAAAATTTTAACAGTTTATGGCAATTCTAAAGGAAAGCTGGCACTCGCTTACTAAACCAACTTCGATCGTTCTCAAAGACGGTTATGATAATGTGACGAAATCAGTAATCGTCATGGAGCCTTTCGCTCGTGGCTTCGGCAACACTTTGGGCAATGCCTTGAGAAGAGTTTTGCTTTCTTCAATTAACGGTTTTGCGGTAACTTCAGTTAAAATCGAAGGAGTGCTTCACGAATATAGCGCAGTTGATGGCGTTAAGGAAGATGTTCTTGATATCATCATGAATCTCAAATCTTTGGCAATCACCAAAGACGACGCTTCTTCTTGTGTTTTGAAGCTTTCTACCAACAAGCCAGGTCCAGTTTATGCTGGATCAATCGAAACCCCAGCTGGAGTTCATATTGCTAATAAAGATCTTCTAATCTGCACTCTTAGCAAAGGCGCCAAAATCGACATGCAAATGAATGTTGAATCTGGCAAAGGTTATGTTCCCGCAGAACAAGGTAAAAAAGGCGATCGCTCAGTTGGTCATATCGTGGTTGATGCGGTTTTCAGTCCAGTAAAAAAAGTTTCTTACAAAGTTGAAAATGCTCGCGTTGGACAAATCACCGACTTCGATAAATTGATTTTTGAAATCGACACAAATGGCACAATCAGTCCACAAGATGCCCTAGGGGTTGCGGCAAAAATTTTGCAAGAGCAATTACAAGTTTTTATCAATTTTGATGTTGCTAAAGTTGACGCTCCGGTTGTTAGAGAAGTTTCATCTGAACCCGAATTTAACAAAAATTTATTGAAGACAATTGACGAATTAGAGCTTTCAGTTCGTTCTTACAATTGCCTTAAAAATGAAAACATCATTTACGTTGGTGATCTAGTCACCAGAAGCGAAGCCGAGATGTTAAAAACTGCTAATTTTGGCAGAAAATCCCTCAATGAATTGAAAGATAATTTGAAAATCATGGGGTTGAGCTTCGGCATGAAATTAACCAACTGGCCACCAAAAAATTTGGAAGAATTGCTCAAATTAAAAAACAAAGAATTTTAGTTAAAAAAGATTTATGAAACACAGAATTAAAGGCAGAAAGCTAAGCAGAAATAGCGCTCACAGAAAGGCTCTATTTCGCAACTTATCGATTGCGTTACTCACCAACGAAGTAATCAAAACAACTTTGCCAAAAGCAAAAGAGCTTAGACCAATCGTAGAAAAAGTGATCACTTTGGCTAAAAAAGACACTTTGGCAAATCGTCGTTTGGCAATTTCAATTCTCGGAAATCAAGAAATTGCTGATAAGCTTTTCAAAGAAATCGGGCCAAGAGTTTCTAAAAGAAATGGTGGCTATACTCGCATCATGAAATTCGGTTTCAGAGTTGGCGACAAGGCTCCAATGGCACTTATGGAATTGGTTGATCGCGTTGTTGCTGAACAAGTTGAAGCAGCAGAAAAGCCAAAAAAATCAGCAAAAAAATCTTAGTTTAAGAAATAAATCCTATGACAAATTTAATCTCAAATTTCGCTGCAGAGCAGGCTAAAAAAATTCGCGAAAGTCGCGGTTTCGAATTGCCTAAATTCAAAGTTGGCGACACTGTCAGCGTAAAATACAAAATCAGCGAAGGCGGAAATACTCGTATCCAAGCCTTCAACGGCATAGTGATTGCTCGTGCAAAAAACGAATCAAATTACGCAGCAACTTTCACAGTTCGCAAAATCAGCTCTGGTGTTGGCGTGGAAAGAAAATTCCCAATTCATTCGCCGCTACTTGCTGGTGTTGAAGTTTTGAAGCAAGGCGTAGTTCGCCGTTCCAAGCTTTACTACTTGCGCAACCTCACTGGCAAAGCTTCTAGAATCAAAGAAAAACTAGATTTCTTGGCTGATGCTGGAGTCGCTGAAGTAGCAACTGATGCAAAAGCATAAATTTATCGCAAAATTCTATTCAAGAAAGGGCAGAGGCTTTTGGCTTCTGCCCTTTTTTATGTTTGCAATTTCTTGCAGCGAAGCAGATTTGTCGCGCTACGGACGCGTCACTCTTCACAACACCGCCGATAAAAATTCCTTCGTTTTTTCCGTTAATGATGAATTTACCGCAAAGAGCAAAGATTCTCCTGCTGATAAAAAAAATCCCAAAATCACCGAAGCCGAATCAAAGCTGCTAACTTTTTTACTTAAGCAAAAACAATATTGCCTCGATCCACACAACACGCCGATTTTTGTGATTAATTCCAAGCAAGAAAAAATTTTCGACATGACTTACGCACATCTAATCGAAGAAAATTACAGAGCCCGTCCCATTACGCCACGCATGTATTTCGGCCAATGTTTGAAGGAATAAATTTCTTGCTATTAACCGACCTAATTTTTAACAACCGCGCGTCCCTCATCCCCTAATCAAGTTTTAGTCATGAACGATTTCATCTCCTACTTAACACTGCGCACCGTGATCATTTTTGCTTCAACAGCTTTCTCAATTTTGATTGTTATGTTGGCAGTTGGAATCATCACTGTTGATGAGGCTGCAACAATTTTGAAATTATCTCCTGAGGCAACAAATGCTTTCAAGCTAGTAGTTTCAAGGATTCAAGAGGTGACAGGAAATATCATCGACATAATTTCCCAATTGCTAAACAAGATTTTTGGTTGGGCTGGAGTTGATATAGATTTAAACAAAATCAAAGTTGACACTCACCAAGGAAGCGTTGCAGGTTCTGCTCCGGCCGGTATAAACGCCGATCAAATCAAGAAATAACAAAGCTAAGTGATTGCTATTCTAAACTTATTCAGGCTCGTCGCGCTATTTTTATTCTGCCTGCCGTTTTTTTTCTTCGCCAAAAATCGCGCGATTTATTTCTTCCTCAAACTTGCCGGCCCTTCATTTATCAAGCTCGGGCAGATATTATCGGTTCGCGCTGATTTGGTTGGAGAAAAACTCGCTGCAACTCTCGCTAGTTTTCAAGATGATCTTGCGCCTTTCTGCGAAAAAAAACTGCGTAAAATTTTAGCACAAGAATTTGGAAAAAATTTTGAGAAAATTTTTCTCGAATTTGATTTTCGCGCCGTCGCATCCGCATCAATTGCGCAAGTTCACAAAGCAAAAATAAATAATGAAAAAATTGTTGCGGTAAAAATCTTGCGTCCGCGAATCGCGCAAATCATGGCTCGCGACATCAAGACTTTAAAATTATTGATAAAGTTTTTGGCGATTTTTTCGAAATTTTTAGCAAAAACTTTTTTTGATATTGCTGATCTTCTCGAGCAAACTTCACGCAGCGAACTCGATTTATTACATGAAGCAGCCAATGCCAGCAAGCTTCGCGAAGATTCAAAAGATTTAAAAGGTTTTTACGTTCCGCAAGTTTTTTGGCAATTTTCCACGTCAAAAATTTTAGTAATCGAGTGGCTTGATGGAATTCCATTTTCCAACAAATCTGCAATTCAGAATTCTCCTTTCGACAAAAAGCAAATCGCGCAGAACCTTGTAATCAGCTATTTCAACCAAGTTTATGTTCACGGATTTTTCCACGCCGACATGCATCCGGGAAATTTATTTTTGCTAAAAAATGGCGATATCGGCGTGGTCGATTTTGGCATCATGGGAAAAATTGACAAAAAAACTCGCCTCGCTGTTGCGGAAATTTTAATCGGATTTTTGAACAAAGATTACAAACGCGTGGCGCAAATCCACGTCGATTCAGGCCTCGTGCCGCCAACAACCAACGTCGATGATCTTGCTTTATCTTGCCGAAAAATCGGCGAAACAATTGTTGGCTCAAATGTTTCGGACATTTCAGTTGCTCAACTTCTTGCCAATCTCATCACTATGACTCGCGATTATCAAATGGTCACGAAGCCAGAACTACTGCTGCTGCAAAAGACTATACTTTTGGTTGAGGGCGTTGGCGTCACGCTCGATCCGCAGCTTAATATTTGGGATTTGGCGCGTCCGTGGGTTTCCGAATGGGCAAAAAAAAATATCGGTTTTGATGCAAAAATTCGTGACGCAATGGTGGATTTATTTGAGCTCGCGAGGAAGTTTTTAAGGAGCGTTTAAAATGTTTCACATCAAATCGAAATCTGATTACAGCCAGCAATACCAAGCCTCAATCGCTGATCCGGAAAAATTTTGGAGCGAAATTTCTAGCAATTTTTTTTGGTTCAAAAAACCAGAAAAAATCATGAATTGCGATTTGGCGAAAGGAAAAATCCGCTGGTTTGAAGATGGCAAAACCAACCTTGCTTACAACTGTCTGGATCGGCATCTGCCAACGCATGGCGATAAAATTGCGATAATTTGGGAAGGCAATGATCCGATAGAAAAAAGTCAAAAAATAACCTATCGCGAACTTCACGAGCAAACCTGCCAATTCGCGAATTTATTGATCGCGCGCGGTATCAAAAAAGGTGATCGCGTTTGCATTTACATGCCGATGATTCCGCAAGGCCTAATCGCGATGCTTGCTTGCGCCAGAATTGGCGCGGTTCACTGCGTGGTCTTTGCCGGATTTTCTGCTAAAGCTTTGGCAGGAAGAATCCAAGATTCTGGCGCAAAAATGCTCGTCACTGCTGATTTGCTTTTTCGCGGCGAGAAAAAAATTGAGTTGTTTGAGATTGCGCAGGAAGCATTGGCGGAGTGCGATTCTATTGAGTCAGTGATAATTTACAAAAGAGGAGCCGAAAATTTCTCTGATAAAAAAATAACGATTTGGCAAGACGAAATCCAAAAACACTCCACAAAAAACACTGCCGAAATTTGCGATGCCGAAGATCCACTTTTCATTCTCTACACCTCCGGCTCAACCGGTAAGCCAAAAGGCATCTTGCACACAATCGGCGGATACATGACTTACGCCGGCTATTCCTTCAAAAATGTTTTCCAATATCGCGAAAATGAAATCTTCTTTTGTAGCGCCGATATTGGTTGGATCACGGGTCACAGCTATCTCGTTTACGGTCCGCTTTTAAACGGCGCGACGATTTTAATGTTTGAAGGAATCCCCACGCATCCAACGCCGGCGCGCTTCTGGGAAGTAATTGAAAAACATAAAGTTAATATTTTTTACACTGCACCAACCGCAGTTCGTGCTTTGATGCAAAAGGGCGATGAGTTTGTCGAAGGCAAAAATCTTTCTTCGCTAAGGGTCTTGGGAACAGTCGGAGAGCCGATCAACGAGGAGGCGTGGCAATGGTATTTTGAGAAAATCGGCAGCAAAAAATGTCCGATTGTTGACACTTGGTGGCAAACTGAAACTGGCGGAATTTTAATTTCATCACTTGCCGGCGTTATAGACAGCAAACCTGCGCACGCTGGTTTGCCTTTGCCGGGAATCGTGCCGATTTTGCTCGATGACGCTGGAAAAGAAATTTTGCAGCCAGAAAAAATCGGCAATCTTTGCTTCACGCAACCTTGGCCGGCAATGGCTCGCGATGTTTGGGGTGATCACGAAAAATTCCTCAAAACTTACTACGAAAATTTCCCAGAAAAATATTTTGCTGGCGACGGCGCTTTTCGTGATCGCGATGGACTCTACAGAATCATCGGTCGAACCGATGACGTCATAAAAGTTTCTGGCCATCGTTTAGGCACGGCCGAAATCGAAAATGCAATTAACTCGCATGAGGAAGTCTCCGAATCCGCGGTAATCGGCATTCCGCACGAAATTAAAGGCGAGGGGATTTATGCTTTTGTTAGTCGTAAGTCGTCAGTTGTAAGTCGTAAGTCGGAGGAGGTTTTAGAATCCGACATCATCGAACTCATAAAAAAAGAAATCGGCGCCATCGCCAAACCAGAGAAGATCTACATCGCGCCCGATTTACCCAAAACCCGCTCCGGTAAAATTATGCGCCGAATTTTGAAAAAAATCATTGCCGGTGAAAAAGATTTCGGAGATGTCTCAACCCTTGTCAATCCTGATGTGGTGAGCCAATTAAAAGATCTGATTTCTAAGAAATAATTGTTTGCATTTAAAAAGCCGATCCATAAGTTGCGCCGCCTCTTTTGAGCAAGCAGCTCTAAAAATCCCAAAACTTAGGTGAATTTATGAAAAGAACTTGGCAGCCAAGCAAATTGGTGCGTAAAAAAAGACACGGTTTTAGATCAAGAATGGCAACTGTTGGTGGTCGTAAAGTTCTAGCTAGTCGCAGAGCAAAAGGCCGCGCCTCTTTAACGGTTTAAAAACTTAGTCATAAGTCGTAAGTCATAAGTCGAATTTTTGTGATTTGCGACTTACGACTTACGGCCATGCTAAAAATTCTTCCCATCAAAAAATCCGCTGAATTCCAAAAACTCGGCAAAAAAAGTGAGAAATTTTACGCTAAAACTCTTCTACTTCTCACCTCTCCCACTCCTCAGAAATATCTCCAAAATTTAGTCGAAAGCAAAAGAGCCAAAGATTTTTGTCGCATTGGCTATACAGTGGCAAAGACCGTTAGCAAATCCGCCGTTATGCGCAATCTCGCCAAAAGAAGATTGCGCGAAATATTTCGCAAATTAGCGCCACTTTACGCCAAAAATCATTTTGATTATGTCGTTATCGCTCGTAAAGAAATCATCGATTCTGATTTTGAAAAAATTTTTAGTGATTTGAAATTTTGTATAACAAGAATCCACAAAACTTCTTCCAAAGACAAACCATCCTCAAGCCATGACAAACAAGGACAGACCAAGTAAAATTCCTTACATTTTTTTTGCGTTTTTTGTTGTGGTTATCGCCGTAAATATCGCCTTCATTTACATTTCAAAAAAAACTTGGCGCGGTGTGGTGACTCAAGATTCATATCAAAAAGGTGTTGATTATAACCAGACTCTGAATCAGGTGAAGCAGCAACGCGATCTTGGATGGAAGATGGTTCCAAAATATACCAGAACCGGTCCTAACAAAGGAATTTTATCGGTTATTGTCACCGATTCCAACGGGGTCTTTGTCGATAATGCTGAAGTTTATGTTATTTTTAAAAGGCCAACCCAGGAAGGTTTTGATACCTCGTTTCCGCTGCAAAATATCGGTGGCGCTTATAGCAATAAAGTTTCTCTTCCTCTATCGGGACAATGGGATGTTGAGATAGTGGTGACGCGTGGTGAGGATGTTTTTCAAGAAGTTAAACGTTACGTAATTCAGTGATAAAATTTTGCCTACATTGTGGCGAAGATACCAAAAATTTTTCTGAAGATTTCTGCTGTCTCGGATGTTCTGCAGCCTACAGAATCATCAACAAACTCGGTTTTGAAAATTATTATAAATTACGCCAAATCAATCCAGATGAGCGAAAAATTAAGCCGGAAATTTCTGAAGAAATTGATATTTCCGAATTTATTTCGCGACGAAAGGATGGCATAAATTCGGTCACTTTAATGGTGCAAGGATTGCACTGCTCAGCCTGTGTTTGGCTGATCGAGAGCATTCTAAAAAAGCAGAAAAACGTTGTTTCTGCGCGCATAAATTTAACGCGAAAAACTCTTTTATTGGAGTGGAGTGGCGATGCAAAATCAGGAAATGAGTTGCTGCATTTAATTCAAGAAATTGGCTACAAGCTCCTTCCTTTTGACGAAGAAATTCTCAACGAAGCAGAAAAAAAATATAATAACTCAATTTTGCGCGCCCTTGCTGTTGCTGGTTTCGGAGTCGGAAATGTTATGCTCTTTTCATTTTCATTATGGTTTGCTGACGCGTCTGAAATAGGAAAAGAAGCGCGAAATTTACTGCATTTTTTTTCATCACTAATTGCGTTGCCGGTAATTATTTTTTCCGCGCGTCCATTTTTTATATCGGCCACGAAGTCAGTCAGGGCGGGATATCCCAACATGGATCTCGCAATCTCAATCGCAATTTTTTTGGCCTGCATAGTTAGCCTTCTCGAAACTTTTCGTGGTGGATTTTACGTTTATTTTGATTCGGCGGTGATGCTGATTTTCTTCTTGCTGATCGGTCGTTATCTCGATTTAAAGGCGCGCAAAAAAGCTTTCGCAATCGCCACAGAATTCTCACTTCTTGCTGCAGGATTTGGTCGTATTGAAGAGGATAAAAAGGTTAGAATCTTGTCCAGTAAGCAATTGCGCGAAGGCATGATTTTATTGGTTGCCGCTGGAGAAAAAATTGCTGCCGATGGAATTGTTGTTGATGGTGAAAGCGAGATAGAAACCTCTTTGATTACCGGCGAAACTTTGCCGAAAAAAATTACACAAAATCAGCAAGTTTTTGCTGGAATGATAAACCTAGTTTCTCCACTTCGAGTAAGAATTACCAAGTCTTCACAAGATAGTTTACTCGCAGAAATAATTCGTATTTCTGCCGAAACAGAAAGTAAAAAAAATCACTATATTCGTCTCGCGGATCGGTTGGCAAAATTTTATCTTCCCGCAGTTCATTTAATCGCATTTCTGACTTTCTGTTTTTGGTTTAATTCGGGTTGGGAAGTGGCGCTGATGAATGCAACCGCGGTTTTGATTATAACTTGTCCATGCGCTCTGGCATTGGCTGTACCAATTGTTCAAACTATCGCAATTTCAAATTTTATTCGTCGCGGAATTTTAATAAAATCTGGTGAAGCGTTGGAAAAATTGCGCGAGATTGACTCAATTATTTTTGATAAAACGGGCAGCCTGACAATTGGTTCGCCACGATTAGTTAAAATCGAATTTCTTAACGGAAAAACTTTTCTAGATGAGCAGAGAAATTTTTATCTTCGGCTCGCTGCATCACTCGCGAAAAAAAGTCGTCATCCACTTTCTCAGGCAATTTTTAATGCTTATTCCGAAAATCTTGAGGAGGTATCAGTCCAAGAGATTCAAGGCTTTGGACTAGAAGCAACTTTTGAGAATAAAATTCTAAAACTTGGCAGAAGAGAATTTTGCGGAATAAAAAATTTACAAATTTCTGAAAAAAATCTCCTTTCCTGCTTCTTAAAATTTGGTGAAGATGAATTGATATTTTTCTTTGAAGATGAAATTAAAAGTGATGCCAAAGCAGTGATATCAGAGCTCAAACAAGCTGGTAAAAAAATAATTCTGCTTTCGGGAGATGAAGAAAGAATCGTTTCTGATGTGGCAAAAAAATTGGAAATTTCTGAATTTTATTTCGCACAAACACCAATTTCGAAAGTAGAATTCTTAGAAAAAATTCGCGCCGAAAATAAGAAATTTATTATGGTTGGAGATGGTCTCAACGATGCTCCAGCTCTGGCTCTATCCGATGTTTCAATTTCATTCGCCAAAGCCTCCGACATCTCGCAGAATATTGCTGACGTTATCATTCAGGGTGAAAAATTGATGCCGATAATTGAGCTGATAAATTCTTCAAAAAAAGCGATTTTTTTGATGAGAGAAAATCTGATTATTGCTCTGATTTATAATTTGATCGCCGTGCCTTTTGCTATTGCCGGACAAGTAGTGCCACTGGTTGCGGCTATCGCTATGTCGTCTTCTTCATTGTTGGTTTTGTTTAATTCTTTGAGAATGAATAGACGTGATTAGCTAATTATTTTTCTTGGAATTTTTCGTCAATTTTTGGCGAGAAAGAAAATATCTAACGCTGTTCAAATCTTAAATTTCTAAATCATGTCGGTTCTAATTTTTTTGATTCCAATCACTCTTGCCCTAGGGCTTCTTGGTCTTGTGGCGTTTTTATGGTGCTTAAAAAATAAGCAGTATGACGACTTACAAGGTGCGGCAAACAGAATTTTGTTTGATGATGAGGAAGAAAAAAAAGATGCAGAAAAATAGCGATTTGTTGCTTGTGTTTTTTAAAGTGCTAAATAGGTTTCGCGCGCTCTTTACACCTAGCGCCGTCTTCAATAAACTCCCTGCAAGAAAGCCATGAGAATCACAAATTTTTTTAGCAAGAGCTTGGTCATTTTTTTGAGTTTATTTTTTGCTTCTTGCTCATCAAAAAATGATCAGCCGCAAATCAGAATCGTTGATTTGCAAGGTAATGCGCGCTCAGTTGTCACTCGCACTCCAGAGCTAAACGCTCAGGCTTTGGCTTCTCAAGGCATGTCTTCTGAAATTAGAACTGCACCACGTAAAGTTGAGATTAGGCAGCAAAATAACGAAGATTTTGGCGCAGCTTCTTCGCAAGCCATACAGCAAACTCTACAAACTCAGCCATACGAAAATCTTTCACAAAATCGCCAAGAAGATTCCACAAATATTTCCGATAATGCGATAGTCGCTGCAGGTTCTGCGGATAAGCAAGAGCGCGTTGTTGAATATGATTTATCAAAAGAAGATCAGGCCGAGAAACCTGTTGCAAAAAAATCTAAACAAAAAATTTCGGCAAAAAAAATAACAAAAGAAATCGCGCCAAAAGCTAGCAAAGGTAAGAAATTTTTTGTGCAAGTTGGATCATTTTCTAATAGCGTGAACGCTGATTCTGAATTGAAAAAAATGAAAAAATTTCACAGCGGAAAAGTTGAGGTTGTTGAAGGAGAAAAAACAATTCATCGCGTTTTGTTGGGGCCATTCTCCAGCAAATCAAAAGCTCAAGAAATGGTTGCAACCATTGCCAATTCTGGTCATCCAGCTATTTTAGTTAGGAGCAAATAAATGAGATTTTGGCGGAAAAATTTCCTCCCAGTATTTCTTTTTTTCGTAGTTGCTTCTTGCACTTCAACAGATGAGCAGGCGAATAAAATTTTTGAAAAAAAATACGGCGCGGAAGTTTTAAAAATTCAGGCTGAAAGAACTCCTCCGAAAGAAAAACCTCAAATGATGCATTCTTCTCCTCCAAGCGCAGCCGAGGTGCAAGAGATTTTAGCGAGGGATCAAGATTTTTATCCCTATGTCGACATCGCAAAATTTGGTGAAAAATTTCCACAATCTTACGCACCAAATGCTGAAACCTACGAGCAATTGCGCGCAGCAAACCCATCCAACTCTTTGCCGCCAAATATTTTTGAAGTGACTTACAACACTGCATTATATCCACCGTTTCAAAGAATCGGCGCTGAATTTGACACGATTCAAGTTCCAGTTGCAGATGTTTATGGAGTCAAAACCGCCATGTCTGACAAGGCTTATTTACTGGCTGGAGGCGATGCAATGAAAAGATCGATCGATTTGATAAATAACGAAAAAACAGCTCAAGATGTTGAGATAAGCGAGGTTCTGATAAAAGAAAAAAAACGTCTCGAGCGCGAAAGAAAAACCGCAAAAATTTTTGGTATTCAAGATCAGGTCGAACTCGCTTCGCTTGAAAAAAAAGGTGAGAAAAAAATCGAGGAAGATCCAAAAAATAACTCGAATGAAGCCAGAGTTGATGCAGCTTCTGGTCTTGATAAAGAAAAATCAGTTGCATCGAAATTCATCATTGGTCCCGCTAAAAAATAATTCGAATTGTTTAGAAAATTTTTAACCCCATTTGCTATATTTTGCCTGATTTTTGCCGCCGAAGTTTCTGCGCAAGATGTTGGCAAAGCTTTGCGCGAGGCTCAGTTTTATTTTTTGATTGATGCTGACACCAAAGAAGTGCTGCTTTCTCGCAACGCTGATGTGCGTATTGCTCCTTCTTCGATGACAAAAATGATGACCGCTTATGTTGTTTTTGATCAGATAAGAAAAGGTCGCATCAGCTTCGAAAATCAATGTTTAATAGGAAAAGATGCTTGGCGTAAATCTGGTTCAAGCATGTTTCTCAACTACGGCGACGTGGTTTCAATCGAAGATTTAGTCAAAGGTTTGTTGGTAGTTTCCGGGAATGATGCCGCAATTGCTTTGGCCGAAACTACCGCTGGCGGAACCAATAATTTTGTTGATTTGATGAATCTAAAAGCGCGCGAACTTGGCTTAAGTAACAGCCATTTTAAAAATCCACACGGCCTTGCCGAAGATGGTCATTACATGAGTTTGCGTGATTTGGGAACTTTGGCGATGCGCGTCTATCAAGACTTCCCGCAATATTCTCACTATTTTGGCATCACAGAGTTTACCTATCGCAACATCAAACAACTCAATCGCAATCCGCTAATTAAAGGCAGTTATGATGGTACGGTTGGCGGAAAAACCGGTCACACTAACGAAGGCGGATATGGTGTGGTTGGCGTAGTTAAACGCGATCACCGCCGTCTGATTGCTGTTGTCAATAAAGCGCGTACTCCAAAGCTGCGCGCAGCAATTGTCACCGAACTTCTCGATTACGGCTTCGATAATTACAAAAAATTAGTTCTCTTCGAAAGAAATCAAAAAATCGCGCAAGTGCAAACCTGGCTTGGCACCAAATCAAAAGTTGATGCTATCACCAATCAAGAAATTGCTATTAACATTCCGCGCGAACGGCCGCTTGATTCGGTGAAGGTAAGTATAAAATACAAAGGTCCAGTTTACGCGCCAATTTCCAGCGGTTCGAAAGTAGCAACTTTGGTGATTGAAGTTAAAGGCTATAAAACTTTCGAATATTCGCTCTTTGCCAAGGAAAGGATTGACAAGGTTGGCTATCTTCGAAAAGTTAATCAAACCTTGCGCTACAAGGTGCGAACGTTCTTCAACAAAATTTTATCTTAAAAAATGGACATGAAATCTTTGATGCGCCAAGCGCAAGAAATGCAGAAAAAAATGCAGAAAATTCAGGAAGAATTAGCGAATAGCGAATATGAAGGTGCATCTGGCGGCGGAATGGTAAAAGCTGTAATCACCGGCGCCGGCGTTGCTAAAAAAATTTCAATTGATGAGTCGCTCATCAACAAAGATGAAAAAGAAATTTTGGAAGATTTGCTAATCGCTGCATTTAACGATGCGAAGAAAAAATCTGATGATGGCTCTAACGATTCAATACGTTCTGCAACCAGTGGAATTCCACTTCCTCCAGGATTCAAGTTTTAAAATTTATGAAAGTTAAGCTTTGTGGTTTTACTGACGAAAATTCAGTGAAAACTGCAATCGCGGAAAAATGTGATTTTTTAGGTTTTGTATTTTGCGAAAAATCTGTGCGCAAAATTACACCGCAGCATGCTGCTAAAATTTCCTCCCAAGTGCCGTCAAATATAGCCAGAGTCGCTGTTATTGTTGATGCAGATTTTTCCTTTCTGGGAGAAATTTATGAAAAATTTTCTCCAAATTTCTTTCAATTTCATGGCGCAGAAACTCCAGAATTTTTAATCGAAGTCAGAAAAAAATTTCCAAAAACTAAAATCATCAAAGCTTTTAGAATCACTAGTGCCAAGGATTTAGAAGGAATTAAAAATTTTGAAGAAGTTGCAGATTTATTTTTATTTGATGGAAAAAACGCCGGAAGCGGTACGAAATTTGATTGGGAAGTTTTACGAAATTTTTCTTGCAAAAAAGATTGGTTTCTATCCGGAGGTTTAAATGTTAAAAACATTGACGAAGCCTTGAAAATAACGGGCGCATCAATGGTTGATATTTCTTCAGGAATTGAAGAAATACGCGGTCAAAAATCACCAGATTTAATCAAGCAATTCATGCAAAAAATAAAAAATTATGCTTCTTAAAATCAGAAATTTTCTTTTTGGAAATCCACGAGATTTTTTTGACAAGGAAACTCGAAAACACATTTCTCTCGTTGCCTTTCTAGCTTGGGTAGGATTGGGCGCGGATGGAATTTCTTCCTCTTGCTATGGTCCTGAAGAAGCGTTTCTTGCGCTTGGAACTCACGAAGAATTGGCAATTTATTTGGCCATCGCAACTGCGCTAACTGTCTTCATCATTTCTTACGCTTACACGCAAGTAATCGAACTTTTCCCAAATGGTGGTGGTGGATATCGTGTTGCTACAAGATTGCTTGGAAAGCATGCCGGCCTAGTTTCTGGCTCTGCTCTCATCATTGATTACGTGTTAACAATTTCGATTTCTATCGCCAGCGGTATCGATGCAATTTTCAGCTTTTTGCCGCATGAATTTCAGGAAGCAAAATTGGTCGCCGCTATTTTTCTGGTCGGATTGCTCGCTTTCCTCAATCTGCGCGGCATGAAGGAATCGATAAAATTTTTGCTGCCAATTTTTCTTGGATTCATCATCACGCATTTTGCGCTAATTCTTTACGGAATTATTGCGCACCATTATGGCTTGGCGAAGCTAGTGCCGCAAGCAATCCAAGAGACTCATGAAATGAAAGATTCTTTAGGTTGGATTTTTATTCTGTCGATTTTCTTAAAGGCATTTTCAATGGGCGGTGGTACTTACACGGGTCTCGAAGCTGTTTCGAACAATGTTAATACGCTTTCTGAGCCGCGAGTTCGCACTGCGAAATTGACGATGTTTCTCGTTGCTATCTCTCTCGCTTTCATGGCCGCAGGAATAATTCTGCTCTATCTGCTTTGGGGTGTTAATAAGGTTGAGGGTCAAACGCTTAATGCCACAACTTTTTACATTCTTACCGAAACATGGAATTATGGCGAAATTGAATTTGGCGCTTTTCTCGTCCCAGTCGTTTTAGTATTTGAAGCCGGATTGTTGCTTGTTGCTGCTAATGCTGGGTTTCTTGCTGGTCCAAATGTTGTTGCCAACATGGCTTCCGACGAATGGATGCCAAAATCTTTCAGCTCGCTCTCGAGTCGTTTAGTGGTAAAGAATGGAATTTTGTTCATGGCAATTGCGGCGATTGCCACGCTGATAATTACTGATGGATCAGTTCACATTCTCGTTGTGCTTTATTCGATCAACGTCTTTATCACATTTTCAATGTCGCTCTTGGGGCTAAGTATTTACTGGTTCCGCAATCGCAGAAGAAAACCAAAATGGCGTAGCAAAATGCTAATCTCCGTTATCGGTTTCGTGCTTTGCTTCGGAATTCTTAGCATCACAATTTTTGAAAAATTTTACGAAGGTGGTTGGGTGACATTGCTCATCACTTCAATTTTTGTGGCAGTTGGATTGATAATAAAGCATCTCTATCGCCAGCTGAAACTGCGCTTAATGCAAAAGGAAATGCAGTTTTATGGTTATGATGATATCGCGCCCGAGTTCAATCCTACTGGAGATATTGATAAAACCGCGCCAACTGCAGCTATAATCGTTGATCAAACTTTTGGTTCGGGCATGAATTGTTTGCTTGAAATCAAAAAACTTTTTCCAGGAATTTTTAAAAATTTCATCTTTGTGACTGTTGGTGAGGTTGATTCCAACACTTTCCGCGAAGAGAAAAAATGGCGCGATATGCGCAACAAAACCAAAGCCATTTTGCGTAAATACAAGAACTACTGCAATGCCAACGGGCGCTTTGCTAAAGCCTATGTTGGTTATGATACCGATATTGTTGAAAAGCTTTCACAGCTTACTGAAAGGGTGACGAAAGATTATCCAAACGCAGTGTTTTTCGGCACAAAATTTATTTTCGATAATGAAAATATTTTTACGCAAATTCTCTTTAACCACGTACCATACATAATGCAGCGTCGCTTGCATGTGCGCGGAAAAAACATGGTAATTCTGCCGATGAAGATTTGACGATGTTAACCGAGATCACAAAATAATTATGAAAAAAATTTCTCTTATTTCTCTCGCTATTTTTCTTCTAACTTCTTGCGCCAACAACGAAGAAAAGTTGCAAAAAATTTGGAGCAATCATTTTCAGAAAAACTTCGACGAAACCACGTCCATCAAGGTTTTTGTTGCTACAAACCGTAAAGCAAAAAATGAAAATTTTTCCTGCGATGAAAATTTTGGTGTGAATTTTGATGCGAAATTACAGCTTGGAATTTGCAACGTTAATGTGCCGAAAAATCACAAAGTTGGCGAGATCGAATTGGCAAAAGATGTGCGCCAATCTTCGCATAATTTTTTTAAAATTCTCGATGGCAAATCATTGTCAGAGCGCGATTTCATTGATGGTGTAAAGGATAAGAAGCGTGTGCCGCTAGTTTTTGTTCACGGATTTAACGTGCGTTTTCAAGAAGCAGTTTTGCGCGCGGCACAAATTGCTTACGATCTAAAATATCAAGGATCGATAATTCTCTTCACGTGGCCAAGCGGCGCAGGAGAAGGGTTCGTTGAAGAAAAAATGCTGAACAAAACTTACGATAATAATTTTTCTAATGCCAAAGCGAGCATCGAAATTTTTAAAAATTTTCTGCTCACGCTACAAAAAAAAGGTATAAAAATTAATCTCACGATTCATTCGATGGGACATCAACTAGCTATTCCAGCCCTGAAACAGCTGGGCGAAGAGCATCCGAAAAAAATCTTCGTCAATGAATTATTTTTGAACGCACCAGATTTTGACGTTAAAGAATTTTCGAGCTTGGTGCAAAATATTAAACCAATCAGCAATCGCATCACGCTTTATTGCTCCTACAATGACAAGGCGATGATCGCCTCTAAAACTGTAAATAAAAATGAGCGACTCGGCGCTTGCGCTTTCGTTGAGGGAGTTGACGTAATCAACGTTGGCGCCATTGATGACAGCTCGCTGGCACTCGGACACGGCTATTATTCCTCGCGCGAAATTTTAACCGACGTTGCTCAAACTTTATTTGGAATCGAGGCCGAAAAAAGATTATTCGTCATCAAAAGCGAAACTAATGGTACGGAAAAATTTTTGCTGAGACGCTAAGATCTATAAATCGCCGCAGCTTGAGCCTCAAAGGCTGTCATCATTTTTTCGGCGGCTTTTTCAAAAATTCCACCGATCATTTTTGTCAAGAAAATTGAGTTAAATTCAAACTCGATAAAAAATTCCACCGCACATTTCCCGCTTTCCAAATCACGAAATTTCCATTTGTTGGTGAGATTTTTAAATGGCCCGCGAATCGCAATTACATCGACAAAAAACTCGCCAGAGCTTGATTCGCCGTGCTTGACGTCAGATGAATATTTCTCAAAAAAACTTTTAAAATTAATCAACAAATCAGCGTGCAAATTTTTTTCGGAAATTTTTTCAGTGATTTTTGCTTGCTTGCACCACGGCAAAAATTCCGGATATTTTTCGATATCCATCACGAGATCATGCATTTGTTTAGCGGAGTAAGGCAGGGTTTTGGTTTGCGTCAGCTTTGGCATTCTACATAAAATTTTTGAATTTTGACATCTCGCTTTCATCCATTTCCCCCATCATTTCCTGCATTTTTTTGGGATCAATTTTTCCCATTTTTCCCATCATTTTTTTCATCACTTTGTATTTTTTTAGCAGACGATTAACCTCTTGAATCGTGCTTCCAGCGCCCCTTGCGATTCTGTGTTTGCGTGAAGAATTTAAAATTTCTGGATCATTTCTCTCAGATTTTGTCATCGATAAAATCAGCGCTTCCTGCAATTTAATTTCCTTTTCCATTCCACCGATTTTTCCGAGCTGTTCTTTAATTTTTCCAGCGCCAGGTAGCAGATTTACTATGCTTCCAAGCCCGCCCATTTTTTTCATATTGCGGATTTGTGAGAGCAGATCGTTAAAATCAAATTCGCCTTTTTGCATTTTTTTCGCCGCTTTTTTCATCTCTTCTTCGTCGAAAATTTCCTGCGCTTTTTCAACTAGCGAAACCACATCGCCCATGCCGATGATGCGTGAAGCGACGCGCTTCGGATCGAATTCGTCAAGTTCTTCAACTTTCTCGCCAATGCCGATAAATTTGATCGGACAATTGGTTGCGGCTTTCATTGTCAAAGCTGCGCCGCCACGCGAATCGCCATCGAGTCGCGTTAAAATAATTCCACTGAGTGGCAATTTTTCGCCGAAATTTTTTGCGACATTTACCGCATCTTGCCCGATTAGCGAATCAACAGTGAGCAAGATTTCATGCGGCTTGGTGGCGTTTTTTATTTCCACCAATTCCTGCATCATTTCTTCGTTAATTGAGGTGCGGCCGGCAGTGTCAAGAATCAAAACATCATAGCCAAAATCTTCGGCTTTTTTCTCGGCTTTTTTCGCAAGTTCCTGCGGTTTTTTGTTTGAATCAAACTCGTCAAAATCAACGGAAATTTTTTCCGAAAGAATTTTTAATTGCTGCGCAGCTGCTGGTCTGTAGGTGTCAAGCGAGGCGAGTAAAACTCGTTTGTGATTTTTATTTTTTAAACGCAGCGCCAATTTTGCCGAGGAAGTTGTTTTTCCTGCGCCTTGCAAACCAACCATTAAAATCACTGTTGGCGCTTTGCTGAAATTGATCTGCGATTTTTCGCTGCCGAGCAATTTCACCAATTCATCATGAACAATTTTCACGATCATTTGCCCAGGCGAAACACTTTTTACAACCTGTTGTCCCAGGGCTTCAGCCTTAACTTGCTCGATAAAATTTTTTGCAATTGGCAAAGCAACATCAGCTTCAAGAAGTGCGATGCGAATTTCGCGCATCGTGGAATTTAGATCATCTTCCGAGA
This sequence comes from uncultured Rhizobium sp., assembly GCA_964447395.1. Taxonomy (GTDB): domain Bacteria; phylum Pseudomonadota; class Alphaproteobacteria; order Rickettsiales; family UBA1997; genus UBA2645. The sequence continues at coordinate 30,063 of CAYUSO010000009.1, forward strand.
TGAATTTTTTGCCGGAAATTTGATCAAAAATTTTTGTGATTTTGGAGGAGAAATTATCAAACATGAAATTAGTCGTAAGTCGTAAGTCGCAAGTCGTAAGGGATTTTTTTTGGTTTGAAGGTTGTGGCGTTGATGCAGACGATTTCAACTTTAAGACGAGCTAAAATCACGTCAGATTTTTTTGCTTCTTGCTGCATTAAAATTGAGGCAGCGCCAACTTCTTTGACCACAACCGACACCTCCAAAACATCGTCGAGACGCGCTGGCGAAACATATTCCACTTCGCATTTTCGCACGACAAAAACCAAATTTTCCTGCGCCAATAATTCTGATTGCGAGATGTTGAGTGTGCGCAAAAAATCGGTGCGGGCGCGTTCGAAAAATTTTAGGTAATTCGCATAATAAACCACGCCGCCGGCATCGGTGTCTTCGTAATAAACGCGATATTTTGCGGAAAAATTATTCGACATTTACTGAGCAATTTGGGGTTTCATAAAGTTTAATCGCCACGCATTTCACGTTTTTTTTGGCGAAAATTTTTGGGCAAATTTCTTTTAAAATGTGATTGGCGATATTTTCGGCGGTGGGATTTTCTTTCATGTAGTAAATTTTTTGTCCGGTTTCGGAAGAGATTTTTTCGCCGAGTTTTTTATCTTTGATTGAAAGAATTGTATTGTGGTCGAGATGTTCATCAACCCAGGCACCAAGCACTTCGCGAATTGCTCCGAAATCAATGACGCGGCCTAAATTATCTAATTTTTTTGCGGCAAAACTTGCTTCCAAGGCATAGCGATGGCCATGCAACATTTTGCATTTGCTTTCGTGATTTAAAATGCGATGCGCGGCGTCAAATTCGAGACGTCTGGTGGCGATAATCATTTTTGAAATTGATTTTTTGTTGGGAAAAACGAGGCTGCAAATTAGGGCGCGAGGCCAGAATTATCAACATTCTTTGCGATATGAACGAAATCATAAAAAAATTAAAATTTGATCAAAACGGATTAATTCCAACGATTGCGCAAGACGAAAAAACCGGCGAAGTTTTGATGATGGCGTGGATGAATGAAGAAAGTTTGCGCCTTACTCTCTCAAGTGGTTTCGCCACTTATTTTTCGCGCTCAAGAAATGCTTTGTGGAAAAAAGGTGAGACTTCGGGACATTTGCAAGAAGTAGTCTCGATCCACGCCGATTGCGACTTCGACTGCATTTTGTTAACAGTAAAACAAACAGGAGTTGCTTGTCACACTGGCAAAAAAAGCTGTTTTTTTAACGAAATTTTATGCTCTTAACTTGGCTCGAAATAAGTAAAAAAGCGCTGCTAAATAACATTGCGCAGATCAAAAAAAGATTGCCGAAAAAAACAAAATTTATGGCAGTGGTGAAGGCAAACGCCTACGGCCACGGGCTTTTTGAAGTTGTGAGCGCGATTGAAAATAAGGTCGATTATCTCGCGGTTTTTGCTTTTGATGACGCGATTTTATTGCGTAAAAAAGGTTGCAAAAAACCACTGTTGGTTTTGTCGCGAATTTTTTTAGATCAAGTTGATTTGGCGATAAAACATGACATCGAAGTGACGGTTTCAACTCTCGATATTTTACAAAAAGTTAAGAAGAAGTTAAAGGTTCACATCTGCGTCGATACTGGTTTGGGACGAGATGGATTTGTTTTTGATGATGCGGAAAAAATTCTCGATTTACTCAAAAAATCACCGCTGCAAGTGCAAGGAATTTACGCGCATTTTGCCGCCGCCGATGATGATAATTTTGACGATTACACGCAAAAACAAATCGCGGAATTAGTGCGTTGGAAAAAAGAATTTTTGCATCAAAAAATTTCTCCTCTTATCCATCATCTTGCAAGCGCCGGAGCCTTGAATGACAAGTTCTCGCAGCATTTCGACATCGCTAGAATCGGCATCTCACTTTACGGATTATGGCCATCAAAAAAAGTAAAAAATCGGGAAGAAAATAAAACAAAATTAACGCCAGTTTTATCGTGGAAAGCGCGAATCGCGGAAGTGAAATTTTTACCAAAAGGTAGCAAAATTTCCTACAACTGTACTCATGTTTTGAAACGCGATTCAAAGCTGGCAGTGCTTGGTATTGGCTATTTCGACGGCATTCCGCGCGTTGCTTCCAACAAAGCTTTTGCGATTGTTGGCGGAAAAAAAGTTCCACAAATCGGACGTGTGACAATGAATTTAATTGTGCTCGATGTGACTGATATTGCGAATGTAAAAGCCGGCGATGTTGCAACAATAATCGGTTGCGAAAAAAAATCTCAAATCAGTGCCGACGATTGGGGCGCTTGGTCACAATCATCATGCTATGAAGTGGTGACCAGAATAAATTCTAGCCTGAAGCGCATGATATTTTAGTTCACAAATCAGAGTTTTTCTGGGATTTATCCCACGACAGACTAAAACTTCTCAGTTCCCCACACTGCGTCGAGGGGTAGGAAAGCAAAACTCCTAACCCCTCGACGCAGTGTGGGGAGCTGAGACTAAAAATTAGCTTGTCATGGGATAATCGCCGTTTTTCTTGCCAATCAGGCTTTGATGCCAAAAATGCGTCGGCAATTAAATATCAATTTTGCCCCTCCTTAAAAAGATTTTTATCTTTCCTCGCTATTTAGATGCTGACTTCAGGGGCGCTTTAAGAGGTTTCAATGAAAGAAAAATTATCATCATTTTTTTCTGGCGGTAAGGAAATTGATTTTCGTTCCAATGGTGAATTGACTTTAGGTGCGGAAGTTGAGCTACAATTAATCAATTTCGAATCGTTAAATCTTGCGCCGCGTGCCGATGAATTGCTTAAAAAAGCCGCAAATATTACTAAAAAAATCAAGCAGGAATTTTATTTAAGCACGGTTGAGGTCAACACTGACAAGTGCTCAGATGTTGCTGAAGTTGAAAAAGATTTGGCGGAATCATTTGACGCCATAACAAAAATTTCTGACGAATTAAAAATAAATCTCGCCACAACCGGCTGTCATCCTTTCTCGCGCTACGCCGATTGCGTGATTACGCCATCAGAGCGCTATAATGAGTTAATCGATCGCAATCAATGGCTGAGCCGTCGCATGACCGTTTATGGTTTGCATGTTCATTTGGGAATGAAAAGCGGCGATGATGCGATTCGTTTCAATAATTTTTTTCTCAATTTTATTCCGCATTTATTGGCAATTTCTGCGAGCTCGCCATTTTGGCAGGGCGAAGATACTGGTTTAGCCTCTTGCCGCCCAACGACTTACGAATCTTTGCCGACAGCGGGACATCCTTATCGTGTAAAAAATTGGGGCGAGTTTGAGCGTCTTTATTGCACGCTAAAAAAGTGCAAAGCCATCAATTCGATGAAAGATTTATGGTGGGATATTCGTCCAAGTCCCATTCATGGAACGCTGGAAATTCGTATTTGTGACGGACTTGCAACTTTAGAAGAAACCACGGGAGTTGTGGCTTTTATTCATCTTCTTGCCCATTGGTTTAATGATCATGGTAATTGGTTGGGGCAGGTTCCAACCTCGCCATTGTGGTTTGCGCGAGAAAATAAATGGCGCGTCATTCGTTATGGTTTAGAGGCCGATTCGGTGATTGATCTTGAGGGCAAAACTAAGCCAATTACGGAAGATATTTTGCAGTGGTTCGAAAAGCTCGCGCCTTACGAAAAAAAATTTGGCTATAAAAAATACATCGACAGTTTGCGCGAAATTATCGCCAAGGGAAATAGCTCGATGAGGCAGCGTAAAATCTATGCGAAAAATAATTCGATGCAGGATGTGGTGCGGTTTAATGTCGAAGAGTTTTTGGCAAGAAAGCCGATTTGGAGTTAGCCCAAACTCTCTGTTCGAGCTGCTCTAAAGCTAGTTTAGCTGTGAATCTGTTTTTTATCCACCGCCATCGCAGCTTCTTTAACCGCTTCGTTGTAAGTTGGGTGGGCGTGACAAGTTCTGGCTAAATCTTCGGCAGAGCCGCCAAATTCCATTGCAACCGCAACTTCGTGAATTGTGTTGCCAGCTTCACGGGCGATAATGTGAGCGCCTAAAATGCGATCAGATTTCGCATCAGCGAGAATTTTTACAAAGCCTTGATCGTCAAAGGTAGCGCGAGCGCGTGAGTTTGCCATCATTGTAAATTTTCCGACTTTGTAGGAAATATTTGTGGCTTTTAATTCTTCTTCAGTTTTGCCAACCGAGGCAATTTCTGGGTAAGTGTAAATTACGTTTGGAATTACGTCGTAATTTACATGGCCTTTTTGTCCGGCGATAATTTCTGCAGCGGCAACGCCTTCATCTTCGGCTTTATGCGCCAGCATTGGTCCTGTCGTCACATCGCCGATAACAAAAATATTTTCGATGTTGGTGCGTAAATGATTATTTTCGATGAATCCGCGAGTGTTGGTTTTGATGCCAACATTTTCTAAACCGAGATTTTCTGTGTTTGGCTTGCGACCAATGGCGACTAAAACCACATCAGCTGAAAGCGTTTCTTTTTTTCCATCAGAAACAGATTCAATTTCAACTTTAGCGCCATTTTTTTCTTTTTTTACCGACACAACTTTTGTTGAAAGGCGAAATTTAAATCCTTGTTTTTCAAGGATTCTTTGGAAATTGCGCGAAACCTCTGCATCCATTGCTGGCGTGATTTTATCGAGGAATTCAATCACTTCGATTTCAGCGCCGAATCTTCCCCAAACCGAACCTAATTCGAGGCCAATCACGCCTGCGCCAATCACGATCATTTTTTGCGGAACTGTTTCCAAATCCAAAGCACCAGTTGAGGAAACGATTATTTTTTCATCAATCTCAACGCCGGGAAGCTTTGTCACTTCTGAGCCGGTGGCGATGATGAAATTTCTTGCGGAGATTTTTTCTTTTGATCCGTCAGCCTTTAGAACATCAATCGTATTTTTATCCAAAAACTTTCCCGCACCTTCAATGTGAGTAACTTTATTTTTTTTAAAAAGTCCTGCAATCCCGCCAGTCAAGCCCGAAACGATTTCATTTTTGTTAGCTAAAAGTTTTTTGACGTCGATTTTTGGTTTAGAAATGGCAATCCCCAATTTTTCAAACTGATGTCCCGCATCATGAAATTTATGCGAAATTTCGAGCAAAGCTTTCGACGGAATGCAGCCAACATTCAAGCAAGTTCCGCCAAGATTTTTACGCTTTTCCACACAAGCTACTCTAAGCCCAAGCTGCGCCGCTCTAATCGCCGCCACATATCCACCAGGTCCGCCACCAATTACTACTACGTCAAAATTTTGTTCAGTCATAAAGTTAAAATTTTTGTTTGAGGATGAGTGAAAAATTCTAGCGAGCGACAATAAAAAACCAGCCCCTTTGTTGGAAGGGGCTGGTTGGAATAAGACTCTTCAAAAAGTTAGGCTTTTTTAGTCGCTTTTTTCTTAACTTCTTTGACGGCTTTCTTGATTACTTTTTTTTCTTTAACGATTTGCACCTCGTTAAGTTTGTTTTGAGCGATCAGTTTTTTCTTGATTTGAGTTCTGAGTTTTTTGCCCAAAGCAGTGAGTTTGGCGTAGCGACAATTTACCAAGAAACTGTCAATATTGCCGAACTTGTTGATAGTGCGAAGCGTTGAAGCTGCAACTTTCAAATTAACGTCAACACCAAGAGTGTCGCTTTTGAGGGAAACCGCTTTTAGATTCGGAAGAAATCTTCTTTTTGTTTTGCGGTTGGAGTGCGAAATTTTATTTCCGCTCATTACTCCAACGGCGAGTAGATTACATTTTTTAGACATGAACTAGAGAGAGATTTAGTGCGTTGATTAACTAGCCGGTGATATCGTTAAGTGTACCTTCGCATTTGAATGCGCTTTTACCAGTGATGGCAGAAACGATTGATGGAGCGCCGAACATTGCAGCAATACCTGCTGTGATACCAATCATCAAACCCCAAGAGATTTTACCAGTGAAGAAACCCACGCCAGCAGAGATGATTGCGAATGCAGCAAATGCCTTACCAGCACTTCCAGTCACAACTTTCAACACGTTGCAAAGAGTGCTGAAAAGAACGTTGTTATCGGAAGTCGAAGTGATTGAACCTGAGCTTGCAAATGCATCAGCTGAAATTGCAGGAAGTGCAACTGGAGCAACCGCTAAAAAGAAAAAAGACAAAAGAGAAATTTTTGCCAAAAAAGCAGAAAATTTTTTCATAAATTTTTATAAAATTTGAAGATTTTGGGAGATTTGTAAAGAAGCATGGAAACCCATGAATGAAAAGCGCGGCGCAACTTGCCTGACTGCTTTTAAAATTGCAACAAGGAATTTTATCTCATTTTAAGATTTTTATTTCCCATTCCAAATCGATACCAAACTTTTCTTTTACTGCTTTTTTTGCTTCATTACCAAGATCGATTAAATCTCGCGCTCGAGCCTTGCCACGATTGATCATAAAGTTGCAATGTTTTTCAGAAATTTGTGCATCACCAATAATTTTTCCGCGATATCCAGCCTCGTCGATTAGTTGCCAGGCTTTTTTTCCTTCGGGATTTTTAAAAGTGCTGCCGCCAGTTTTGGCGCGAATTGGTTGTGCAGTTTCGCGCTGTTGACTTAATTCGATAATTTTTTTTGCTACTTGGTCAGATGTTGATTTTATTGTCTTAAACAACCCTTCGACAAAAATAAATTTTTGAGAAATTTTGCTGCCGCGATAAAAAAAATCGAAATCAGAATTTTTTATTTCGTGCAAATTTCCGTTGAAATCGAGCGCAGTTGTCGAAATTAAATTTTGCGAAACATCTGATCCGTAGCAGCCAGCATTCATGGCAATTGCTCCACCAATTGATCCTGGAACGCCACTAAAAAATTCCAGACCAGAAAGTGCAGAATTTTTGCAATGCAGCGCAACGTTGCCGCACAAGGCTGCAGCGCCGGCTTTAACGATTTCTCCATCGTTAGAAATTTTTGCAAATTCGCCGGGAAGCCTGATGACTACGCCTTTCACGCCTTCATCAGCAATAATTACATTTGAGCCAGCACCAAGAATTTGTACGGGAATTTCTTTCGGACAGTTTTTTAAAAAATCTTGCAAATCCGCTATATCAGCGGGACGAAACATGATTTCAGCTTTTCCGCCAACATCAAACCAGCTTTTTAATTCAGCATTTTCGCGATAAGTTCCGCGGATTTTTGGTAAGTCGTAAATCATTGGCTGACTAAATTAAAAATTACTGACGTGCGTCCTTCGGTTTTAGCCTTTTTTTGATATTTGGTTTCGGTCCAATCTTCGGGAAAAATTTGCCAATCTTTTTTTGATTTTGCATCCCAGAAAAATTTTTCGCTGCGAGAAATTTCAGATAAAATCCAGGTTTTGTATGAGTCGTGATCCGTTGCTATTGTTAGCTTAGCGCCTTTTTTCATTTTTGACGAAAGCGCCTCGTCAAGAAATTCTGCAGTGATTAAGCGACGTTTAAAATGTTTCAATTTTGGCCAAGGATCGGGAAATAAAATGTAAATTTGATCGAAAAATTTTTCGGGAAAATTTTTGAGAAAAATCCGCACATCTTCACGCGAAATTTTTAGATTTTTTAGCGGCTCTTTTTCGAGTTTGGCTAGTAAATTCACCACTCCGTTGAGATGTGGCTCGCAGCCAAAAAAATTTTTGTCAGGATTTTTTTTAGATTTTTCGAAGAGGAAATCGCCAAAACCATAGCCGATTTCTAAAATATTTTTTGCGCCTGAATCAGCTTCTTGAGAGAGTTCGTAGTTTGGCAAAAGATCTTCCAGCAAGGAATTTTTGTGATCAGAAAGCTTGCGACTTTTGATGCGTCCGAAGCTGCGGATGAGGCGATTATTTTGAGAGTTTTTTGACTCGTCTTTCATGTCTGGCGCCTTCAAATTTGCTGCTGAGGAAGGCTTTGGTAATTGCTAAAGCCGATTTGTTTTTTACTACTCTGGCGCCGAGGCAAAGCACGTTGGCATCATTGTGAGCGCGCGCTAATTCTGCGGATTTTTTATCGTGGCAAAGTGAGGCGCGAATATGTTTGAAACGATTTGCCGCGATGGAAATTCCAATGCCGCTTCCGCAAATTAAAATGCCGAATTCTGTTTTAAGTTTTTTACAAAGTTTTTTTGCGTAATCGGGATAATCGACGGATTTTTCAGCGGAATCGCAACCTAAATCAACCGGCGCGAAATCTAGCTTTGAGAGCTCTTCGATCAAAAATTGCTTCAAAAAAAATCCGGCATGGTCTGAAGCAATAAAAATCTTCATTCGTGCCGGATTTTTTTTCATTAACGTTTGCGGTAAGTTTGGCCTTTGCGAGCTTTTTTGAAGCCGTATTTTTTACGTTCAACCACGCGCGGATCGCGAGTTAAGAAGCCGTTAGTTCTTAAAATTTTGTGAGTTGTTGGATCGAAAGCGACTAGAGCTTTGCTGATTCCATGAGCCAATGCGCCAGCTTGTCCACTTTTTCCACCGCCAGAAATTGTGGCGATTACGTCAAATTTATTTTCGTTTTTTGTCGCGCCAAAAGGAGCTTTTGCAACGTTAACCAAAATTTCTCTGCCGAGATAAGGTTTTACATCGCGGCCATTAACGGTGATTTTGCCTGAGCCTTTTTTAATCCAAACGCGGGCAGCGGCGTTTTTTCTTTTACCAGTTGCGTAAGCGCGTCCTTGAGCGTCAATTTTTTTCTCTCTGACGATAACTTCCGCTTCAGCAGCTTCTTTAACTTCGATGATTTTTTCTTTAATGATGGCAGACATGATTAGTTAGTTTTTTTGTTTTTACGATTCAGTGATGCAACATCCAAAACTTGTGGATTTTGTGCCTGGTGCTTGTGCTCAGAGCCTTTGTAAAGGTGAAGTTTCACCATGATGTCGCGTTGTAGAGGTCCGCGAGAAATCATTCTTTCGATGGCATATTGCAAAATTCTTTCTGGAAATTTTCCTTCCAAAATTTCGCGAGCAGTGCGGTCTTTGATTCCGCCAGGAAAACCAGTGTGCCAGTAATAAAGTTTTTCGGCGTATTTTTTGCCGGTTAATTTCACTTTATCGGCGTTGATAATTACGACGTGATCGCCGCAATCAAGATTTGGCGTAAAGGTGGTTTTGTGTTTGCCGCGCAAAAGGTTGGCAACGATTGTGGATAGACGGCCGACGACAAGATTTTCGGCGTCAATTAACCACCATTTTCTTTCGATTTCGCTGGGCTTAGCAACGTAAGTTTTAAGCATAAAATTCCTTTGAGATTCTCGTTTATTTTAACTGTTTTTTCCTGTTGAAATGTGGGCTGGGAAGGAAAGGGCGGCGCATTAAAGAGATGGCAAAACAAAAGTCAAACTAAAATCTTATTGGTCGAAACTGGCGTCTTGTCTGAGCAAACTAAAAAAATAAACATCAACAAACTTCCCCAAATGAAAGCGATGTTGGCGCAAGACGCCCTCCAGCGTGAAGCCGCATTTAAGCAAAAGTTTTTTTGATGGTTCGTTGTGAGTTGAAACCGAAGCCTCAATTCGATTTACCTTCCACTCATCAAAAGCATATTTTGTTATGGTTTGAATGGCTTGAGTCATGATGCCGCGACGCCAATATTGCGGTGCTAAATCGTAGCTCAATTCGATGCGACGTTGGTAGGCGTTGAAGCTGGTAAGGCCGATTGAGCCAACCATGCGATCGGTTTTCTTGTCGGCGATGGCAAAATAAGCGCCGTCATTTTGATAAAAAACTCCTCGCCAATAGTGCAATTCATGTCGCGCTTCCTCCAAACTTTTGGGAATTTCGCATAAAATGAAGCGATTAACCATCTCATCGCCGCAGTAATATTGAAAAAAATCTTCTAGATCGGAATCGCGTTTTTCGCGCAAAATCACATCTCCCAAATCAAAAGTTGGAAAAATTTTTTGCGATGTTGGGAAATAGTTTTGCATTCTAAGCAGGTCGTAAGTTTAATTGAAATTTTCACCGAAACTAAATTGGAATTATTTAAAATGAAACTAGTGGCGCAGATGGACGAGATCATGTCCATCAACATCGAAACCGATTCAACTTTTGCGATTCTTTTTGAGGCGCAAAAACGTGGTCATGAAATTTTTTATTATTTGCCGAGTGAATTGGCTTTTGATTCTTCCTCGCAAAAACTTTTTGCGCCGCTGAAAAAAATTCGCTTACAAAAGATCAAAGGAAATCACTGCGAAATTCTTGAAAAAAACGAAACTGATTTGAGCAAAGTTGATGCAATTTTAGTGCGCCAAGATCCGCCATTCGACATGAATTACATCACTTCAACTTATCTGCTGGAGAAGATCAAAAATCAGGTTTTGATTTTAAATAATCCAAGCGAAATCAGAAATTGTCCGGAGAAAATTTTTGTCACTGAATTTGCCGATTTAACCCCGCCAACCCTGATCTCATCGCGATTGGATAAAATCGCAGAATTTTGCAATCATCACGAAAAAATTATTCTTAAGCCGCTTTATTTTTGTGGTGGAGAAGGCGTGATTTTATTGACAAAAAACGATCCGAATCTCGCTTCGATTTTTGAAATGATGATGAAAAACTACAACACTCCGTTGGTTGCACAAAAATTTCTTCCGGAAATAAAAAGTGGTGATCGTAGAATTTTATTGCTCGACGGAAAAGTAATCGGTGCTGTAGCAAGAATTGCAAAAAGTGGTGAAACCCGCGCCAATCTTCATATCGGAGGCTCAGCGCAAAAAATGATATTGAGCAAAAGAGAAAAAGAAATCTGCGAAAAAATTGGTCCAGAACTCAAAAAACGTGGATTATTTTTTGTCGGAATCGACGTGATTGGCGATTACATCACTGAGATAAACGTCACTTCCCCAACATGCATTCCAGAGATTAATCAGCTAGAGGGAGTAAAGCTCGAAGAGGTGATTTTGCAGGCGATTGAGGAGAAGTGCAGATAATTTGAATATGAAATTCTCGGGTTTATCCCTTGATGGATTAATTTTTTAACTTCAGCTCCCCAAGCAAAATTCTTAGCTCCCCAAGTAAAATTCTTAGCTCCCCGAGCGAAGTCGAGGGGCAGAAAAGCAAACTCATAACCCAATTGACTTCGCTCGGAGAGCTAAGAATTTTTGTCCATCAAGGGATAATCGTCGAAATCCTAGCTATCCAACTGAATTTCTACCACTTTTACCACGCGGTTGTCGGCATCGATGATTTTGATTTTTAATCCATATTTTTCTATTTCCTCATCAACCTCGGGAATGCGCTTAAATGCTGACATGGCAAGCCCACTGACGGTTTGAAAATCTTCACCTTTTCCGCGAATTTTTTTCTGCAAAATTTCCTCAAGTTTTTTGATTTCAACGCGTCCACCAAATTGAAATTTATTGGCGCCAATTTTTTTGATGCGAAAGAACGAGCTATCGGAAGGTAAATCATGTTCATCTTCAATATCGCCAACGATTTGCTCCATCAGATTTTCGATCGTCACCAGCCCGTCAACTCCACCAAATTCGTCAAGCACGATTGCAACGTGAACCCGCGCCATTCTTAGGCGCAACATGGCATCGATTAATTTCATTGAGCCAGGAATAAACAAAATTTTGCGCATGATTTTTGCGACGGAAAAATCTTGAGTTTCGTCGCATAAAAATTTCGCCAAATCTTTGCTGTGAATGAAGCCGATTATTTCGTCGAAATTTTCTTTAAAAACCGGAATGCGCGTGTGGCCGTCATTGGTGATGACTTTTTTGATTTCAGAAAGTTTGGCATTGTGCTTGATCGCAATGACATCAGAGCGCGGCGTCATTATGCTGGCGATTTTTTTGTCGCTGAAAGAAATAATATTTTTGAACATTTTTTTCTCTTCAGCATTGATCAGACCTTCTTTGCTGTAGTCGTCGAGCAAATGCAAAATCATTGAGGAAAATGATTTTTTGGTTTTTTTGCCGAAAAGATTGAGGAGAAAATTGAAGAGAATTTTAAGGCGAGATTTCCTTTGAGGATCTTTCTTCTTCCTAGAGGGCGAGCCTTCCATCGATGATTAGAGTTGTTGATAAGGATTTTTAATTTGGAGTTTTTTTAGAATTTTTATTTCCAAATCTTCCATGATTTTTGCCATTTTTTTATTCTCGTGATCATAGCCAATGAGATGCAAAATGCTGTGTAAAATCAGGTGCGAGAGATGATCTTCAAATTTCTTTTTTTGTGCAAGTGATTCTTTTTTTACAGTTTCAAAAGAAATTACAATATCGCCCAGAAACAGATGTTTAGCAGCGCCAACCGCTTTTTTAATTCCATTTTTGTGAATTAATTTTTCATCAAGCATTGGAAAAGATAAGACATTTGTTGCTTTATTTTTTTGACGAAATTCGAAATTTATTTTTTTCATTTGGGCGTCTGAGACCAGAGAAATTGACACTTCAAGCTCACAATCTTTTCTCAAAATTTCTTTTAGATCGGTAAAAGGAATAATTTTTTTGCAAGTTTCTTCGACGAATCTTTCGTGGCCGTGCCACTTTTTGCTTCTAAGCACGAGATCAATATTAATCATGCCTCACAAGAATTTGAATTGGGACAAAATTTAAAATTCTTTGGACAAATTCTCGTCGATTTTTGTCCGCAAAAATAATCGAATTCATCATTGCAATCGGCATTTTTACAAATTTCGGCAAGGCTTTTGATAAAGTGTCCATCAATGTTTAGAGCCGGTACGCGCAGATAATTTTTTATTCCCAAACTTGTCGCTAAATTTTTATATTCGATGTCAAGTTCAACCAAAGTTTCGGAATGCTCTGAAACGAACGCCACTGGAATAATCACGGGATTTTTTTTATCCAAAGCAGCTCTTCGCACCTCGTAATCAAGGCTTGGAGACGTCCATTGCAGTGGGCCAACTTTTGACTGATAACAAATTTGCGAATCAATTTCTTCTTCGGAAATTTTTAAAAATTCGGCAAGATTTCTGACAATTTTTTCGACAGTTTTTGTCACTTGAAAGACATAAGGATCGCCGGCATTTATCAATTTTTGAGGCAATCCGTGAGCAGAAAATAAAAAACGAAATTCGGTTAGGTCGTCAGCATAAAACTTGGAAATTGTCTGCTTAATTAAAAGGGCGTGAGCCTTGATAAAATCAGGTTCAGTTGGATAGCAGCAAATTGTTTTTACGGGAATTTCTTGATCAGAAAAATATCGTGCAAAATCTTGCAATGATGAGCCTGTTGTTGCCGAAGAAAATTGTGGATAAAGAGGTAAAAGCAGAATTTGTGTGGGCTGATATTTTTTGATTTCCTTGATGGTTTCAAAAACGAATGGATGCCAATAGCGCATCGCAGTAAAAACTTTAAAATTTCCAAAGAAAGATAACTCTTGCTCGAGGGCATGAGCCTGTGACAGCGTTATTTCCAACAATGGTGATTTGCCGCCGATTTCTGCATAAATTCCCTGCGCTTTCGGAGCTCTTTTTTTTGAAATTAATTTGGCAAGAAAGAAGCGAAATGGTTGTGGTAGGCTGATAATCGCTTTGTCGTTAAAGAGGTTGAAGAGAAACGGTTTGACTGATTCGAGTCGATCTGGGCCGCCCAAATTAAAAAGAATTACTGCGGTTTTTTTGTTAAAATTTTTCATGAATTCGGCAGGTTTTTAAAAACAAACTTACAAAAAAAATGCTGCAGAATGTTATGATTATTGTTGGAGAAATGCTCAAATCAAAATGGTTTGCAACCATGAAGGAAAAGGCTGAAACGCTTACGCCATTCACTAAACTAATCACCAGCATTTGTTTTCCTGAGAGTGAAAAAATCCGCGCAGTTGCAGCTGGTAAAATCAATAAAGCTGTCATTAAAAAAACGCCGACGATGCGTACTGATAAAGCAATGGTAAGTGAAAGCAAAATCAAAAAAATCAGATTCCAAAATTCGATTTTTATATTTTCGATTCTGGCTAAATCTTCATTAATATTGATGAGAAGATTTTTTCTAAAAGCGACTAAGCTGTAAAAAATTATTGCAATAGTGATGAGCAAGAGAGCTTTAATATCAAGGATTCCAACCGTTAAGACATCGCCAAAAATGTAGGAAGTGAAATCAAAATTTTTTACCAAAACATCGTTTAAAATTATCGCCAGAGCGATGCAAAAATATGAAAAAATCATCACGATTGTCGAGCGCGAGAAAAAATGATTTTGTGAAATTTTTGTCACTGAAAAGGCAAAAATAATCGCAAAAAAGATTAGTGCCAAAATTTGACTTACGCCAAAAAGAGCGCCGATGATTAAACCTAAAAGAATCGCGTGAGATAAGGCGTCGCCGAAATAGGATAGTTTCTTCCATAAAACAAAAACTCCCAAAATTGCGGAGGAAATCGTCACTAAAATCAGTGCCAAAAAAGGCTGAAGAAGAAAAGTTTCAAACACTTGAGTTTTTGTTTTATTGTCGAATAAACCGCGATTGATGAATACCTTCTCAACCAAGCATTAATCTATGTCCAAGCAAAATAAAAATTCGCTTTCTGATTTCATGAAAAAGCAAATCAGCGAAAAATCTAGCAAAAAAAATCTCATCGCCAAAGCAGAAAAAGCTAAGCAAAAAGTAAAATCAGAAGAGCAAAAAAAAGATGGTGAAGAAGAAAAAGAGCAAAATCCCAACGAAGAGGAAATGACCGAAGAGGAGAAATTGGAAGAGGCAAAAAAAGCCTCAAAAAATAAGGCTGCCGAACAAGATCAAACCGAAATGTTCAAAAAACTGATCATGGAAAATGTTTTGAAATACAGCGTCATTATCGGAGCGATGGTGATTTTCGCGATCGGCATTCTCAAATTCGGCCCGGCAATTTTAGCCTTTTTAAACGGTTTGGTGTTTCGCGTTTTAATGGGCGCTATCGGTGCGTAAGTTTGACTTTTAATTTAGCCTTTTTATCAAGCGCCCCTTCATTTTCTGGCCTAAAATTTCATTTAAAAAATGGTTTCAAAACATAACGCTATCAAGGATTTTTCCAAGAAAGAGCTGCTCGAATTTTATCGTGAAATGCTGCTCATTCGCCGCTTCGAAGAAAAAGCCGGCCAACTCTACGGCATGGGATTAATCGCAGGATTTTGCCATCTCTACATCGGTCAGGAAGCAATCGCCACCGGAATGCACCACACCATGATTGAAGGCGATAAAGTAATCACAACCTATCGTGATCACGGCCACATGATTTCTGTTGGTGCTGATCCAAAGAAAATCATGGCGGAATTGCTTGGTAGAGCTGATGGCTCTTCGAAAGGTAAGGGTGGTTCGATGCATCTTTTTGATCTCGAAAAGCATTTTTACGGCGGACATGGAATCGTCGGCGCATCGGTGCCAATCGGTGCGGGGCTTGCTTTTGCTGATAAATATCGCGGCACCAAAAACGTCACCTACTGCTATTTTGGCGATGGTGCGGCACATCAGGGGCAAGTTTACGAAGCCTTCAACATGGCGAAATTATGGAACTTGCCGGTGCTCTTCATCATTGAAAATAACCACTATGCCATGGGCACTTCACAGGCGCGCTCTTCTTCGATTGATGAGCTTCACAAGCGCGGCATCGGCTTCAACATTCCAGGCGTAAAAATCAATGGCATGGATGTTTTTGACGTGATTCGCGATGGTCAAAAATGCGTTGATTATGTCCGCAAAGGCAATGGTCCAATGATTATCGAAATGGACACCTATCGCTATCGCGGCCACTCCATGTCTGATCCTGCAACTTATCGCAGTAAGGAAGAGCTTAATTGCAAAAAGGAGAAAGACCCGATTGATTCTCTGCGTAGTGGCATTTTGGCCAATAAAGTCGCGGCTGAAAGCGATATTCAAAAAATTGATGATGAAGTTAAAAATGAAGTTAACGACATCGTTGAATTTGCTAAAAATTCTCCTGAGCCAGATGAATCAGAGCTTCTAACCGAAATTTATAAATAGCATGACTCTTAGAAAACTAACCGTCCGCGAAGCATTACGCGAAGCAATGGCAGAAGAAATGCGCACCAATCCTGAAGTTTTTGTGATGGGCGAAGAAGTGGCGGAATATAACGGCGCTTACAAAGTGACGCAAGGTTTGCTCGCGGAATTTGGCGCTAAAAGAGTGATCGATACTCCAATCACCGAACATGGTTTTGCTGGCTTGGCTGTAGGTGCAGCATTCTCTGGATTAAAGCCAGTGGTTGAGTTTATGACTTTCAATTTCGCGATGCAGGCCATCGATCAAATCATCAATTCCGCTGCCAAAACTTGCTACATGTCTGGCGGGCAAGTGAGCTCTCCAATCGTGTTCCGCGGCCCGAATGGTGCGGCTTCTCGTGTTGGCGCACAACATTCACAATGCTACGCCGCTTGGTATGGCTCAATCCCAGGTTTAAAAGTGATTGCGCCTTACAGTGCCGCCGATTGCAAAGGTTTGCTCAAAGCCGCAATTCGCGATCCGAATCCAGTAGTTTTCCTCGAAAATGAAATCACTTACGGCTTCTCTTTCGAAGAGGAATATGACGAAGATCATCTCGTTGAAATCGGCAAAGCCAAAGTTCTTCGCGAAGGAAAAGACGTGACAATCATCGCTTTTTCTTTGGTCGTAAAATATGCGCTTGAAGCTGCAGAACAACTGGCTTCCGAAGGAATTGAAGCCGAAGTAATTGACTTGCGCACCATTCGCCCGATTGATCGCGAAACCATCATCGAATCGGTGAAAAAAACTTCGCGCTGTGTGACGGTTGAAGAAGGTTTTCCTTTTGCCTCAATTGGTTCTGAAATTGCTTCAATTCTGATGGAAGAAGCTTTCGATTATCTTGATGCGCCAGTGAAAAAATTAGCTTCAGTTGATGCGCCTCTTCCTTATGCCGCCAATCTCGAAAGCCTCGCCTTGCCAAAAACTCACAACATCGTTGCTGCGGTTAAGGAAGTTTGTTTTAGGAGCTAGACACTGTTAGCTAATGATCTTGAGTTCCCCGAGCAAAGCGTAGCGTTGTCGAGGGGAGCTGAAAATTTAGTCCGCCCAAAACTAATCCAATGACAAGAAATTTTTTATACAATTTCGTTCGCCGCAATAACATCACCAAGCCTTTGTTTGTAGGCTATTTCATAATTTTTTCTGTCATTCTTTATTTTTCCTTTTTTACGATTTTTGGCGATAAGGGCTTATTTACTTTATATCGCTTAAAGCAGGAAATTGCTCGAAAAGAAGCTGCAAAACAAGAGCTGCAAAACAAAATGCAGGCCAAAAAAAATATGGTCGAAGGCATGAATCTCAACGCGCTTGATCTTGATTTGCTAGACGAGCAATCGCGCAAAACTCTCGGTTATGTCGGAAAAAACGAAGTGGTGATTTACCAAGATAATAAAAATCAAAAACAGCCATGAATCTTACACATGAGAGCTACCGCAAGTCATTACATCTTTTGCTAATTTTGATTCCGATGGCGTTTTTGCATTTTGGAAAATGGCAAACTTTGTTGGTTTTGGCGCCGATTTCAATTTTTGTGATTTCGCTAGATTTTTTGCGTCGAAAATCTCCCAAAATCAAAAATCTTTTTGGAAAAATTTTCGGTGCGATTTTGCGTGAGCATGAATTGAG
This sequence comes from uncultured Rhizobium sp., assembly GCA_964447395.1. Lineage (GTDB taxonomy): Bacteria > Pseudomonadota > Alphaproteobacteria > Rickettsiales > UBA1997 > UBA2645. The sequence continues at coordinate 47,585 of CAYUSO010000009.1, forward strand.
CGGTGAAAAATTGTCAGGTGCGAGCTTTGTTTTTCTCGCTGCTTGTATCAATTTTTTTGTTTTTAAAATCGAAATCGCCACCGCGGGTTTTTTGATTCTAGTAATCTCCGATGCCCTTGCAGCATTGGTTGGGAAGGCAGTTCCAAGTCAGCCATTTTTTGAGAAATCCATTGCTGGATCGGCGGCATTTTTTTTCAGCGCTGTCGCAATTCTTATCGGTTGCGGCATATTTTTTGATTCCAAAGCTTGGTTTTACCTTTTTGGGTTTGTTGCTGTTGTTGCCGTCACTATCATCGAGGCGCGCCCAAGTTTCATCGGCATCGACGACAATTTTACCATTCCGTTAATGTTTTCCGTGATAGTCACTTTCTTCGACCTTGTGTGGAATTATTCCTACTAAGATGCATTTCCCCAAAGATTTTCCCGAAAAATTACGTTCGACAATTTTGGTTTCCGAAGTTGTAGGAAAGCGCGTTAAGCTCAAGCAGCGCGGCAAGGAATTTCAAGGCCTCTGCCCATTTCACAACGAAAAATCTCCGTCTTTTACCGTCAATGATCAGAAAGGTTTTTATCACTGTTTCGGCTGTCAAGCGCATGGCGATGTGATTAGCTTTGTGATGAATTCCGAAGGTCTCGATTATCGCGATGCGGTGGTGAAATTATCCGATGATTTCGGCATTAATATTCCGCAAGTTAAGTTCGATGAGGCCAAGGAAAATCAGCTGGCGCGTGATTATTTGATTCTCGAGAAAGCTAATCAATTTTTCGAAAAAAATCTTTATGCTGCTGACGGAATTGAGGCGCGAAATTATTTAAAAAAACGCCGATTAAATTCGACAATCGCCAAGAAATTTCGTCTCGGTTTTGCGCCAAATTCTTTCGAAGCTTTAAGCAATTTTCTCAAATCCGAAAACTTCAGCGAGCTAGAAATTTCTAGAACCGGCATCGTCGGAAAAAATGATCGCGGCAAGTTTTATGACAAATTTCGCAACCGCGTAATTTTCCCCATTACCGACAAAAAAAATCGCATCATCGCTTTCGGTGGACGTTCGATTGGCGAGGAAATGCCGAAATATTTAAACTCGGCGGAAACTGAAATTTTCAAAAAAAATCAAACTCTTTACAATTTTTATTTCGCTCGCAAAGCCATATTTTCCAAGGGTTTCGCTGTAGTGGTTGAAGGTTATATGGATGCGATTTCTCTTGCTTCAAACGGCATCGAAAATGTTGTGGCCGGCCTCGGAACCGCGCTTGGCGCCGAACATCTCAAGGAATTATTTTACGCTACCGACAAAGTTGTGATCTGTTTGGACGGAGATTCGGCGGGCATTCGCGCTGCAAAACGCGTTTCGGAAATTGCGTTGCCGCTTATAAATGCTAAAAAAAATATCGCTTTTGCTATCCTGCCAAACCAGATGGATCCCGATGATTTTGTGAAGGAATTAGGCGCCAAAGAATTGGAGAAATTTTTGCTCGAAGCCACACCACTTTCGGCGAGTCTTTTTGAATTTGCTTTGATGGAATTAGGTCTCGATAAAAGCAAAAAAATTTCCGCTGAAGATAAGGTAAAAATCGAAGCAAACCTAGCCGCTAAAATCACTGTTATCAACGATCCAGCAACGAGAAAATATTTCTCATTTTTCTTCAAAGATTTGCTATTTTCTTTGGGCAGAAATCAGCAAAAAAATTCTTCGAATTTGGTAAAAAAACTTTATGTTTCGCGGCCAAGAAATTCTGTCGATGATTTGGCAAAAAATATCATCGCTTTCATCATAAAATTTCCTCAATTGGCGGAGTTTCGCGACGATATTTTTGACGTTGCTCATCTGCATTTTGGCAGCGAAAAAATGACGCATCTGAAGGAGCTGGTGCTTGAGTTGATTGACTCGGGCGAGCAAAATCTGCTGGCGGAAATCGAGAAATCGGAATTTGCCCCCGAGGCTGGCGAAATCAAAAATATGCTTGCAAGGCTTGGCAATGCTGGTTTAGAATCGCTTCTCATTAAATTTCGCATTCTGCTTTTGAAAGATTTACTGCTTCAAGTGGAACTGCAATACAAAGAGGCTCTAAGCCAAATTGATGAAATAGAAACTCACGCAACCGCAATTACAAACCAAAAAATCAAAGAAATTTTCGCTTACAAAGACTCCCTTCAAGCAATGATTATGGGCTTGGAGAAGGAAATTATTTAACTCGAGGAAAATATGGCAGCAAAGAAAAAACCGACAAAAAAAATCGTAAAAAAAGCGATCAAACAAAAGCCGATTAAAAAAGTGGTGGCAAAAAAACCTGCGGCAAAAAAAGTCGTCGCCGTAAAAAATAAAAAACCTGTAAAGCCAGTAAAGAAGCCAGTTAAAGCCGCTAAGCCAGCGAAAAAAATTATCGAAAAGAAAAAAGTTGCGGTGAAAAAGGCGTCAAAAATCGTCGCAAAAAAAATTGTAAAACCAGCTAAAGAAAAAGCGGTAAAAGCGCCAAAAGCAAAAAAAGAACCAAAGCCAAAAAAAGAACCAAAGCCAAAAAAACCGCCGCGCGTAAAAAAAGTTAAACTAGCGGCGAATGACAGAACTGTAGTCTTGGCGGAAAGATTCCAGCTCATTCAAGATGTGCGTTCTGCTTTGCAAAAACGCGATGATGACGGCAAAAAACTCTCAAATGATTTAGCCGATAAGCTAAAAAAACTTCTCGCTTTGGGCAAAACTCAAGGCTTTTTGACTCACGATCAGATCAATGAAAATGTCGATTCCGACATGGATCCGCGTAAGCTCGATCGCATTCTCGACATCATCACCGAATTCAAAATTCAAATCGTCGAAAAAGAAGAAGATTTGGAAAAATTGATGGAAGAAGGTTTGGCGGCGAAGGAAGAAGAAAAAAGCCAAAAACGCAGCGAAGATTCAGTAAAAACCTACCTCAAATCGATGAGCACAGTGAAATTGCTCACTCGTGAAGATGAGGTGGCGATTGCAATGCGCATCGAAGAAGGTCGCAATAAAACCGTAAAATCACTTTACCAAAGCCCGATCATCATGCGCCACTTTATCGAGTGGTATAATGGCTTGGCCAACGGCACCATCTTGCTGCGCGACATCATTCGCATTGACGAAACTTACAATTCTGAATTGGAAGAAATGATTCGCAGCGGTGATCAGGCCACTGTGACAGCATCTTCTGGCGATGGAAATATCGAAGATGTGACCTCAATCATTAACGAGCAGGTCGATGTTTCTGAAAATGCCGAAGAAACTTTGTTCGAAGATGAAGAGCTCGAAGAAATCGACGAGAGCGTGGTTTCATTCGTTTCAATGGAAAGAATTTTGATGCCGAAAATGCTCGATCTCTTCCAAAAAATCGCCACGATTTGCCAAAAAATTCTCGATAAATCGGAAAGCAAATCTCTCGAACAAGCCAAAAGCGATAAAGAAATTCTTAAGTTAAAAGCAGAATTCGAAAGAATTTCTGCGGAAGTCAGTTTCAACGATTCGCTCATCAAAGCCTTGGTTGAACAGCTCTACGAAGCACAACAAAAAATCGTCGGCATTGAAGTGGAATTGCTGAAATATTCGCAAGAATTCGGCATTGATAAATCTGACTTTTTGAAAAATTATCCGGGCGTTGAAGAAGGCGATAAATGGCTGAAAAAAATCGCGGCGCTGAAAGAGAAAAAATGGCAAAATTTCGCCAAAAACGGCAAAGAAAAAATCACTGAAATTCAAGGCAGAATCGCCAAATTCACCAAGATCATGGGCCTAAGCATCCCAGATTTTAAAGTGATGATCAACACTTTGCGCCGCTCGCAAGAAGAGGAATTGAAAGCCAAAAAAGAAATGATCGAGGCCAATTTGCGTCTCGTGGTTTCCATCGCCAAAAAATACACCAATCGCGGTTTGCAATTTTTGGATTTGATCCAAGAAGGCAATATCGGCCTAATGCGCGCCGTGGATAAATTCGAATATCGTCGCGGTTATAAATTTTCGACTTACGCAACTTGGTGGATTCGCCAAGCCATCACCCGCGCCATTGCAGACCAATCGCGCACGATTCGTATCCCGATTCACATGGTGGAAACCATCAATAAAATCGTCAAAACTTCGCGCCAATTAACGCAAGAGCTCGGCCGCACGCCAGACGCGCAAGAAATCGCTGATCGTTTGCTGATGCCAGTTGATAAAGTTAGAAAAGTTTTAAGAACTTCAAAAGATCCAGTGAGCCTTGAATCACCTGTGTCTGGAGATGATGAGGAAAGTGTGCTCGGTGATTTCATCGAAGATAAAACCGCAGTTTTGCCTTTCGACGCCGCTTCGCATTCCAAGTTGAAAGAAGTGACCGCACAAATGCTTTCATCGCTAACTCCACGCGAGGAACGTGTGTTGCGCATGCGCTTCGGCATTGGCATGGTGACAGATCACACTTTGGAAGAGGTCGGCAAACAATTTTCCGTCACCCGTGAACGGATTCGTCAAATCGAAGCAAAAGCGCTGAAAAAATTACAGCATCCGAAGCGCGCGAAATTGCTAAAAAGTTTTTTGACTGACGTTTAGTGCCATTTACTCCTCGGGAATTAACAGAACAAAAATCATTTTCTGGCGAGGTTGTGGTTCGGATATCAGAGCCTCAAGATGCCAGTCTATTGGCAGATTTTCTTGCTTCAAATCCAGCACTGTCAGCGCTAAAAATTAAGATGGAAAAAGGCGTGATCGATGCTGATTTTCTTGTCACAGCCATCGCTTCTTCTTTTCAACAAAACTTCCGCTTAGAGCGCCTAGATCTTTCTGATTTGGCAATAGTTGGACGAGGATATTTTGAATTGGCTGCGGCCTTAAAAAATAACTCAACCTTGTGTCGAGTTGAGTTGCCCCCGCTAGTGCGACAAAATGAGATAGAAAATTTTTGCATGAGAAACGATTGCGAAGTATCGCGGGCTGCTTCTGACTATTGCGATATTGCCTTAACCGCAAGAATTGCCACTAGTTTGAACTATGTCGATCTAAAAAAATTATTTTCGCCAAGGGGAAGAATATTTCTCACATCCTTGGCGAAAAATATTCTTTTCGAAGGTTTATCTCATTCGCAAATTCTCGAATTATCGCAACAGTGGCATCACCATATGCGTGCCGCGCATAGAGAAAAAATCAGAAGCGAAGGAGGTCAAATAACCTGGCCATCCTTATTTGGAAAAGACGAACTGATAATCTCAGATGAAGGTGATGATCTCGCCGGATGTCGCATTGTGGCTTTAACCAATCGCGAAGCTTTGCAAGAGGAAGCTAGAGCCATGGGAAATTGTTCCAGATCGTATTACGCTAGATGCGCTGTTGGCAATTTTCACGTACTGTCAATTCGTGATAAGGATGGTTCCAGACTTTCAACATCGGCGCTCGCTGTAGATTACGAAACCCACGAAATTTCGGTGTTGGAACATGTAAATGCCAGAAATGAAAAAGCTGAAGGATTGTCAGTAAGGTTGCTGCAATGGTTGCTAAAAAATTCTGAGCAAATGATTGATTTTTCTAGTCTCGCAGATCGGTTAAAACATCGAGCATCCGGCAGCGGAGTGAGTGACGAAAAAACAGCAGTCACTGGCTTTTTTATCTTTAATCCATTTGACGAAAGAACCATGCGTAAAGTCATTACGCAATATCGTCGCAATGTGATGCCGAAAGAATTTCGATCTTCATTTGATAGGATGTTGGCAATTGATGTTGTTGATTTAACGCCAATTGGAATTGGGACGTCATCCGGGGTTAAAATTACACCAGCTCCAAGAGGTGAAAAAGCGAGTCAAGAGCCACGGCAGCACGAAACTCAGGTATTGGCGGCAGAGCCTCTGTCGTCAGGAATGTTGCAGCAGTTATAGGGATAATCGCCGCTACTTCCTAAGCCTCTTGAATCCCGCCTCTAAATCTTCCATCAAATCTTCGACATCTTCCAAACCAACATTGATGCGTAGGCAAGTTTTGTTGCTATAAGGCCATTTTGTTGCGGTGCGAACTGCGGTTGGATCTATCGGCAGAATCAATGATTCGTAGCCACCCCAAGAATATCCCATGCCGTAATAATGCAGTTTATCAACCATTCTTGCGAGAGATTCGTTGGAATATTTGCGATCGAGAACGATGGTGAATAACCCTGCAGCCCCAGTGAAATCACGCTTCCACAATCTGTGTCCAGCATCGGATTCTAAAGCGGGATAAAAAACTTTTGCGACTTCCGATCTGCCCTCGAGCCAAGTGGCAAGCTGCAATGCCGACTTAAAGCAATGATCCATACGAACTTTGGAAGTTCTCAAACCGCGCTGAACCATGTAAGAAGTAAAAGGTGCGGCGGTGACGGCCATGTATCTGAAGGCCTCATACATCACACGAAAATGTTTTTCCTGAATTGTGATCGCGCCCATCATCATGTCGGAATGACCGTTGATATACTTGGTTAGAGCCATCACCGATACGTCAACGCCATGCTCCAACGGTTTGAAATAAATGCCGCTCGCCCAGCTATTATCTAGGATTGTGACAACGCCATGTTTCTTCGCCACTTTGCAAATCGCTGCAACATCTTGCACTTCGAAGCTTAGAGAGCCAGGGCTTTCCATGAAAATCACCTTGGTGTTTTTCTTGATTAATTTTTTGATGTCCTCGCCGATTGTCGGATTGTAGTAAGTGGTTTCGATGCCGAGTTTTTTCAAAAATTTATCGGCAAAAGAGCGAGTTGGTGAGTAGGTGTTATCAACCAAAAGCATGTGATCGCCTTGTTTCAAAAAAGCCACCAGAGCCGTGTTAATCGCGGCTGCACCCGATGAAGTGACGAAAGTGTTGTAGCCGCCTTCAAGCTCTGCAATTGCTTTTTCGAGCGCAAAATTTGTTTGCGTGCCATAGCGGCCATACTTGAGCTCGTAAGGCTCAACGAGATCGTTGTTGGAATAGCCGCGTTCAGCGTAAAGCAAATCTTTCAGCGTTGGAAAAACGATTGTAGAAGTTTGATAAATCGGCGGATTCACCATCCAACCTTGCTCTTTCGGATCACGTCCGGCGTGGATTATGCGAGTTGCGTCGTGCATTTTTTTATCGCTCATTTGCTACCTCAATTGATTGTCGGAAGAAAGAAGTGGCCCCATTTTTTTGCCGGCCAAAATATGCACGTGAAAATGCGGCACAGTTTGGTGAGCATCGGAACCGATATTTGAAATTAGACGAAAGCCAGTTTTGTCAGCATTTACAAGCTTCGCCACCTCATCAACTTTTTTAAAAAAGTTAGAAACTTCTGCCGCATCAGCGCGCGAAACGAAGTCAGAAAAATTTTTATATTCGCCTTTGGGAATGACTAAAACATGAGTCGGCGCGGCTTTGGAAATGTCGAAAAAGGCCAAAGTTTTTTCGTCCTCAAAAACTTTTTTTGCCGGAATTTCTCCGCGAATTATTTTAGCAAAAACGTTGTTGGAGTCGTAAATCATTTTAGCCCGCTTTTTCTGTATCTGCGGCAACGCGCACGCGAATCATGACGTCGGGATTTGCAACTTTTCCGCTGCGACCATCACCTTTTTTGATTTTATCGACGAATTCCATGCCTTTAATGACGCGTCCCCAGATGGTGTATTGGCCATCGAGAAATCTTGAATCATGTGTGACGATGAAAAATTGGCTATTGCCGGAATTTGGATCGGAGGCGCGAGCCATTGAAACCGCGCCGCGAATGTGTGGTTCGTCAGAAAATTCCGCTCTTAAATCTGGTAGTTTTGATCCGCCCATTCCGCTGCCAGTAGGATCTCCAGTTTGTGCCATGAAGCCATCAATCACGCGGTGAAATACGATGCCATCATAAAATTTCTGACGAGCTAAAAGTTTGATTCTTTCGACATGTTGCGGCGCAATTTGCGGCAACATTTCAATTACAACGCGTCCATCTTTTAAATCGATGTAAAGAATGTTTTCGAGGTTTGAGGTTTTATTTTGTTGGGCTGACGCTTTGTGCATGACGGAAAAAATTAAAGTTAAAAAGGCGAGAACAGTGAAAATTTTTTTCATAATTTGATGAGGAATACTGGTTGCCTTGCGAGAAGGGACGCGGCTTTCTAGGTTGAGAAAATTCTTTTTCAAGTTCTCGCTGGGAGGGAAAAGTTATTATTTTGGACTCGTAAAATTCAGCTCCCCGAGCGAAGTCGAGGGGTAGGAAAGCAAAACTCCAAACCCCTCGACGCAGTGTGGGGAGCTTAGACTAAAAATTAGCTTGTCATGGGATAATCGCCCAAAAAAAGTAAAAATTCCCGCTAGTTTTTAATTCTTTAATTTTTACTTTCCGCCCTCCCAAATTTTCTCGGGAAATCAACTCCACAATTTATTTTTAAAAGAGGTTCATCATGTCAATTAACAAGGTAATTTTGGTCGGAAATGTTGGCCAAGATCCAGATATTCGCTCAACTTCCGATGGTCGTGAAATCGCCAATTTTTCCATCGCCACATCTGAAAGCTGGAAAGACAAAGCTACCGGCGAAAAGAAGGAAAAAACTGAATGGCATCGCATCGTTATTTTCTCGCAAGGATTGGTTGGAATCGTGAAAAATTACGTCAAAAAAGGCACAAAACTTTACATCGAAGGTTCACTACAAACCAGAAAATGGACGGACAATCAGGGTGTAGAAAAATTCACCACCGAAATCGTTTTACAAAACTTTAACTCAACTCTTCAAATCCTTGATGGCAGAGAGCGTGGCTCATCTTCTTCCGATTCTTATTCTTCAGGAAATTCAAGCGCAAAGCCACGCAATAATGACGTTGCCGTAGAAGAAACTGACGATGAAATTCCTTTCTAAAAAAAATTTTTAATCTAAAAAATTTTTAGCGCATCTGCCGCAATTCAGGTGCGCTAATTTTTTGTTCATTCCACTATTGCCTACCGCCCATCTCCTACCGCCTAACTTATGCCTACAGTCACAATTAACGGGAAGTCTCACCAAGTTCCGGAAGGAATTACCATCATTCAAGCTTGCGAGATTGCCGATGTCGAAATTCCGCGTTTTTGCTATCACGAACGTTTGGCAATTGCCGGAAATTGCCGCATGTGCTTGGTTGAAGTTGCTGGCGGTCCGCCAAAGCCTGTGGCCTCTTGCGCCATGCCGATTACTGAAGGCATGCAAGTTTTTACCGATACGCCGATGGTGAAAAAAGCGCGCGAAGGTGTGATGGAATTTTTGCTCGCCAATCACCCGCTTGATTGCCCAATTTGCGATCAAGGCGGTGAGTGTGATTTGCAAGATCAAGCTTACCAATATGGCTCAGGAAAATCGCATTATCACGAAAATAAACGCGCCGTAAAAGACAAAAACATGGGGCCGTTGGTGAAGACGCAAATGACGCGCTGCATTCAATGTACGCGCTGCATCCGCTTCGTTGAAGATGTTGCGGGAACGGTGGAATTGGGCGCGATAAATCGCGGCGAAGGCATGGAGATTACCACCTATCTCGATGCTAATCTAAAGTCAGAATTATCGGGCAATATTATCGATCTTTGTCCAGTTGGGGCGCTAACTTCTAAGCCTTATGCTTTTAAAGCGCGTAGCTGGGAATTAAGAAAAACCGAAACAATCGACATCATGGATGCGGTGGGAAGCAATATCCGCATTGATTCGCGCGGCATTGAAGTGATGAGAATTTTACCACGTTTGAACGAAGAAATTAACGAAGAATGGATCTCCGATAAAACTCGTTTTTGCTATGACGGCCTTAGATATCAAAGGCTCGACAAGGCCTACGTGAAGCATGACAACAAATTGCGATTTGCAAGTTTTGATCAAGCTTTCGCGGAAATCGTTGAAAAAGTAAAAGCGGTTAAAGCTAGTGAAATTGCGGTTTTGTCAGGACAACTCTCCTCTGCCGAAGAAACTTTCGCGCTAAAAAAACTTTGCGAAAAACTCGCGACAAAAAATTTCGATTGCCGCTTGAAGGGCGAGAAACTTAGCGCCGACGACCATGCCTCTTACCTCTTCAATACAACAATTGCTGGAATTGATTCGGCGGATGCCTGTTTGTTAATCGGAGTAAATCCACGCAAAGATGCACCAATCCTGAACGCGCGTCTTCGTAAAAGATTTTTGAGTAAAAATTTCAAAGTCGCATCTGTTGGTTGTAAAGTTGACTTAACCTACAACCACGAGCATTTGGGTAATGATATTCACGCTCTAAAAGAGCTTTCTGAAGGTCATGGCGAATTTGCTGAAACGCTAAAAAATGCTAAAAATCCGATGCTGATTCTGGGGCATGACATGCTTGCGCGCGTTGATGGCGAAGTGCTTTTAACTTACGCCAAAAAAATCGCCGAAAAATTCCACATGATTCGCGAAGATTGGAATGGTTTCAACTTTTTATCTAAATCAACAGGCTTGCTAAACGGCTTGTCTGTTGGGTTTGTCGGCGATTCCAATGTTGAAGAAATTTTAGAAAAATCTGCAAAAGGCCAAATCAAAATCGTAATTTTGCATGGGGTTGACGACGATATTGATTTCGAAAAACTGAAAGACGCTTTTGTGATTTACATCGGGACTCACGGTGATCGCGGCGCTCACGTTGCTGACGTGATTTTGCCAGCAGCAGCTTATAGCGAAAAAGATGCGATTTACGTTAATCTCGAAGGTCGTCCGCAAATCACTGCTCACGCAGCTTTTGCTCCTGGAGAAGCTAAAGAAGATTCACAAATCATCATTGAGTTAGCTCAGAAACTTGGTGTGGATCTCGAATTTAAAAACAGCTCTGAAATCAAGAACAGCCTGATTAAATCTAATCCAATTTTTTCTAAAATTGGAGAGGCTTTCAAAGCAAATTGGATTAAATCTCACGCGATAAAAGGCGAAGTCGTTGATAAAAAAATCTCGTTAAAAGATTTTGATTTTTATCTCACCAACCCAATCGCCAGAGCTTCTCGCACGTTAAATAGATGTAGTGCGGAATTGGCTTAGATTTTTGAATTGCTTCGAGTTTCCAAATTTCTTGCTTTGGAATTCGCAAGGGAAATCCTCGAGCTAAAGGCAATTATCCCCTGACTCACAAATCACAGTTGCAAAAAAACTTTTGCTACCTACTTTGCCGCGCCTCCTCAACCGTCAGCAATCTCAAAATTAAGAAAAAAATGATCAAAATTCGACTTTCTCGTGGTGGAAGAAAAGGTGTTCCTTTTTATCGCATTCTTGCAACAAACAGCACTTCGCCAAGAGATTCAAAATTTCTAGAAAAGCTCGGAACCTACAACCCGTTGCTTGGGAGCTCTGATGAAAAACGCGTCACTATCGATAAAGAGCGCGTCGAGCATTGGCTTTCCGTTGGTGCTAAACCAACTGAAAAAGTGGCAAAATTTTTGATTAATCTCGGCGTTAAAGGCGCTGAAAAACACAAGCCAAATTTCAAGCCAAAAGCTAAGGGTTCAAATTTGAAGAAGAAGGCCGCTGAAAAATTAGCGAAAGCTAACGAAGCTGCCGCGGACGCAGCTGCTGAAGCCTCAAAAACTGAAGCTGCTGCTTCTTAATTAAATTTGGTCGTAAGTCGTAAGCGACTCCGTAATCGGTTTGACTTACGACTTACGACTTATGACTTACGATTCCCTCCTCATCGCCACTGGTAATAAAGGCAAATTTTCTGAGATTGCCGCGCTATTAGAGCCCATTGGCATCAAAGCTATTTCAACTTCCCAATTTAATCTCGAAGAACCAGATGAGAGTGGAAAAACTTTTGCTGAAAATTCTCTGATCAAAGCAAAATTTTACGCTGAAAAAACAGGCTTGGTGGCGTTAGCAGATGATTCCGGATTATGTGTTGAGGCTATGAATGGCGCGCCAGGAATACATTCAGCAAGATTTGCGCTCGATGGTTCTGGACAAAAAAACTTCCCCGCCGCTTTTAAAAAAATTTCTGAAAAAATTGGCAAAAATCGTCGCGCTTTTTTCATCTGCAATCTTTCACTTTTTGATCCAAAGAAAAATTTTTCTATTTCTTTTGAGGGTAGAATTGATGGCGAATTAACATTCCCAGCGCGCGGTAATCAAGGGTTTGGCTATGATCCTATTTTCATCAAAAACGGTATGGAAAAAACTTTTGGAGAAATTTCTGCGGCACAGAAAGATAAAATTTCACATCGCGCCGAGGCTTTTTCAAAATTAGTAAAATGGTTGAATAAAAGTGGCTTGTAAAAGCGGCGCTGAAACTTATTTAACGCGCTCCATTTCGAATTTCTTTCGAGATTTTTTCTTCGCAAAACAAATTCCGCAAACAAACACGAGAAGATAAAAAAACATGAGCAAGCGCGATTATTACGAAATTCTTGGCGTCACTAAAAATGCCTCTGCTGACGAAATTAAAAAATCCTATCGCAAATTGGCGATGCAATATCACCCAGATCGAAATCCTGGAAATAAAGAAGCCGAATCAAAGTTTAAGGAAGCAACCGAGGCCTACGAAGTTTTAAAAGATGAGCAGAAAAGATCAGCTTACGATCAATTTGGACACCAAGCTTTTGGTCAAGGTGGAGGTCATGGCGGTGGTCAGAGTCATGGTTTTGAAGGGTTCGATTTTAACGATATTTTTAGCAATTTTTCCGATATTTTTGGCGATGGCGGTAGCCGTCAAAGCAAAAAAAGAAGCGCTTCGCAGCGTGGTTCCGACATTCGCTACAATTTAGAAATTTCACTCGAAGAAGCATTTCGCGGCGTGACGGAAAAAATTTCCTTCACCATTCCAACAACTTGCGAAGCCTGTCACGGCAAGGGTGGAGAGAAATCTGACACTTGCGGAACTTGCCACGGCGCTGGAAAAATCCGCGCTCAGCAAGGTTTTTTTATTGTTGAACGCACTTGCACAACTTGCGGCGGCACTGGCCAAATCATCAAAAATCCCTGCAAAATTTGCCGCGGCGAAGGTCGTGTTAACAAAGACAGAACTTTGTCGGTTAAAATTCCTGCCGGCGTTGAAGAGGGAAATCGCATTCGTTTAGCAGGAGAGGGCGAAGCTGGCTCCCGCGGCGGTCCAGCTGGCGATTTGTATGTTTATATTTCGATTCGCAAGCATCAGTTTTTCACGCGCAAAGGTGATGATATTCATTTTGAAGTGCCGCTGAAATTCACGACAGCAGCACTCGGCGGTGCGATTGAAATTCCAACAATTGACGGCACAAAAGCAAAATTACAAATCACCGAAGGCGCACAAAATGGCGATTCTTTCCGCTTAAAATCAAAAGGCATGAGCGTCATCAACTCAGGTGGCCGTAGGGGCGACATGTATGTCAAAATCAACATCGAAACTCCGGTGAAGCTTTCAAGCGAAGAGCGCGAGTTATTGACAAAGCTCGATGTTTTGATGAAAAACAAAGCCAGCAATCCGAAGTCAGATAATTTTTTTAAGAAGGTTGGGGATTTTTTTTCGTAGAAATTTTTAGAATTTTTTTCATCACAAAATTAGCAAAATTTATTCCAGATAAATCGACATAACGATGGATGAAGTTCGCTAGAAAAATTGTCAAAATAAAAGTTAAACTCAGGCTGATAAAAAATGCTGTGAAATAGCTCAAATATTGGTTTAAAGCCAATAATGTTATTGCTGAAAAACTTACAATAATTGCGGGATGAATCAGATAGATCGAGAAAGAAATTCGGCCAAAAAATCTACTTAAATCAGATGAGAGAAATTTTTGTAAATTGACGGAATTAAGCAGAAAAATTAACAACAAAAATGCCGCGATGCTGTGATAAAAAACCATGCTGTCATCGTTGAAATTAAGAAATTTATAAAAACTTTTTTGCACAAATTGATTATTTTCTGGATAGGATGAGAGCAATAAAATCAAGGCTATAACGCTGTAGTGGTAAAATTTATTTTTTAGAAAATTTGTAATATTTTTTTGAATTTTTTCGTAAAATTTTTGATCAGAAAGAATGACGCCAAACATCATTGCGCTTACATAATAACCAGAAGAAAATATTGCTAGACCCATGAAAATAAAGGCGCGATAAAGTTTATTGCCGAAGAGATAAAGTAAAAAATAAATTAAAATCGATCCCCAAAATTCATAAACCATTGTCCATAAAACTGGATTAAAATGGTAAGAGCGGTTGGAAAAAAACACTTCGATAAATCCGTAAGCTGCAGCAGAAAAAAAACCAAAATCATAAATAAAAAATCTCTCAACCCAGGCTGAATTCGTGACGGCAAAAATTTCTTTATTGTGAGAAAATCCGAGATGCGTGATCAGCCACGCAATCAATGCGCTAAAGGCTACAGGAAGAACAAAGCGTAAATATCTTTTGCAGACATAAAGAGGAGCTTGGTGAAAATTTTCATGCTGAAAAAATGATCGCGAAATCACCAATCCAGAAATTACAAAGAAAATACAAACCGCAAAATCGCCGTTAAAAAATAACCCAAATGGCGTGTAAGCCAAAATTTTTTCCCAAGTTTGTAATGTGATTGCGCCGCTAAATTCACCGGAAATTTTTGGATAAAAGGCATCAATAAAATGATTGAAAACAACTGCTAGGGCTGCGAATCCTCTGAGTCCATCAAGAAAATAAATTTTATTTTTTTGCATGTTTTTTTTCGCGTTGTGATTCGGATTTTAATTGCCCGCATGCCGCCAAAACATCATCGCCGCGAGTTTTTCTAATTGGCGAAATCAAATCCGCATCCTGCAAAATTTTCTGAAATTTATGAATTTGTGTATTGCTGGTGCGATCATACCCACAGCCGCCCCACGGGTTAAACGGAATCAGATTTATTTTGACGTTGAGATTAAATTTTTTGATCAAATTTATCAGCTCACGCGCATGCTCTTCTTTGTCGTTCACATCTTTCAGCATCACATATTCGAAAGTGATTTTTTGGTTGGGATTTAGCTGATTATAAGTTTTGCAAGCGGCGAGCAAATCTTTGAGCGGATATTTTTTATTGATGGCCATGATATCGGTTCGAAGCGCGTCATTCGTGGCGTGAAGCGAGATTGCTAAATTAGTTTTTAACTCATTAGCGCAGCGCAAAATTTCTGGAACAAGTCCCGAAGTTGAGATAGTAATTTTCCGTGTTGATAGATCTAGGCCTTCAGCATCATTCAAAATTTTTACTGCCTTAGCAACATTTTCATAATTGAAAAAAGGCTCGCCCATACCCATGAATACTATGTTGGTGAGTTTGCGACTATTTTTATCCCAATCGGAAATTAAATCTTTGGCGATTAAAATTTGTGCAACGATTTCGTGAAATTCTAAATTTCTAACCAAAGTTTGCGTGCCAGTGTGGCAGAATTTGCAGGCGAGTGTGCAACCGACTTGCGATGAGATGCAGAGCGTGCCGCGAGTTTCTTCTGGAATGTAAACAACTTCAACTTCACGACCGTCGAAAAACTTCACCAACCATTTTCTAGTGCCGTCAAAGGAAGCTAAATCTTTGGAAATTTGCGGACGAGATAATGAAAAATTTTCCTGCAACATTTGACGCATTTCTTTCGAAATATTCGTCATTTCATCAAAAGATTTTGCTCCACGCGCATAAATCCAATTCCAAATTTGCTTGGCGCGGAATGGCTTCTCGCCTAGTTCTGACAACTCTTCCTCAAGTTCTTTTTTTGTGAGATGGGCGAGATTTTTAGACACTGTTGCTTACTTCTTTTTTAATTTGGCGTCGAATTTTATTTAAGAATTTTCTATCGCTTTTCGTTGAATCTCAAAAATTTCTTCCGCAGCTTTTTTGGCTAAATCATACATTTTAGAAACTTGCGCGAAGCTCATGGCACCTTGCTCGGCAGTTCCTTGAATTTCGATTAAATCGAGATTTTTATTGATAACAAAATTGCAATCGGTTTCGCATTTGCTATCTTCGGCATAGTCCAAATCTGCGATTACTTCGCCGTTAAAAATTCCACAAGAAATGGCGCAAACCGCGCCAGTCAAGATGTCAGACTTCACTAAATTTTTTCCTAAAATTTTTCTTACCGCAATTGCCAGCGCAACATAACCGCCGGTGATTGAGGCGCAGCGCGTGCCGCCATCAGCTTGAAGAACATCGCAATCGATGGTGATTTGACGTTCTCCCAATTTTTTTAAATCGATTACAGAACGAAGTGAGCGGCCGATTAAGCGTTGAATTTCAATATTGCGGCCATTTGGTTTTGATGGATCGCGACTATTTCTCGTATGCGTTGAACGTGCTAGCATGTTGTATTCAGCGCTGATCCAGCCCGTGCCTTTATTACGCAAAAATGGCGGAACTTTTTCTTCGATTGAAGCGGTGCAAAGAACGTGAGTATTGCCGAATTTTATCAGGCAAGAACCTTCGGCGTAGGCGTTGACGTTAGTTTCGATTGAGACTGGGCGGAGTTGGGATGGAAGTCGGTTTGAGGGGCGCATGTTTAAAATAATTTAAGCTCCCCACACTGCGTCGAGGGGACTAAGAGTTTATCTTCCGACCCCTCGACACAGTGTGGGGAGCTGGCCGAACTATTCCTGAACAAAATCAAATTTCGCTTCTTTCGATCTGCCAAGTCTTTTGCGATCATTCGAATCCAAAAACTTTTTGCGCAAACGTAGAGATTTTGGCGTCACTTCAACAAGCTCATCTTCGCCGACATAAGTGATCATATCTTCAAGCGTTAATTCCCTTGGCGGAGTAAGGCGAATTGCCTCATCAGTTCCAGAAGCGCGGATGTTGGTGAGTTGTTTTCCTTTCAAAACGTTAACTTCCAAATCACCTTGTTTTGAATTTTCTCCAACCACCATTCCAGAATAAACTTTTTGTTGTGGTTTGATGAACATAGTGCCGCGTTCTTGCAGGTTCCAAAGTGCGTAAGCCACAGCTTCGCCAGGATCAGTTGCAATTAATGCGCCGTTTTTCTTGAAAGAAATTTCGCCTTTGTAAGGAACGTAATTGTGGAAAATTCTATTCAAAACGCCCGAGCCTTTAGTGTCGGTTAAAAATTCCGATTGATAGCCAATCAAGCCGCGCGATGGCACGTAGAAAATGATTCTAGTTTTGCCACCAGAAGATGGGCGCATGTCTTGCATTTCGCCTTTTCGTGAAGAAAGTTTTTCGACAACAACGCCGCTGAAAGCATCATCAACATCGACCACAACTTCCTCAACCGGCTCTAAAATTTCTCCGTTAGCATCTTTTTTGAAAAGCACGCGCGGTCTTGAAACTGAAAGCTCGAAACCTTCGCGACGCATATTTTCGATGAGAACTCCGAGTTGCAACTCGCCGCGTCCGCCCACTTCAAAGGCATCTTTCGCGTCAGATTCTTTAACTTTGATGGCGACGTTAGTTTCATTTTCAGCGAAGAGACGATCGCGAATCATGCGCGAAGTGACTTTTGTTCCTTCCAAACCAGCGAGTGGAGAATCGTTAACGCTGATGGTGATGGCCATTGTTGGCGGATCAATCGGCGTTGATTTGATCGGCTCGGAAACCGACAAATCGCAAAGCGTATCCGCAACTGAAGCTTTTTCCAAACCAGCAATTGAAACGATATCGCCAGCTTCAGCTTCTTCGACTGGAACTTTTTCGACGCCACGGAAAACGTGAAGTTTAGTGAGGCGACCTTGCTCGACGACTTCGCCTTTCAAGTTAATCGCTTTGAAACTCATGAGGTTTTTGGCCTTTCCGGAGTAGATGCGACCAGTCAACATGCGGCCGAAATAAGGGCTGCGATCAAGCAATGTGGCAAGCATTTTGAAAGGCGCGTTGGAATCAAATTTTGGCGGCTGAACGTGAGACAAGATCAAATCAAAAAGCGGAGAAAGATCTTTGCGTTCGTCTTTATCCATATCGGCAACGCACCAGCCATCGCGGCCTACGGCGTAAAGAACTGGAAAATCTAACTGCTGCTCATTGGCATTTAAAGAAACGAAAAGATCAAAAATTTCGTTAAGAACTTCATCAGGACGAGCGTCAGAGCGATCAATTTTATTGATAAAAACAATAGGGCGAAGACCAAGAGCCAAAGCTTTCGCAAGCACAAATTTGGTTTGTGGCATCACACCTTCGGCAGAGTCAACTAAAAGCACAACGCTGTCAGCCATGCAAAGAACGCGCTCAACTTCACCGCCAAAATCGGCGTGGCCAGGAGTGTCAATTACGTTAATTTTTTGATCTTTCCAAATCAGTGAAGTGCATTTCGCAAGAATGGTGATGCCGCGTTCTTTTTCCAAATCGTTGGAATCCATCACGCGCGTTTCAACTTGTTGGTTAGCGCGGAAAGTGCCGCTTTGATGAAGCATCGCGTCAATGAGTGTAGTTTTGCCGTGGTCAACGTGAGCAATGATGGCAACGTTTCTGAAATCTGTCATTTTTTGGAAAAAATTTTTAGGAGGGGTAGAAAAAAGAGGCGCGCAAACTAGGCGGCAAAAACCAAGTGTCAAGCCGTGGAACTGCGGTTTTGGGGAGGTTATCTGAGGATTATCGCTTCGAATGCAAAGACAGATCCCGAAACAAGTTCGGGATGACGATTTGGGAAGCATGTTATTCCGAATTACAAGCGCGTCATCCTAAACCCCAAGCGTGTCATCCCGAACTTGTTTCGGGATCTGTCTTTAACTCAAAAAATCTGAAAATTTTTATCGAAACATCAGCGTAAATTTTCTCTAGCGGGGAATTTTTTTGCCTTCACATCATCACAAAATTTTGCAACAGCGCGAGAAATTTCTCCGGCGAGATCGGCGTAATAAGTGACGAATTTTGGTTTAAATTCCTGATTTAATCCGAGTAAATCATCGATCACTAAAACCTGGCCATCGCACTCAGCTGAAGCTCCGATGCCGATTGTTGGAATAGAAATTTCGTGAGTAATTTTTGTCGCAAGCTCGGCTGGAACCGCTTCAATCACCACAGAAAATGCGCCAGCTTTTTCCATTAATTTTGCCGTTTCCAAAATTTCCTTTGCCGAATTTTCATCTTTGCCTTGATAGCGATAACCACCGATTTCGCGCACATGTTGCGGCATTAATCCGACATGAGCCATGACGTTGATTTTATTTTCTGTGAGAAATTTTACAGTTTCAGCTAAATGGCGCGAAGTCTCGATTTTAATGGCGTGACAGCCTGTTGCAGCGATTAGTTTTTTTGCTGATTCCAAAGCTTGCTCTTTTGATTTTTCGTAAGTTCCAAAAGGTAAATCAATCACCACAAAAGATTTTTTCGCAGCGCGCATCACTGCTTTTCCGTGATTAATCATCATTTCCAAAGTGACATCAATAGTGTCTGAATGCCCGTAAATTGCCATTCCAAGAGAATCGCCGACTAAAATAATATCACAAAATTCATCGAGAATTTTTGCCATTGGAAAGCTGTAGGCAGTAAGGCAAGTAATTTTCTCGCAATTTTTTTTTGCCAAGATTTTTTGTATTTTTTGTGAGAAAAACGGCATTATTGCTGAGTTAGAATTTCTTTATTTTGTGAAGGTAAAATATCCTGCGATGGCAGAATTTTACTGGTTGAAACTGTTGTTATCGGGAGTCCAAGATATTGGCGCGCTTGATCTAAATTCGTGCTTTGTGCCAGATTGTTAATTGGCCCTTTGATGTTGGTTGCGATGTTAATTGGAGTCTGTTTTTGACTATTTCCCGTTAAAAAAATTGTATTGAACAAGAGATCGAGCGTGTTGTTTTCAAGATTGATTGCGCCAGATAAAATTCCGTTAACCGCTGGAGCAGTGATGTTGGCGCGTAGCTTTCCATCCTTTCCACCGTTGATTTGTATGGTTCCATCGGATTGTTTAAAAACAGTTTGCGCTTGTGAGTTGATGAGAATTTGCTCGGGATTGCGCAAGTCATTTGCGTAAATTTGTGGAGCAAACATTTTTTTTACCAGGTCGTTCAAGCCATATTCCATAATGGTCGGCGCATTGGCGTTAAATTTAATTTCGCTGCGTAAAGATTTGGCAAACTCACTTCGACTGCTCGCTACAGAAGTGACGTTCGCAGAAATATTTGCGATGCCAGCAACATTCTGAATTCCAAAAATATCCGACAAAAGTGGCTGTAAAGAGACGTTGTCAAAAGTTAAATTTCCGTTAATTGTTTTGTTAAGTTTTATGCCGATCAGCCCTTTATAATCAAGGGTTCCACCATAAATGCTGCTCGAAAGATTTATCACGTTGATATTACCATCTTTTAATCTTCCCTCGAGGATTACTTTACTAATTTCAACATCATCAATTTTTAGCTTTTTGAAGTTGAGAGAAATTTTTCCGTCAAATCCTTCAAGCGACGGCAGAGAAAAAAATTGGTCAAAGAAATTTTGTTTTTGTGATTTTGTTATATTATCGCCGAAAGCTAGAGGCGCTTCCTGTTGAAGGGTATCATAGTGGAAGTTATTGGCGTTAACAGTTATGTCGAATTTTTGTTTTTTATCGCTGATATCGACAGAAATATTTGCCGTTAAATCGGTGTTTTCTGATTTTAAATTCAAATCAGAAATTTCTAGATAACCGCGTCCAAGCCTTAATTTTAGCGACTGGTTAGGAAATTCCTCTTTTTTATAAATCAGTTTGTCGAAGCCTAAATCTATACTGCTGTTAGAAGAAATATCATTGAGCCAAAGTAGTTTTTTCAGAAGCAATCCAGGAGAGAAATAGGCGTTTTGTCCCGAGGTAAGAAAATGTTCATCAACGTTGAAATTGCTGATACGGAACCGACTGATGATATTGGAAATTTTGTTGCTGTTATCAATTTTTGCTTCGCCCAAAAATTCAGAACTGTTGTTTAGATTGAGATAAAAATTATTCAGAGTGATAGAATTTGGCAAAAGCATCACATCGGAATAGAGGCTGTATTCACGCAGGTTTTCGAGTTTTAAATTTTGTGATTCGATCTTTAGCCAACGCAAAACTTCCTTTATGCTTTTTCCGCTAGCATCAAATTTTCCGATAAATTTTGGCGTGATTGCGGTATTGTCAAAAACACCATTAACACGAAAAATTCCATCGCCAGGAATTGTGAAAATCAGCGGCAAAACCATGATTTCTCCCTCTTTCGAAAGGGTAAGATAAAGGTTAGCATCTTTGATTTCGCCATCGAGATATTTGATGCTTTTGATTTTTATTTCAGTGGTGAGGTCGATGTCCTTAATTTCTTTGGTGAGATTTAAATTAATCGGCGTGGTTTTTTCTGTTGGAGTCGAAACAGCTACCGCATCTTGATTCTGTTGGTCTGGCAAGATTGTTGTTGGCAAAGATTCCGTTTCGTCATTTGCTGCTAATTGTAAATTATTTTGATTATCATCCTGGTTTGCGGGAATTGCGTTATTTGACCAAATGTTGTCCAAATCAAGGCTGGCAAGGTCTAAATCGACATCAACCAAAGAAACTTCTCCAGAAACATCAAGGTTAATATTACCATTTCCGCTAACTAAATCGGAGTTAATTTTTAAATCACTAATCGAAATTTCTTGTGCGAGATTCTCAATGTTAGCACTGATTTTTATTGGCTTCGCGCTGTATTTTAGTTTGCCAGAAATTATGTCAGCGTTGCTAATATAGCTTTGGTAAAATGGTTTTAATTCTACAATTTCCGCCTCGATTTTTCCGCGAAAATCGCTGGCAAAAATTCCTTTATTTTCGAAAGGAAAATTTCCTTTAATGCGCAATTGCATTACTGGAGAAATCACTTCCAACACAGATGTGGGGCTATTAGAGGAAGAATTGAATTTTGCTAAAAGCTTAAAATTGCTGACGATGTTTTCACTGCTAAAGCTTCCCTCCGCAGAAATTTTTTTTCTGTTAATTTTTGTTTTGACGTTGATGGCGCCGATATCTTTTTTCCGATTAAAACGATCGTAAATAATTGCTTCACCATTTTCTATTATTAGGCGCGGAAGCTTTCCTAGAGCCAATTGCGACGAATTTATATCCTCGATGGAAAATAATTTTGCGCTGATTCCAGAGCTTAAATGAGTCTCTTGTGATTTTGGAATTTTATTAAGTTCGGCGATTATTCTTGTGAGTTTATTATCCCGAGTGGTTGATGAATTATTCTCGTGAAGGCTTTCCATCACTGCATCGCTGAGGGTTAACTCATCGATAGCAGCATCGCTAGAAAATGAAAAAACTGGAAATTTTATTTTCATTTTCTTGGCGTAAAGATTGTAAATCTTTGGCGAATTTTTTTCGGTTTTCGGTTTATAATTTTCTAATAAAACATCCTCGGCGATTATTGCTGGATAAGGAAGCAGCACAATTTTTATATCTCCTTTAATACTAAAATTCGCTTCTGAAATTTGACTAATTTTTTGCGTGATCTGAAATTTTAGTGCGGAATTATTGAAGAAAATTGGTAGGATTAAGGTGAATGAAATGATGGCTAAAAAAACCGCAGCGCCAATTTTTGTAGCCTCAGATTTTATGATGCTAAGCCCTTTATTGGCAAGCATTCGGCCGATTTTAACAATTTGTTTTTCTTCGTTCTCAGCCATTAAGAATCGATGTTTTTCAGTTGTAGAATCAATTCCTGATTAGTGATCAAGGAATTATTATTTTCGTGGGAATTATAGATCGAAAGTAGAGTTAAAAATAGCAGAATAGAGATTAGCAGAAAGTTAAATAAGCCATCCCGATCTGGCGATAGCTCTATGTTCTCGCCGATGTTAATCAGTAAATGTTTTTTATTTTCGGTGTTTGATTTGAAGGCTAAGGTTTTGATTTTTTCTTCGATTATTCTTTCGTCGATTTTAAGAAATTTTCCGTAAGAGCGAATCAGTCCAGGGGCGTATAAGTGCTTGGCAATCCTGCTTATTTCGTTATTTTCAATTGCGTGAATGTCGCCGATTTTTATGCGCAAAAAAGTTGCGGCATCTTCGATTTCAATTTTCAACTCCTGACGTTTTTTTTGTAAAATTTCTCCCAAAGAAATTTCCGTGACGACGTTTGGCAAGGCAGCGGTTTCAGAGTCGCGAGCGTTATCAATTATGGTTCTGGGAGAGTTTGAAACTGCTTCAATCATGAATTAATTTTGCGAGATTTTTTGTTGCATCCATTGCTGCCAAAGCACCAGCATTGTCTGACATTTTTTTCAGCTTCTCTGGACTAGCAACAAGTTCTTTCAAGACTTCACTGATTTTGTTGATGGTGAATTCTTTTTCAGTGATGACGATTGCGGCGCCGTGTTTTTCTAAATAGCGCGCATTTCTTTCTTGGTGATTATCGGCAGCAAGAGCGAAGGGAATAAGAATCATCGGCTTTTTTGCCGCACAAAATTCAAAAACTGAAGATGAGCCAGAGCGTGCGATTACAAGGTGTGAATCACGAATTAATTCCGGCATATTGTCAAAAAAAGCATCGATTGCGATGTTGATATTGAAGGATCGATATTGCTCAAATGTTGATTGCACCAGCTCAGAACGACATTGCTGCGTGATTTGAATCGTGTCTTTAAAAGTGTCGCTGAGATTAAAAAAAGCCCTTGGCAAAACTTCGCTGAAAATCCTTGCCCCACCTGATCCGCCGATGATAAGAATTTTAAAAAAATTTTTTCTCTCTTCGATTTTTTTTTCAGAAAAATCTGAACTTAAAAGCACATCATAGCCCATTTTATTGTCTGGCATAATCACCATCTCTTCATTTTTTGGAAGCGCGTATGGAATTTGATTTAGCGCCAGAATTTCATCGCGCACCGGGTTGCCAACCAAAATAACTTTCTGCAAATTTTGCGCAGAAATTCCGGAAGTTTCGGGAAAAGAGGTGGCAATTTTTTTTGCATATTTGGCGAAAATTCTATTTACCTTTCCCAGGTAAGAATTTTGTTCGTGAAGAATAATTTTGGTTCGTGTTATCAGCGACGCAGCTAGCAATGGAAAGGTTGAGTATCCTCCAAAAGCGATTACATATTTTGGTCGAATCGTGAGTAGAAAATAAAAGGATTGGAAAATTCCCCAGCAAATTTTGAACGCTGCTTTTATCAAAAAAAACGGAGATTTTTTTAGTTGAGATGAGCTGATAATTCTTGTCACGAAGCGATCTTCGTCCTTGATGTAGTTGGTAATTTTATCGTCACCAAAAAAGCATATTTTGTGATTTTCTTTGGATAAAAAATTTGCCAAACAACGTGCTGGAATGATGTGACCGCCAGTTCCGCCGCTGGTGATAAAAATTTTTTCTGACATTGATTTGGGAAAATAGGAATCTTGACAAAAGACAGGTGGTTCTTACATTCGCGCGCTTTCCTGAAATTTTCAAAACATTTTTATGCCAAAAAAATCAGTTAAGCATTTCGTCGATTTAAATGAGATTTCTGCCAAAGAATTGCACGAAATTTTGTCGCTTGCTAAAAAAATCAAAAAAGAAAAAAGCCTCGCAAAGCAAGCAAAATTGCTGCCTCACAAAAATTTGGCGATGATCTTCGAAAAAAATTCCACTCGTACTCGTGTTTCTTTTGAGGTCGGAATCAACCAACTTGGCGGTCATGCGATTGTGATGAACCAAAAAGATATGCAGCTTGGTAAAGGCGAATCGGTTGAAGATACCGCTAAAGTTTTATCGCGTTTTGTTGATGCGATCATGATTCGCTCCAACTCCCATCAAACAATTTTGGAGCTGGCAAAGCACGCTTCTGTGCCAGTGATTAATGCGCTTTCAGACTTCTCTCACCCTTGTCAAATTTTAGCGAGCATTCTGACAATTGAAGAACATCTGGGAAAAATTTCTGGCAAAAAATTAGCCTGGTTTGGTGATGCAAATAACGTTCTCAACTCCTACATCCACGCTGCTAAAGCCTTTAATTTTGAATTAGCAATCGCGCTGCCAAAAGACTACGATTTCTCAAGTCTTGAAATCAAAAAGGCGCAAAAAACTGGTGCAAAAATCTCACTTTTTTCTGATGCAAAAAAAGCGGCAAAAGATGCCGATGTTTTGATCACGGATACTTGGTTTTCAATGGGAGACGAGGCAGAAAAAAATGATGCCTTAAGACAGAAAAAAATAAATTCTTTGCAACCATTTCAGGTTAATTCTTCCTTGATGAAGTTGGCAAAAAAGCACGCAATTTTCACCCACTGCTTGCCAGCATATCGTGGTTTTGAAGTGACTTCTGAAGTTATTGATTCCAAAAAATCCGTAGTTTTTGACGAGGCAGAAAATCGTCTTCATGCGCAAAAAGCCATCATGCTATGGTCGATGAAACGCTAGAAGAAAAAATGCGTCGCGCGCAAGCCGGAGACAAGCTTGCCTACGAAAATGTTTTGAAAGAAATCGCTCCGCTGATTCGCAATTTTATCAAAAAATTTAACTATAAAAATCTCATCGAGATTGATGATTTGACGCAGGAAATTTTATTGGCGATTCATCAATCGAGTCATACTTACGATTGCGACAGGCCTTTCAAGAGCTGGGTTCTCGCCATCAGCAATTACAAATTAAAAGATCATTTACGAAAAATTTATCGTCAAAAAAAGCTTCAAGAAGTCGATTTTTCCAAGGTAGAAAATTTTTTATTTGAAGAAGTGGAATTTACGCCGCAAAGCGCACCAGAGCTTGATTCAATGCTTTATGTTCTAAAGCCAAAACATCGCGAAATTATTAAATTTTTGAAAATAGACGGAAACTCTTTGGAGGAAGTGGCGAATAAAATGAAGATGAGTGTTGCAGCAGTAAAGATTTCAGCGCACCGCTCTTATGCAATTTTAACTAAAAAATTTGGAAAAAAGTGAGTGCAGAATTTATTTCACAATTAGCAAAACAAGGCGCAAAAAAACCTTTAATGAAACCGCTTCACAGCGTTATTTCATCGTGCTTGGCGCTGTTTTTATATTTTGCAATTTTGCTTTATTATTTTGGCTTGAGAACAGATTTTTCTACAGAAATTCACGATAGATTTTTTCAAATCGAATTATTTTTTCTCGTCGCAGCAATTTTGTTTTCTGCGGCATCTTTGAGCTTTTTGCGCTTGCCAGATTTTAGTCAAAAAAAATGGGTAAAATTTTTACCAATTTTGTTTTTTATCGGATTTTCTCTAGTGATTTTCGCTCGCTGCATTTGCTGTCCAGATAACAATCCCGATCATCTTTTATGCGGTAATTTTGATTTCGCATGTTTGCTCGGAATTATGATTTTTTCAATAATTCCAACGGCATTCTTAATCGCAGTTTTGCGTCGTGGCGTGATGACAAATTTCACTTTTTCTTTCTTAATGATTGGGATTGCGAGCGGTGGATTATCTTACTTCATCGAGAGATTAATGCATGAAACCGAAAACACCTCGCACCTTTTTATTTGGCATTTCTGCCCGGTGTTTTTAGTAATTTTCTTCAGCGCTTTTTTCACAAAAATTTTTACAAAAAAGTTGTAACTTTTGCGAAAACAGCGCGAAGCAATTCATGGAAAAACTTTTTCCATTTCTTCAACTTTTTTTAAAAAAATATGTCTCTCAGAAAAAAATTTATTGCCTCAATGTTGGTTGGAAGCGCTTCAATCATGGCTTTGTCAAATCAAGCGATTGCCAAGGAAGGCAAAATGGAAAAATGCTATGGCGTCGTTAAGGCCGGAAAAAATGACTGCAGCGATTCTAAACAAATGCATTCATGCGCTGGTGAAGCAAAGGTAAATGGTGGAAAAGGTGAATGGATTTTATTGCCGGAAGGAGTTTGCAACAGAATTGTTGGCGGAGATTTGAAAGCCAGCTAGAGTAAGATCGGGCGGCTTTTGCGGCCGCCCTAGATTAGATTAATTGCTGCATTTAGTGGTGCATTTTTTGATGATTTTATCGAGCGAAATACAACCGCCACCGAAAGTTAATAAAGTTGCGAGAAGAGCTAACCAATAGAAATGTTCCGGATTTGGCATCACTGAAAATTGAATTACTAGGGTGATGGCGATTAGTGGCAAGGTTGCTGGTCTGGTGGCGAGTCCGACAAACAATAATCCTGCGCAAACAAGTTCAAAAAATGTTGCTGAATATGCTGCAAAAACTGGATTGAGAAACGGCACCTGATATTCGTTTTCAAAAAGATAAATTGTTGAATCGAGATTAGAAAATTTTACCAAACCGCTTTTTAAAAACACGCTTGCGATCATGATGCGTAAGGTCAAAAGCAATATTGGAGAAAAATATTTTTCTAAGAATTTATTTTTTTTCTCACAAAAATTTCCCAGACAGGAAATTAATTTTGTAGTTTTTTCACACTTCATTTGGACTCCTTTAATTTGAAATTGGTAATAACGCGAGAGTTGATGAATGCTTGAAGCAGCGCCCCTATATCACATTCTTTTTTTGTAAGACGAAGAATTTTTTTGTAAGTTTCAAACAGAGTTTTTTGTTGTTTCAAATTGCTTAGAAAAACAAATTCTTCTGGTGACATTTTAGTGATTTCTAATTTTCCAGAAGCACGAGAAACTAGCGCCAATTCTGCTTCGGTTAAAGATATTTTCTTTCGACCTGACTTTTTCAAACTCTCTTTCCAAATCGTAAAAATCGGAAACTTCGAGCTGAATAAAAAGCAAGATGGATGAAGTTCAAAAGTAAGATTAAAAAATTTTTCCTGCGGAATTTTCTGAAATTTTTTTATGTCAAAATCATCAACATTTTTTACAAAATAGGCTTGATGATAAAGCAGCTCGAGGCGGCACAGATCATGAAGATACGCTAGTTTGTGTTGTTTGGAAATGTGCTTGATGAAGTCAGGAAATTTATCGCCATAATGATCAAGATTTCCGCTTCTTGAAAAATGTCTTTGATGATATTGCGCAGCGATTTGTGAAAAATATTTTGCGCCAACAACTTTTTTTGTCGCTTCAAAAATTGATTCTAGAACCGAGTCAAAATTTCCAAAAACATTATTACGATAAATGTTGAGGCGCGCTAGAGCTTCTTGGTTTGAATAGGGAAGTGAGTCGATGATTCTTTTGTTGGATTCTTGATAAATGTGACGAGCAAAATTTTTTTGCAGCGTGGAAATATTTTTCATTTTTGCATAAAATTTTGCGCTTTTTTTGCTTCGGATAAAAGCACGTCAAACTCAGGAAAATCTTGATCCCACTCGATTAAGCTCGGAACTTTTCCAAATTTTTTTATTGCGGATTTATAAATTTCCCAAACCTCTTTTCGCACTAAATCATTGTGAGTGTCGATGAGGATTTTTTTGTATGTTTTGCCGTCAAAAATTTCTGTTTGTGAATGGCCGGCAAGATGAATTTCTTTGACGATTTTTTTATCAAGTTTTGCAAGATATTCATCGGGCTTGAAGCTTTGATTATTCTGGGCGCTGACGAAAATGTTGTTCACGTCTAAAAGCAATCCGCAGCCAGTTTTTTTAGTGAGAGAATTTATGAATTCCGCCTCATCCATTTCCTGATTTTTGAAGGTCAAATAAGTGGAAGGATTTTCGACTAAAATTTGTCTTTTTAAAAAATCCTGCATCTGCGAAACATTTTTTTCTATCGCCTTCAAAGCCGCTTTGGTGTAGGGAAGGGGAAGCAAATCATTGAGATGTTTTCCATCAATCATGCCCCAAGAAATGTGATCAGAAATTAAAAATGGATCGATGATTTCGGTGAGTTTCTTTAATTTCTTTAAATGCTGTAGATCAAGGCTGTTCGTGGATCCAAGCGAGTTTCCAACTGAGTGCAGCGAGATAGAAAAATCTTTTCTGACCTCGATTAAATTTTGTAATGAGCAACTTTCTAAGTCGTAATAATTTTCGCTATGAACTTCAAACCAGCCGATTTTTTTAGCGATTTTTTTAGCGTTATTCAAAACATGTCCGATATGCGGACTGCGCAGCCCAACTCCAACCGCGATGGCTGGAGTTGGATTTTTTTTAGCGATAGATTTCTCGGTTTTTTTCAGCATTATTTTGCTTTCTTGCTGGCACAATTATTGCTTTCGCTTTTCTTGCTTGAGCAATTGTGATTTTCAGT
Organism: uncultured Rhizobium sp.; assembly: GCA_964447395.1. Taxonomy (GTDB): domain Bacteria; phylum Pseudomonadota; class Alphaproteobacteria; order Rickettsiales; family UBA1997; genus UBA2645. The sequence continues at coordinate 76,439 of CAYUSO010000009.1, forward strand.
TTTTTGAGAAGAGCATTTGCTGCTGGCGCATTTGTGTTCTTCTTTTGATCCAAGCATTGAACAAGCCGCTGTTAAGCTGATTCCAACCACTGCAGCGCCTACTGATTTTAAGAAATTCTTTTTCATTTTGACCTCTGAATTAAATTTTATTTTGGAAAAAAATTCTGCTTAAAAAGCAAAACTCGAAAGTTATTTCGTTTCTATTTTTCAAAAGTTTCAGATTTTTTCCACTCGGTTAAGAACTCAGCAAAATGAGGCTTTTGCGCAGATTTTTTTTCTAAAAATTCGCACAGATTTCTTTTACATTTTTCAAATGAGTCGTGCGAAACTGAGCCGTTGTGATGTTGGTAAGTTAAGTAAAGCAAATAAGTGTTGAGCACATCGGTTTCGCAATAATCGCGGATTTCTTGTAAGCGGCCTTCGTCGTAAAATTGCATCACCATCGAGCCATCAACGCCAAGCTTCCCAGGTAGATTGAAAGCTGCACAAAGTTCGTTCATTTTGACTTTTGCAGAAGCGCCAAAATCGGAAAAAGCTTCGGCTAAATCGCAATGCCAATCGAGGGAGTAACGCTGATTGTAATTGTTCCATTTATCGCCGCTCTTATAGAGCCATGAGGCCTCAACGCTGTGTTTCATCGCAGCATATTTTAGCACTGGCAGATCAAAATTTTTGCCGTTGAAACTTACCAAACGTGAAAATTTTTTCTTGAGATGAGAAAAAAATCCTTTGACCAAATCAGCTTCCGTTGCAGATAAATCGCCGCCGGAGCGAATGTCGATAATTTGATAAATTTCTCCGCCGTTAAAATCGCGAACGATTTCTGCTTCTAAAAAACTAATGCCAATCACTTGGTGAAATGGTTGGCGTAAAAAAGAATTTTTTTGATCGGTGATGTTGAGATGATATTTTGTTAAACCCTCTCTTAGCTCTTGTGTAGAGCCATTCGGTAAATTTAATAAATTCTTTGCAGCGTTTAAATCTGGAATTGTTTCGATGTCAAAAACGAAGAGATTTTGATGTTGCATTTAGGGAAGTTTTGATTGGAATTGCGGCACTTTTTCAAACTTAAAAATTCCCAAAAAAATGCAAGCGATTGTTCTTCATAAAGCTGGTGATGCTGGCAATTTCAAGATCGAGAAAGTCGAAGATCCAAAGCCGAAAAAAGATGAGGTGTTGGTAAAACACACTGCAATCGGCGTGAATTTTTTTGATGTTTGTTTCAGACGTGGCCAATATTCCCTTAGTCAAATGCCGGCAACTCTTGGTCTTGAGGCTTGTGGAATTGTTGAAGCGGTTGGTTCAGAAGTAAAAAATTTTAAAGTTGGAGAGCGTGTTGCATACGCTACTGGCGGCATTGGAGCCTATGCTGAAAAAAGAGCGATTAATCAAAATCATCTCGTAATTCCACCACAAAATTTAACTGATACACAAGTTGCGGGAGCTCTCTTCAAAGGTCTTACTGCTCATGCTTTGTTGCATCGTGTTTATATTGCCGTGAGGGCGAAAAAAATTCTGGTTCACTCTGCCGCTGGTGGAGTAGGTCACATACTTTGCCAATGGGCTAAACATCTAGGTTTGGAGGTGATAGGCACCGTTGGTTCTGATCAAAAAATTCCCCTCGCTAAAAGCAACGGTTGCGATCATGTCATCAATTACAAAACACAAAATTTTGTCGAAGAGATAGCAAAAATTACCAACTATGGCGGGGTTGGTTTGGTCTATGATTCTGTTGGAAAAGATACTTTGGAAAAATCTCTAGAATGCTTGTGGCCAATGGGAATGTGCGTCTCTTTCGGCGAGTCTTCCGGAAATACCGATAAGCTCGATTTGAATAAACTTTTTGGAAATTCACTTTATCTCACGCGTCCAACAATGGCACTTTACAAATCGAATCGTGTTGAGCTCGCTCTATCAGCGGAAGAGGTTTTTATTGCTGTTGGCAAGGGAATCATCAAACCACAAATCACTGCCTTTGCTTTCAAGGATGTTGCGAAAGCTCACGAAGCGCTGGAAAGCCGCGCCACAACTGGATCGATAGTTTTAACTTTGTAGAATCATTTTCAGATTTTTCTTAATTTTATTCGCATCGGCTTTGTTCAAAACGCCGATTTTTGCTTTGATCAAAGCTCTGTCGATGGTGAATAATTTCATTCTAACGACACAGTCACTTTGCAAATTCGTGTTGGCGTAATTGCTGATTTTATGATCATTCCATAGGCCAGAATTTTTGGCGGAAGTGATCATCGCCAAGATCAAATGATTACTTTTTTGATTATATTCCTCACTCGATAAAACCAGAGCTGGCCTGCTTTTGTGCTTATTAAGATCGTCCGAAAAAGGGAAGGGTACAACTACGATATCAAAGGGTTTGTAAGTCATTGGTGTTATGATTTTTTGACAAGGTTTTCGAGATAGGCGAATTGTTTATCATCTTCTTTCGAATTCCACTCCTGCATATTTTTCTGCATTAATTTCAAAAGATTTTTGTCAATATTTTCTGCTTTTTTTAGAGTGACGACATTGCCTTTGATCTCAAACGTGACATAGTCTCCAGCCTGAACAGAAAGCTTCTCGCGAACTTCTTTTGGAATAGAAGTCTGAAATTTTGTTGTAAGTTTTGAAATGGATTTCATGAGATTCTTGTAAGTTGGTATTACGTAATACCGTAAGGCTTGAATTACTGCCTTGTCAAGAAATTATTCGTAGCGCAGAAGCTCAGCAGGATTGGTTTTGCTTGCTTTGTAGGCTGGATAAAGCGTGGCAAGAAAAGATAAAATCAATGCCATTCCAGTGATTAAAATCACGTCAGAAACAAAAATTTTTGAAGGCAAAGTGGAGAGAAAATAAATCGTTGGATTGAATAGAGTCGTGTCAGTCATTGATTCCAGCCATAGTTTGATGTTGTTGATATTGGCAGAAAAAACTACGCCGATGAGGAATCCCAAAAAAGTTCCAACTACGCCGATTGATGATCCACAAATCAAAAAAATTCTCATCACCGCACCTTTACTCATGCCGATGGTTCTAAGAAGCGCGATGTTTTTATTTTTGTCATTCACTAGCATAATCATGCTCGAAATTATGTTGAAGGCGGCGACTAAAATGATCAGAGTCAGAATCAAAAACATCACGGTGCTTTCGACTTTTAAAGCGTCGATGAAGCTTGCATTAGCCTGTTGCCAATCGGTTGCGTAAAGTGCATTATGTTCGATTAAAGTTTCGTAAATTTTCAGTTTGATTTCATCTAAATGCAGAGGATCTTCGGCAAAAATTTCAATCGCGGAAGCGGCTTGTGGAAAGCGAAAATGAATCTGCGCCATGTTAAAATTCATGAAGACTGTCGTCGAATCATATTCGTATAATCCGCTGTCAAACACGCCGGCAACTTCGTAAGTTTTAACGCGCGGAATCGCGCCGATTAAGGTTTCATTCGTTTCAGCAGAAATTATTTTTAGCGCATCGCCAACGTGAAGATTCATGTTTTGCGCTACAGCCGAACCGATAATCACCGAGTTTTTATTCGCTAATTTTTCGAGATTTCCAGCGGTGATATTTTTTGAAACCAGAGTTTTATTTTTTAAATCTTCAAGTTTGATACCCTTGATGAGGCCGCCCAGATTCTTGTTTGGAGTTGATAGCATGGCTTGACTTTCGACCAAAGGATTGGCGAATTTTACGCCAGGAATTTTTTTTATTTCTGTCAGGATTTTTTCGTAATCAGCGATTTGATGCGCGTGGCTGTAGATCGTAAGATGTGAGTTAATTCCTAAAATTCGATTGACCAATTCATAGCGAAAACCGTTCATCACCGACATCACGATAATCAATGTAGCCACGCCAATCATGATTCCAACGAAGGAAAAAATCGCGATGACGGAAATAAATCCCTCTTTGCGTTTTGATCGTAAATAGCGCCAGGCGATAAGAAATTCGAGCTTAGAAAACATCTAGGAAACTCCCTTGCTGGTTGAATATTCGAAGTGAAAAATTTGATTTGGATAAACAATTTTATAAATATCATGAGCCGCGCAAGCCGCTTCAGCGAAGCCTGTAAGGATTAGTTTCAGTTTATTTTTGTAAGTAGCGATATCGCCGATTGCGTAAATTCCTTTTTCCGAAGTTTGCATGTTTGAAGCATCAACCTCGATGTGATTTTTATGCAAATTTAAACCCCAATTTGCGATTGGTCCGAGTTCCATCGCGAGGCCAAAAAATGGTAGCAAATAATCGGCGGAAAGCTTTTTTACGTTGCCGTCAAAATCTTTTACTAACACGGCAGAAAGCTTGCCATTCGCGCCTTCAAGCCCATCGAGTTGAAACGGAATTACCAGTTCGATTTTGCCTTCATCGGCGAGTTTTTTCATTTTATCGGCACTTTCGGGAGCGCAGCGAAATTTATCGCGGCGATGAATTACGTAAACTTTTTTTGCAATTTCGGAAAGGCTAAGAGCCCAGTCCACCGCTGAATCGCCGCCGCCAGCAATTACGATATTTTTTTCAGCAAATTCTGCTTTCGAACGCACTGCATAAAACACTGATTTGCCTTCAAATTCTTCAATGCCTGCAAGTGGTGGACGGTTGGGGCCAAAGGCTCCGCATCCTGCAGCAATGATGATCGCCTTGCAGTTGATTTTAGTATTTTTTGAAGTCTCAACCAAAAAACTCCCGTCAGAATTTTTGCTAATTTTATCGACTCTTTGATTGAGGTGATACGTCGGCTCAAACGGCGCCGCTTGTGCTTCGAGCATTTCAATCAGTTCGCTGGCTAAAATTTTTGGATGAGCAGGAATATCATAAATTGGTTTTTCTGGATATAGCGCTGAACACTGTCCACCAATGACTTCAAGCGTGTCGATGACGTGGCATTTTATTTTCAACATACCAGCTTCAAAGATAGAAAACAGACCGGCAGGACCAGCGCCAATTATGACTAGATCAGTGTTGTGAATTGTCATTTTGATTTGAAAAATTTGAGAAAATGGGGTTAGGCCAAGGTCGCGCTTTTTAAATTCCGCCTTGCCTTTAAGCAAAGCAAAAATATTTTCCGCCGCGCTTTTTTTAGAAAAAGCATCACGCTAGCAAACAAGTCCAAAACACCATGTCACACACAAAAACCATGCCAAAATATTTCGACAATCCGATTAAAATTTTACATCATTTGAGAGCTTCTGGCTTTACAGACAAGCAGGCTGAGGCTCAGGTGGAAGTTTTTACGGATTATATCGATCACAATCTCGTCACCAAAAAAGATTTAAAAAATTCTCTGAAAGAATTGGAGCTTAGATTAACCATCAAAACCGCTGTTATTGTTGGCTCGATCGTCGGATTTTTTTCTTTAATGGAAAAAATTTTCTAAATTTTCTTCGGCAAGCCTGCCTTTCTTTTTTCGCAAAGCCTTGCGCAAATCTTAAAAAAATAAAAAAATGTTAAAAACTGCAAACCTCGGTTTCCCGAGAATTGGTGCTAATCGCGAGCTTAAAAAAGCTGTCGAATCTTATTGGAAAAAAACTTCCTCTCTAGCGGAGTTAGAACAAGTCGCGGCAGAAATTCGTGCAAAAAATTGGAATCTGCAAAAGGCTGCCGGCATTGCTTTCATTCCCTCAAATGATTTTTCTTTTTACGATCAAACTCTCGACAGTCTAGCCTTATTTGGCGCGGTTCCAGACCGTTTCAAATTTTCTGGCGGCAATGTCGATTTGGATTTACGCTTTGCCATGGCTCGCGGCGCGCAGCGCGACGGCATTGATGTCACTGCGATGGAAATGACAAAATGGTTCGACACAAATTACCACTACATCGTTGCCGAATTCAAAAAAAATCAGCAGTTCAAAATTTCTTCGACAAAAATTTTCGACGAATATTTGGAAGCAAAAAAATTGGGAATTGAAACTCGTCCTGTTGTCTTGGGACCAGTCAGCTTCTTGCTTCTCGGCAAGTCAGTTGATGGTTCAAATAAGTTGGATTTGCTCGATAATTTGCTTTCTGCTTACAAAGAACTTTTCAAAAAATTGCAGGAAATTGGTGTTAAAGACGTACAAATTGACGAGCCATTTTTGGTGACGGATTTATCCGCTGAAGCAATTCAAGCCTATTTAAAATCATATCCGCAAATCAAGGCTGCTGCAGGCTCAATCCAACTTCACCTCGCAACTTATTTCGATAATTTGAGCGAAAATTCTGCATTGGCTTTTGATCTCGGATGCGCTTCGGTTCATGTTGATTTAGTGCGCGCGCCAGAACAATTCGCTGAAGTTTTAAATCTTGTGAAGCCTGACCAATCCTTGTCCCTCGGCCTTGTTGATGGTAGAAATATTTGGATCAATAATTTCGAAAATTCGATTTCTTTAGCAAAAAAAGCTGTCGAAAAATTAGGAAAAGATCGCGTGATTATCGCGCCTTCATGCTCGCTATTGCACACGCCAGTTGATCTCGCCAATGAAACTGAACTTGACGCTGAATTGAAATCTTGGCTCGCTTTTGCAACACAAAAACTTTCCGAAATTTCTGTAATTGCCAAAGCTGCAGATGGAAAAGAAGCGGAAGTTAAATCTCAGCTTGAAGTCAATAAAGCCGCGATTTCAGCGCGCAAAACTTCAAAAAGAATTCACGATGATTTGGTGCAAAAAAGACTCGCTTCAATCAGTGAATCTTTGATGAATCGCAAAACAAATTTTGCTTCACGCAAAAAAATTCAAAACTCTCACATCAATCTGCCACTGCTTCCAACCACTACGATTGGTTCATTTCCGCAAACCAAAGAAGTGAGAAAATTCCGCGCTGATTTTAAAGCCGGAAAAATTTCTGATGCTGATTACAAAAAATTCTTACAAGAGGAGACCACTAGAACCATCCGCTTCCAAGAGGAAATCGGGCTCGATGTTTTGGTTCATGGCGAGTTCGAAAGAAACGACATGGTGGAATATTTCGGCGAACAGTTGAAAGGATTTTTCTTCACCAAAAACGGCTGGGTTCAAAGCTATGGCTCGCGTTGCGTGAAGCCCCCAGTAATTTTCGGCGATGTTTCGCGTCCAAATCCAATGACGGTTGAATGGGCAAAATATGCGCAAAGCCAAACCAAAAAAATCATGAAGGGCATGTTGACTGGCCCAATCACGATTCTGCAATGGTCTTTCGTGCGTGACGATCAGCCGAGAAAAGACACTGCTTTGCAAATTGCTTTCGCCATTCGTGATGAAGTTTGTGATCTCGAACGCGCTGGAATCAAAATCATTCAAATCGATGAAGCTGCGCTTCGCGAAGGCTTGCCAATTCGTCGTGCCAAGTGGAACGAATATTTGAAATGGGCAGTTGAAGCCTTTAGAATCAGCGCTTCCGGCGTTGAAGACAGAACTCAAATTCACACACACATGTGCTATTCTGAGTTTAATGATATCATCAAAGCCATTGCTGACATGGATGCTGACGTGATTTCAATTGAAACTTCGCGTTCGCAAATGGAATTGCTCAATGCCTTCGTCAATTTCAAATATCCAAATGAAATTGGGCCAGGCGTTTATGACATTCACAGCCCACGCGTTCCAAGTCAGGAAGAGATGGAGAGTCTTTTGAAAAAAGCGCTCGATGTTTTGAAAGCTGAGCAAATTTGGGTAAATCCAGATTGCGGTTTGAAAACCAGAGATTGGCCAGAAACCAAAGCTGCTTTGCAACTTATGGTTGATGCCACGAAAGCTGTAAGAGCGCAGATCTAAGAGGTTTTTGTTTTCCAAAAAACCGGCTTGCAAATTTGTTTTTGCAGGCCGGTTTTTTATTGTTTTTTCCTAGGTTCTTGGGGGCTGTTCAAAATATCTGTGGCTAAAAAATATTCTGAGCAGGCTCTGAAGCTCTGAAAAATCTCACCAACTGTAGATAGAAATTTTTCTTCGCCTCATCAGTTCTGGGTTGGTGGCAATATTTTTTTTGATGAGAAGCGTGGCGAGCTTCGTATTTTTTTACCAAAGGAAATACGAAGCTCGCGAAATCAGTTGCCACCTAGATTCGTGCCATCACGAAAAATCCAGTCAAACCCCTCGAGAAAACCAATAACCCAACTCGAGTAGCCACCACAAAAACATCACACAAAATCCACCAAACCCAAAACCCACTTCTACAATTTTAGAGATCACTTTCGACATGTTCGAGGTGGTCTCTAAAATTTTCCAAATTGCAAAATTGCCTTCCATTTTTTGATCTAATTTTGCTGCCTGACAAAGGCTTTGCATTTTATTTCTTGGTTCATAAATTGCCGCGCCTTCCCTCCTTTTTAAGAGAAAATTTCCAAAAGTTTATACGGCTTCGACGCTTGTCTTATCTGCTTCGGAGAGATTTACTAATTTTGAAAAAAATTTAATTTTATGACCAAAGCAACCTTCCAACGCACCAAACCTCACGTCAACATCGGAACC
>CAYUSO010000010.1:0-59019 GCA_964447395.1 uncultured Rhizobium sp.
TAATTTTTAAGAAAATATGAATCAAAGCAAAATTAATTTATCGGATGTTCCAAACATTCCGGTTGGAAAATTATCAGCACTGCCCCCTGAGCAGTTACTGATTTTACAAGAACAGGCAGTTCAACATTTCCAAAAAGCTAAAATGCTTAAGGAATGGTTGGATAACAGCATTGCCTTTAAATACCGCAATATTGCCGCCAATATCAGAAGTCTCGACTGCAAAGATACTGGCACTGTTCACTTTTCAGATGGCAATTATCGGATCTCTTCAACTCTTGCTAAAAAGGTCGATTGGGATCAGGACAGATTAAAAGATGTTGTAACTGCTATCAGAAAGCACGGCGACAATCCTGACGAGTATGTCGAAACCTCCTACAAAATTTCTGAAACCAAATACACCGCTTGGCCAGAGCATATCAAAAACATTTTCAAACCAGCGCGAGTCTTAAAAACCGGCGCCGAAAGTTTTAAGATTCAGCCACTAGCTGAAGGAGGTAGACATGAATAGTCTTCCTATCATCAGCGCGGATGAACGCTTAAAAGAAACCAGAGGAATCAAAGGCTGCATCTTTGGTAAATCTGGTATCGGAAAAACTTCTCTTCTTTGGACGCTCGATCCAAAGACAACTCTCTTCTTTGATCTTGAAGCTGGCGATTTAGCAGTTGAAGGCTGGCAAGGTGACACAATCCGTCCAAAAACTTGGCAGGAATGTTGTGACTTTGCGGTGTTCATCGGCGGACCAAATCGCGCGCTTCGTCCTGATCAAAAATTCTCTCAGCGCCATTATGACGAAGTTTGTCAAAAGTTTGGCGATCCATCAATTCTCGATAAATACGACACGATTTTCATCGACAGCATAACAGTCGCCGGTCGTTTGTGTTTCGGTTATTGCCAAGGTCAACCAGAGGCATTTAGCGAGAAGTCGGGAAAGCCGGATACTCGCGGAGCTTATGGTTTACACGGGCGCGAAATGATCGGATGGCTCACTCATCTTCAGCATACCCGCAGCAAGAATATTTGGTTTGTCGGCATCTTGGATGAAAAACTGGATGATTTTAATCGAAAATATTTCCAGCCGCAAATTGAAGGAAGCAAAACCGGATTGGAGCTGCCAGGCATTGTCGATCAAGTGATCACCATGGCTGAAGTTCAACTGGAAGACAAAGGCAAATCTTTCCGCGCCTTCATTTGTCACACGATCAATCAGTTCAATTATCCGGCAAAAGATCGCTCACGAAGACTTGAAGCAATCGAAGAACCGCATCTCGGACGACTGATGGAAAAGATTCGATCCGAAGCCAAGCCAATCAACGAACATCTGACTTTTAACAACAACTAAAAACAACAAGGAGATTTTATGTCTATGGATTTTAACAACAGCGAAAACCAATCAAATTTTGACGCAATTCCCAACAACACTCTGGCAAAAGTCAGAATGTCAATCAAGCCAGGTGGATACGATGATCCAAATCAAGGCTGGGTTGGCGGTTACGCAACAAGAAATGAAAATACCGGCTCAATTTATTTGTCCTGCGAATTTGTAATTCTTGAAGGCGAATATGCGCGGCGCAAAGTCTGGGGGTTGATTGGTCTTTACAGCAACAAAGGCGCAGAATGGGGAAATATGGGGCGTTCATTCATTAAAGCGATTCTCAATTCTGCTCGCGGTGTCTCTGAAAATGACAACTCACCAGCTGCACAAAATGCCAGAAAAATTAACGGTTTTGCTGATTTAGATGGCATTGAGTTTGTTGCCAAAATCACAACCAAAAAAGATCAGAACGAGGAACTAAGAAATGAAATCCGTTTTGCCATAACTCCTGACCACAAAGATTATCAGGCATTCATGGGAAGCGTTGCACAGGTTGCTGTCAAAGCTCCAACTCCTGCAGCACCCGCTGCTAACAATCGTCCAGCTTGGGCTAGATAGATTAAGGGGCAGCCATGATACTTCGCAAAAGACAACAGGAGTTCGTAAAAAAGAGTGTTACCGCACTAAAGCAGCACGGCAACACTCTTGGCATCGCGCCAACAGGAGCAGGAAAAACCTTAATGCTTTCTGCCGTTGTCGGCGAAGTTCTGGAGCCTGACAATAAAGCCTTAATTCTTGCTCATCGTGACGAATTAACTTCGCAAAATCAGGAAAAGTTTTTGCGCATCAATCCAAGCGTAAGAACTTCTGTTTTTGATTCCAAAACCAAATCTTTCGCTGGCCAGGTTGTTTTTGCGATGGTGCAAACGCTATCACGTAAAGAAAACCTTAGCATCATTCCAAGCTTTGATTTGTTGGTAATTGATGAAGGACATCACTCAGTTTCACCGAGCTATCGCAACATCATTAAAGAAGTAAAAGAGAAAAATCCAAAAGCCTGGATTTATGGAGTTACCGCCACACCAAATCGCGGCGATAAAAAAGATTTAGGCGATATTTTTTCCAATGTTGCTGATCAGATAAAAATTTCTGAGCTGGTTGCATCGGGTCATTTAGTTCGTCCACGAACTTACATCATTGATGTTGGAACTCAAAGCGAACTAAAAAAAGTCAAAAAAACTGCCGGTGATTTTGACATGGGCGCGGTTGAAAAAATTATGAACAAACTTCCGATCACCGAAGAAGTTTTTGCCAAATGGCAGGAGCTTGCAGGAAATCGAAAGACTGTAATTTTTTGTTCAACTGTCGCTCATGCTAAATCGGTTACAGAAATTTTTAACAGTCACGGAATTAAAACAGTTTTTATCAGCAGCGAATTAACTGACTGTGAAAGAAAAAATGTCCTCTTCGAATTTGAACAAGGTGATGCGCAAGTAATCGTCAATGTTGCTGTTCTTACTGAAGGCTGGGATTATCAGCCTACCTCCTGTGTAGTTTTACTTCGCCCCTCATCATTTAAATCAACGATGATTCAGATGATTGGGCGCGGACTACGCGTTGTTGATAACAATCTTTATCCTGATGTCATCAAGGAAGATTGCGTAATTTTAGATTTTGGAACTTCGAGCTTAATCCACGGCTCTCTTGAAGTTGATGTCGATCTTGAGAAAGCAAAACAGTCAAAAAAGAAAACTGATCCGAGGTTCCAAAAAGAATGCCCATCATGCTCGATGCTCATTCCATCAGCATCAAATAACTGCCCACTTTGTGATTATGAGTTTGTTGCGAGAGAAGAAGCTGATTTATCAAAAGGTGAATTGTCAGGATTTACCATGTCGGAAATTGATCTGCTGACTCAGAGATCAAATTTTGAATGGTGTGATATTTTTGATGATGGCGGCGCTTTGATGGCTTCGGGATTTAACGCTTTTAGCGGAATCTTCTTTTTGAATGATCACTGGTATTGCCTAGGTGGAAGCGAGTTTGGCATCAAGATTTTATATTGTGGATCACAAGAGGTTTGCCTAGCAAAAGCTGATGATTTTTTAAACGAAAACGAAACCGCTGACAACGCTCACAAATCAAAAAGCTGGTTGAAACAAACTGCATCAACAAGGCAGTTGCAATGCTTACCGCAGCAATATCGAAATGATTACAGCATCACCAAATACAAAGCTGCCAATCTGCTCAAATTTTATTTCAACAAAACCTCCATCCAAAAGCTGTTATTCGAAGCTGATGCCAAAAGACGGGTGGTAAAAGCCATGGGAGGTAACGCATGAGAATCTGTCAGTTGTGCAAAAGAGAAGCCGGCGGATTTGGTTTTATTCCACCACCGCTGCGCGCCAGTCATCCAGCAAATCGCAAGATGATGAAGTATTTCTGCTCCATGAGATGCCAAGGGATTTTTAGCAATAATTACAAAGAAAATAATATGATCGACTTAACCAAAAACGAAAAAGAAGCCATTGAATCTGCGTTGAAACCACTTGGTGAATATGTGACAGAAATCGGCATGGATCGCCCAGTTTCAAGCTACTCAAGAGAAGAAGTTTTATGCTTAATTGAAGTAGCCGTCACCGCTTATTTTGACTTCATGCAAGGCAAAGCATCTGAAACTGAAATGTCGGAGGTGCCATGTTAGATTTCAACCACCGACCAAAAATTTCAGAAAAAATAAATCTTCTGATTGATCAAGGACTCACAGCAGAACAGTCGAAACAAACTCCTCGTGATTACCTCGGTGCATCACGGCTTGGCGTATCTTGTGATCGTGCTTTGCAGTTTGAATATACCGACACGCCAAAAGATGAAGATCAGAATTTTAGCGGAAAAATTCTCAGAGTTTTTCAAGCTGGTCATGTCTTTGAAGAATTGATGATCAAATGGTTAAGGCTGGCTGGCATCAATCTCATAACTCAAAAACAAAATGGTAATCAATTTGGATTCGCTGTCGCTGGCGGAAAAGTTAAAGGTCACATTGATGGCATTATCATTGATGCACCAACAGATCTCGATTTTCAATTTCCGATGCTTTTGGAATGCAAATCGCTAAATGACAAGTCTTGGAAAGATCTTGTTAAGAAAGGTTTGGCAATTTCAAAACCAATTTATGCCGCACAAGTGGCAATATATCAGGCTTACATGGAAAGCCAAATCGAAGGCATTTGTAAAAATCCCGCACTCTTTACAGCAATAAACAAAGACACTGCAGAAATTCATTTTGAGTTAATTCCTTTTGATCAAGAGCTCGCACAAAAAAGTAGCGACAGAGCAGTAAAAATTTTATGTGCAACCGAAGCTCACGAATTGCTTCCGAGAATTGCAACCGATTCAACACATTTCGAGTGTAAATTTTGTCCGTGGCAGCAGCGTTGCTGGAGGTTGAATGTATGAATCAATCTCTAGATTTTAACAACGCAGATAATCAGCAAAAAGAGAATATAAAAATTGATGTTGAGTTAATTCGGCAAGCTCTTCTTAGCAGAATTGAAGATGTTTTATTTTATCTTCTGCCAAGTGGTCACATCAAAAATAACTGCTTTCACATTGGCAGTATTAAAGGCGAAGCAGGAAAAAGTTTAATCGTTCAGCTGCAAGGTGAAAAGCAAGGTCATTGGTTTGATTTTGCAACAAATCAAGGTGGGGATATTTTTAGTCTTTGGGAAGAAGTCAGAGGTTATCACAAATCAGAATTCAACAAACTGCTTTTAGAAATTAGTGAGTGGCTCGGCAGTCCAATAACTCCCGAAATTCAGCAAAAAACTGTTCGCCGCAACTTCACCGATGATCTTGGCAAACCAACTGCCAAGTGGGATTATTTCGACAAAAACAACAAGCTGATTGCCTGTGTTTACCGCTACGATACTGAGGATGGAAAAGAGTTCAGAGTCTGGGATGTTAAAAACCGTAAAGCAAAATCTCCTGATCCACGACCGCTTTACAATATTCCAGCAATTACCAACGCCAAAAGAGTCATCTTAGTTGAAGGTGAAAAATCAGCTGATGCTTTGATTGCTTATGGACTCACGGCAACAACCGCTATGTTTGGCGCAAACGCTCCAATCAACAAAACTGATTGGTCACCACTGATTGGCAAAGAAGTAATCATCTGGCCAGATAATGATGAAGCTGGAAAAGATTATGCACAAAAAGTCGCACAGCATTTGGTTAAAGTTGCGTCCTTTGTATCAATTGCAAATCCCGCAAAAGAAAAACCTGAAAAATGGGATGCCGCTGATGCTGTAAAAGAAAACTTCAATATTCATCACTTTCTTGAAACGGCAAAAGGAGTCGATTCAAAACTTCCAAGCTATTCGATTCAAGATTTTCTCTCCGACAATAGTCCAATGCCGGATGATTTGATCACTCCAAGACTTTTGACTCCGTCTGGAATGTTACTAATTGGCGGTGCGCCTAAAGTTGGTAAGAGTGATTTTCTGATCAATTTTCTTATTCATCTTGCCGCTGGTGAAAGTTTTTTAGGGTTAAAACCACCAAGACCTCTCAGAATTTTTTATCTTCAAGCAGAGATAAGTTATCACTATGTTCGTGAACGCATAAAGAAGCTGAATATCAGCAAAGATACAATTTTTAGATCTTCGCAAAATCTGATAGTCACCTCGCGAATTCAGATGATCTTAAACGATCAAGGCGTTGATGCTGCTTACAAAACAATAAGGCATTACTTTCCTGACCAACCACCCGATATAATTTGCATTGATCCAATCCGAAATGTTTTTGACGGCGGCACTGATAATGGTGGCGAGAATGATAATAATGCGATGCTGTTTTTTCTACAGAACAGAGTGGAAAAATTACGATCAATGCTCAACCCAGACATGGGCATTATTCTTTGTCACCACACCAAAAAAATAAAAAAGAAAGATTTGGAAGATGATCCATTTCAAGCATTTTCTGGTGCCGGAAGTTTAAGAAGTTTTTATACCAGTGGCTTGATTTTACACCGCCCCAACGAGCTTGATTCAAAGATTCATCTTTATTTTGAGTTGAGAAACGGCACTGCAATTCCAAAAAAAATTATCGAGAAATTTGAAGGCACATGGACTGAATTAAATCCATTTTCAGAAAGAATTATTCAGCAAAATTATGGTCAAAAACTTGACGCTGAAAGAGATCGTAAAGCAGATGTTATTTTACAACTCATCGCTGACGAGGCTCTTAAAGGAAATGTTTATGTAGGAAATCAATTCTCTGAAAAATTTGAAAATGAAGCTGGGCTTGGATGCAAAACAACCATTGATGACAGGATTTCAGTTTTAGCCACCAAAGGCTATATCAAGTTCAACCGCAATTTATCTGAATTTTCACTACAGAAAGTTAAGTCAAAATACGGCGTTATCTGCGTTGAAGGCATGATGTTCAAAAAAGATGAGCAGATGATTCCTGTTCTTCCTACTCACTTCAAATGTCCAAATACTGGAGCAGTTCTTCCTGTTGAAAATCCATCTGTTTGGATTTTGCAAAATGAGGAGGTTTCACAATGAAAATTTCAAGAATCCAAATCACAAAAATTAAGAATCTAAAAATCCAGATTCTAAGTGATAAGCCTTACTTACAATTGGGTCGCCAAGAATCCGTCCAAGAATCCACCAAGAATCCAAAATTAAAAAATAAGAGAACTAAAAAATCTCTTCAGAACCTTGTGTGGCAAGGGATTTGCCAAGAATCCAAAATTTTAAAATATTTTCAGAAAAAATTTTATGTTTTGGAGTCCCTGAACTCTCTACCTGCTTATCTTCGCTGGTTTTTTCTAAAAATAGTAACTGCACCCCCTCCATATACTATGGAGGGGTAATAACCCTCCAAGTATATATGGAGGTGATCAGCTTCGGTTATCTCCTCAGATTTCTAAACAACAAATGAGGAACCAATGAACAACAAAAAAATTTTAGCCCTTGATCTCGGCACAAAAACCGGATGGGCAATCAAATCGCAAAATAAAATTACCAGCGGCACTATCGAATTTAAACCAAGTAGATTTGAAGGCGGAGGAATGCGTTATCTACGCTTTCAGAAATGGCTTGAAGAAGTCAATCAACTCACAAACGGCATTGATCTGGTTTATTTTGAGGAAGTCAGAAGGCATCTCGGAGTTGACGCATCTCATGCCTATGGGGGCTTCATGGCTTATCTAACTGGATGGTGTGAATCAAAAAATCCAAAAATTCCTTACCTAGGCATTCCAGTCAAAGTCATAAAAAAACACATCACAGGCAATGGAAATAGTAAAAAAGAAGTTGTTGGTGAAGCGGTAAAAAAACTCGGCTTCAATCCTGTTGATGATAACGAAGCAGATGCTCTGGCACTACTTGATCTGGTGATCAAAAAAATTGATGGAGGTTTGTCATGACAGATAAAAACCAACTCAAATGCAATTTAGGTCGTATCCAAGCAAAGCCAATTGATGCCGAAAAAATCAAACGCGAGGCTTTTAACAATGACGGAATTTTGGTCATCAAAGTTGATGATGAAAGACTGAGCTGGCCTGAGAAAGAGCTGATCAAGCAAATTGGTGATAAAATTTACAAAAATAAAAACGGAGAAAAAAATGCAAAATAACGAAAAAATCTGGACAGAAGAAATGGTTGTAGCTGCCCTTGAAGAAGCAATCAGAACCATCAAGAAATTACCATCAGCAAAGCTGCGTGATTATTTCACAAGCTGGCCACAGGTGATTTACAAAGAAATTGAAATTTTACGCATGGATCAAAAGCCAAAAAAATGGCCAGCATCACCAGAAAGTATTTCAAGAATGGAAAAAGCCTGTGATTGGGTTTTGCTTTTGAAAGAAGTTGAGGAACGTAAGATTGTATGGCTTCGCGCGGCAAGAACTCCGTGGAAATTTATTTGTGGTCAATTTGGCATCTCGCGAGCAACCGCCAATCGCAAATGGAAAAATTCTATACGACTGATTACGACACAGCTAGACTGAACTAGTTTGTTCACCATGAGACAAAAAAGCGTTAGACATTTGAGACATTTTCGGGGTTAATGCTTTGCAACAGTCGAAAAGTGTGTTTAAGGAAATCACTTGAAAGAAATGGCAATCATCAGCCTTCAAATTAAGAGCAAGGCAAGTGATGAACTTGCCGCTATTGCAACAAAACATATCCCCTTCGCAGTTGCAAAAACACTGACACAACTCGCACAGCAAAGTCAGCAAGAAGTTAGAAAAAATATCCGCGAAAAGTTTTTTATCAGAAAAAAATCAGGTGGATTTGAAAGCTCGATTAGAATCAAGCCGGCAACAAAAACAAAATTAACCGCCGAGGTTTACACAATGGCTGCCTTTGCAGCGTTACAGCAAACAGGCGGTCTTAAACAAGCAAAAGATGGACGGTTAGCAATCCCCTCTTATCAAGCAATCAGTCAAGTAAAGAAGAGAACAGATTCAAACAGTCCATCGTCTTACCTCGCGGGAGACGCGTTTAAAATTAAAACAAAATCAGGTGCAGAAGCTATCGCGAGTCGCAAAGGTAAGGAATTAAAAATACTCTTCTTCTTGCGTAAGAGCGCCGACATCAACAAGAGATTAGATATGATTGAAGTAACAACTAAAACAGTAAAAGACCGCTTTGACGCGCAGCTAAAAGGCAATGTAAGCGCGCTTTTAAATCAAAAGGTACTGTGACGCGATTTTTTTCGCGGGTAACGCGCGACCCCAGGCCTTTTCTACCGACAGAATTTTTAAAAGGGTTCGCGCTGGTTCGCACTTTTTAAAACAAAACCAATAAATAACAGCATTCACGAGGTGCGTACCTGATTAATTTTAGGTACGCACCTTTTTTTGTGCATTTTTCAAAAAATATTAGGTGTGGATTTATCTACCTTCAGAATTTTATCCCTCTGCTCAGGAGTTGGCGGAATCGAGCTTGGATTTAAGCTCGCAGAGCCAACTGCTCGAACAGTCTGTTATGTCGAGATCGAAGCCTTTGCGTGCGAAATCTTGGCTCGCCGCATGGAAGAAAAAAGATTGGATGCAGCGCCTATTTGGACGAATCTTAAAACCTTCGATGGCAAACCTTGGCGTGGAAAAGTGGATTGCATCACTGGCGGATATCCCTGCCAGCCGTTTAGTGTTGCTGGAAAAAAACTTGGAAGCGAAGATCCAAGACATCTCTGGCCAGACATCAAACGACTCATCACAGAAATCGAACCACCAATCTGCTTCTTTGAAAATGTTTCCAACCATTTACGAGTTGGATTTGAAGAAGTCGCAAATGACCTACGACAACTGGGTTACAAAATTAAGGCAGGCTTGTTTACAGCGGCAGAAGTTGGCGCGCCTCATAAAAGAGAGCGACTCTTCATCTTGGCCTACAGTGATAGTTTCGGATCATCTTTGCAACGAGACAGAAACGCCCAAGCGCTGGAAAGAAAGAGCTCAGGAGAAGAAGAAGGAAGGAATCAATTTGCACAAACCGCTGAGGATTGTTGCTCAGGAAGCATGGCCGACTGTAGTTTCAGCGGATGCATCGATGGGAGCGATAATATCTCCAAACGATATTTACAAAGAAACCTCAACGGGGAGCCTGAGAAAAATAAACAAGAACGGCAAAGACGGATCACTGGGTCTTGCGAGAACAGTGAAAATGATGAACTCGCAACAACAAAACTGGCCAACAGTCAGGACTTCATCTGCCAATGGTGCGAGCAGCAAGGAAGTGGAAGCGGGAAATCCGAAACAAAGGCTGGAAGTGATGATAACGAACTGGCCGACTCCAAGAGCTCAAGAGCCAGGAAGCACGAGCGAGAATTATGGCAAGGGCCTGAAAAACACTGCCGAGAATTGGGCAACTCCACAAGCACGGGATTGGAAAGACACTGCCAATGCCAATGTTCCAACCAATTCGATACTTGGCCGCCAAGCCCCTCGGACTATGAAAGATGGGGTAGAATTTCAGATGACCTTAAACCCGCGCTTCACCGAATGGCTGATGGGTTGGCCTGTCGGGTGGACAGAATTCGAGCTTGCGGAAACGGAGTGGTCCCTCTGGTTGCAGCGTATGCGTGGCGAACTCTCACGAATGGAATGTATCTTACAAAAAACAATTAACTGATATGGATGATTTTGCACCAAAAATGGCAGATCACATCGAGCTAAAATCTGTCGATGAATTGATCCCTTACAGCAAAAATGCTAGAACACACTCAGAATCTCAGGTGGCACAAATTGCTGCCAGCATAATCGAATTTGGTTTTACCAATCCGGTTTTAATTGATGGCGAAAAAGGAATTATTGCTGGTCACGGAAGATTAATGGCAGCAAAGAAACTGGGCTTAAAAGAAGTTCCGGTTGTTGTTCTCGATCACTTAAGCGAAACGCAAAAAAAGGCCTACATCATTGCCGACAACAAACTTGCAGAAAATGCCGGATGGGATGAAGAAATTTTGGCAAGCGAATTATCCGATCTCAAAGATGAAAATTTTAATCTCGATCTGATTGGTTTTGAAGATCAGGAATTAGAAAAAATTTTTGCTAATCTTTACGAAAAAGAAAATGAGCCAGAAGAAGAAATTCCTGAAGTTGAAGAAAAACCAATCTCAAAATCAGGCGATGTTTGGATTTTAGGAAAACACAAATTGATCTGCGGCGATTCCACTGATCAAAAAACTTATCAAACTCTTCTTGGTGATGAGCTTGCTGATATGCTTTTTACTGATCCGCCTTACAATGTGGATTACGGCAACACCATGAAAGACAAAGCCAGAGGCAATAACGCAAAAATCCTCAATGACAATCTTGGCGAAAATTTTGGAAAGTTCCTTTTTGATTTTTGCAAGAACGCTTTAGAGGTCACCAAGGGTGCATGTTATGTTTGTATGAGCTCATCAGAGCTTCACACCTTGCAAAAAGCCTTTACGGATGCTGGTGGCAAATGGTCAACTTTTATCATTTGGGCAAAGAATCATTTCACGCTTGGACGATCAGATTATCAGCGGCAATATGAGCCGATCCTCTACGGATGGAAACAAAGCAATGATCATTATTGGTGTGGCGACCGCAATCAAGGCGATGTTTGGTATTACAACAAACCAAACAAAAGTGATCTTCATCCAACGATGAAACCAGTTGAACTTTGCAAGCGCGCAATTCTCAACTCAAGTAAAACTGACGATATTATTTTAGATTGCTTTGGTGGCTCCGGCTCAACTCTTATCGCCTCTGAGCAGACCAACCGAAGATGCAGAATGATTGAACTCGATCAGAAATATGTCGACGTAATTGTAAAAAGGTGGCAAAATTTAACTGGTAAAGACGCGATTCTTTTTGAAAGCGGTGAGAGTTTTAATGAAATTTTTAAGAGAGAAAATGACGGAAAATCTGAGTAATGAAGAGCTAAAAAACAGAGCAAAGGAACTGATAGAAAAGCACGGAAAAACTGCGGTGGAAATTGCTAAAAGAAAAGCTGATGCGTTCAAAAATGATTGTCGTGAAAAGGACTCTGCCTTAATGCTTCTCAGCGAAGTTGAGAAGTTGGCAAAGAGTCTTTTTTAGTAAGGAATGTAAAGCTCCTCAAGTGATTTGCAGATGTTTTCGCAAATTTTAAAAGCCTCTTTTTCCCAAGGCTTCGTAGTATTTTCTTTTTCGTTTAAAAATTTACTAAGTGATGACTCAACTAAGATTCTGACATCTGAGTCGCCCTTTTCTTTGGCTTCCAAGATATTGTCAAAAAGATCGTCATCGCCAAGCAAATTATAAAGTTTGTCTTCGGCAACTTTTGGTGACAAAGGTTTTGCCACCAATTTTTGTAATTCTTTAGCTTGTTTAACAGTTTGCGGTAATGCCCAAGTTCCCATTTTAAAATGAAGTAAAATTATTAAATATCGATTTGCATTCTAAGCTTTCTTTCATACTGCTTTAGTCGAGTTATTTCGTTTAACAAAGAAATAACCTTATAGTGATCAAACTCATTTTTTAATCTTAGTTCATGATTTTTGATATTTTGTCCTAATTTTTCTAAAATATTTTCTATTTTGCTCATTTTTTTTTGATAAAATTTAAGATTAATAAATAAGCCCTAAAGCCTTATACAGTATGCCTTCGGTAATAATTACTAGCAAGTCAATTAGAACAATTTTTTAATCTTTTTTTGGCAGTTTGTAAACACGATCGCCACCAGCAATTTTGTCATTAATAATGCCAAGGTTTTGATTTTTGTTTAAGCGAGAAATTACCGATCTGGCAGTGTGTGATTGCCATTTCAAATTTTCACAAATTTGTTTTAGTGTAATTCCATCTTCAGCCATTCTTATCATCTCGATTAATTGAGAATTTTTAGTATTTGGGCGGTTGGTTTCAGTTTTCTGAGCCGGTGCCTCTTTAACCGGATTTTCTTTAACTTCGGCAACCACTTTTTTGACTACTTTTTTAGTAATTGGTTTTGAACTTTTTTTAGGCATATTTTCCTTACATTTAAAATTGATAAAAGCCTTATGAAGGCTTATCCAGTATGGCTTGCCAAAGCATCACTATCAAGTCAATTAAGATGATTTTTTAAACAATTTTTAAAAAAGTTTTGAAATACCAAAACGATGACAAATAACCATGGAACTCTCGATTCGAGGATATGCCAAACATCGCGGTGTTACCGATGCGGCGGTTAGAAAAGCGATCCGACAAGGAAGAATAAGCAAAGGCAAAAATGGCAAAATAAACCCTAAATTAGCCGATAAAGAGTGGCTTCAAAACAGCGATCCAGCACAAATAAAGGTAGAAAGTACCTTTGAAACACCCGATTATAGCCAAAATTCAGCACCAAACTCGCTAAGTGGGCCAAGTTATCAGCAAAGCCGAGCGATTAAAGAGGCGTATGGCGCAAAACTGCTACGATTACAGTTTGAAAAGGAATCAAAAAAACTGATTTCGATAGATGATGTTAAGGTGTCGGCATTTAATGCGGCACGAATGACCAGAGATAGAATTTTAAATATTCCCGATCGCGTTATTCCTCAGCTTGTTGGTAAGACCAACATTTTTGAGATGAAAGAAATTTTGAAAGCGGAACTGATCAAAGCACTCGAAGAGTTATCCAAAGTTAATGAGAAATTATGACGACATTTATTTTCAGAGCTTTTGTGACGGGCTAAAGCCAGACCCGAATTTTACAGTATCCTCATGGGCTGATAATCACCGAATTTTAAGCAGCATTTCATCGGCAGAACCTGGTCCGTGGAGAACGGATCGCACTCCTTATTTGAAAGAAATAATGGATTGCTTATCACCAAGTAATCCTTGCGAAAAAGTCGTCTTCATGAAAGGCGCGCAAATTGGTGGAACTGAATGCGGAAACAACTGGATGGGTTTTGTAATTCATCACGCGCCAGGACCAATGTTGATTGTCAATCCAACAGTTGAGACTGCCAAGCGCACCTCAAAAATGAGGATTGATCCGGCAATAGAAAACTGTCCAGCGTTAAAAGAAAAAGTTTCTGATCCAAGAGCGCGCGATTCTGGTAATACAATTTTGATGAAGGAATTCCCAGGTGGAGTTCTGGTTATGACTGGTGCAAATTCTGCTGTGGGTTTGCGCTCAATGCCGATCCGCTATTTGTTTCTTGATGAAGTTGATGGTTACCCAGATGACGCTAATTCTGAAGGTGATCCGGTGAATCTTGGTAAGGCTGAGAGAGTGATCCGAACCATAATGGAAATGTGGCATCAAAAAACTGAATTTACCTCACGAGACCACAGAAATCAGGAGCTCATTAGATTCATCAACTACTACAACACCATTAAACCCCACAAGGGAATTGAAGACAAAACACCTTACGAAAAACTCGTAGAGTATTTTGAAAACGAAGACCGAAAACAACCAAACCACCACAGCGTTAATTCGCGCTTAAATTTTCTGGGAATGTAAACAACGCGTCGATTTCTTACACTTTAGCTTTAGGTTCCATAAGTCAGTCAGATCAATATGCGTCCGTAGATAACACGGTTAGATTAAAAGGTTTTACCAGATTTGATGCTGCGGCTTATTACAAGATAAACCCTTCATATCGCGTACAACTTAATGTCGAGAATATTTTTGATCGCGGATATATTCAAACTGCTCACAATAATAACAATATTCAACCAGGATCAACGCGTGCATTCAAAGTATCGCTAGTGGCGGATTTTTAGACACTGTTAGCTAACAGTGTCTAATTTAAAAGATGATAGAGGATGTCAGAAAATGAAATCTAGCAATGCCGCGAATGCTATACTTCCTGTTTTAGATGTCCCAGGAATTTTTAGACGAACATTGCCCTTGTCCGGCAACGTTACAATGGCTATATGTGTCCGAGTCACAGAACCTACATAATGAATATTGATCAGACAAAGTGATGGTATCTTTCTCGGTGGTAATTCCTAGCTCTCTAAGGTCACGAAGGGCTCTGGAAAAAGTTTCTGGCTGTATACCGAAATAGTGGGCTATTAAAACCTTGCTGTAGGGCAAATTGAATTTCTTGCTCTTTCCGAGGCTCTCTAAGAATAGCTTTAAGAAAAACCATCCGATCCTCTTTTTTACATCTTTTGAAAGCACTTGTCCAAATTGGCTAATGATATTCTGGGAGTGGCTTGCTACAAGGTTTAGCACATTTGAGGCTAAACGCTGATCACTCTTTAAGCCATCTCTAATTATTGATGCTGGAATGGACAATATTTCTGCGTTTTCTATAACTTCGGCAGTCACCACAAATTTATCATTGTTGCTTAGTGCTGAGGTCTCAAGGATCTCCTCAATGTTGCTAATAATTTGCACGATAGACTCATCATCAGAACCGTATTTTATTATCTTAACAAATCCATCAAGAACCAGATAGAACCTTGACGCAGAATCATTTTGTAGGAAAATTTTTTCTTTTTTCTTGTACTCAATAACACGTGCGTGTTTTAGAATTTTGTCAAGAGAATGTTCGTCGACTCCTTTAAATAATTTGGTTTTCTTGATTTTGTTCAAACGCATTAGAACTGATTTTTCTAACACAATCTCATTACAATACCGGGCTTCTTCTTGTATGTGATTATCTTCTGAAGTTAGTAGGTTTACCAACATTATTTCGCCAATCTTGTGCAATAAATCCATTTTTACTGTAAATATTCTAAACCATTCATCAGTGGTAATTAGCCCTAATCCTCCAAAGGAATTGCTGCTAAGTATTGATTCGTTGATTCTTTCTATCCTTTTAAAAACTTCCTCATTTTTAGATGCCAGATCCATCGAGTCTCTAACCTGTTTATCCGCAAAATTTAGAAACATTCTCTCGTATGCTTTCTGCTCGGAAACGATGTAACGAATCCTCTCTTTTAAGCTCTCAGACCACATTTCCTTTTTGATCATCTTTATGCCAATCGCACGCTCAAAACCAACCCTCTCTTTCCATTTTAGAAAGTTTATGAAAGCTGAAATCCTTACTGGACTAGCTTTCTGATTAGAAATCATAGTTTCTTCTATTAACTCAATTGCCTTTGATACCAGGTTCTGGCTATAGAAAAGACTCATCTCAAAAGCATCAACATTCTTACCAAGAATTATTTTTCTCTCTTTAGGCAAGGATTTGATTGAGTTGATAAGTGGCAGGATTTTAGAATTCTGGTCTTTTTCTTGAAGGATAAGATTTTTTGCTAAGCCATCTACGACGCAAAACTGCTTCTCTAAATCGTCATAATTATTACTAGAGTTACTTAGGTAAAGAGCGGCTAAACCTCTCTCTGCATCTCGTGTATAAAGTTATAAATAATTATTGAATCAGAGCTCATTCCTATTAATTATAATGAGAAAATTTCTAAAAAGTTTTAAAACCTTGATTGGAATCAAGGTTTTTTTGAATTTATTATACTTAAATATATGGAAAGTTTATTAGTACTAACTAATAATAATATTGATTGAAGAATCAACAAATTTAACTAAAAATTAAACTAAAGTAAAGTCTAAGTAGTGAACAACTTAAAAGAAATTAAACTATTTGATCAAGGAGTGGCACTTTTCTCTACTACCGCCGCTTTTACAATTTGTTTTGCCGTATGGACGATATTTGCCATAATCGGTGTTCAAATCAAGCAAGATATGGGTTTAACTGATACGCAGTTTAGCCTTTTAATCGGAACCCCAATTCTTACCGGATCTTTGGTGAGACTGTTTTTTGGTATTTGGGCTGATCAATATGGCGGAAGACCGATATTGCTTGCCGTGATGCTTTCCTCTGCTCTTTGTACGTGGCTCTTATCTTATGCAGATACATACAACATGATGATTATTGCCGCTCTGGGTGTTGGGATTTCAGGGGGAAGTTTTGTTGTTGGCATATCCTACCTTTCAAGATGGTATAGCAAGGAAAGACAAGGCACCGCGCTTGGTATTTATGGAATGGGAAATATTGGTGCGGCAGTTACAAAATTCTGCGCTCCCTTTGTGATGGTTGCCTATGGCTGGAATTCAGTAGCAAAAATTTGGGCGATAGCGCTATTCGTGGCAGCGATATTATTTTGGATCTTCACGAAAGATGAACCAGAGCTGAAGCATCGCAAACTCGCAGGAGAGAAGCCAAAATCAACCGCCTCAGCTTTAGAGCCACTTAAGAAACTTCAGGTCTGGCGCTTCTCGCTTTATTATTTCTTCGTATTTGGAGCATTTGTTGCATTAGCTCTATGGCTACCTCGCTACTACGTTGGGGCCTATGGCTTAGACATCAAAGTGGCCGGCATGTTAGCTGCCAGCTTCTCAATTGCTGGTTCAGCATTTCGGGCAATTGGCGGATATTTGTCAGACAAATACGGAGCAAGAAGGGTAATGTATTGGACATTCTTTGTTTGCTCAGCCTGCTGCTTCATCCTCAGCTACCCTTCAACGGACTATGTAATTCACGGAATTAGGGGAGATATCACTTTCAGCACCGGGCTTGGAATTACCTCTTTCACAATAGTGGTTTTTGTTCTTGGCTTGTTCATGTCCTTCGGCAAGGCAGCGGTTTACAAGCATATACCAGTTTACTATCCGGGTAATGTTGGCTCTGTCGCTGGTATAGTTGGCTTAATTGGTGGGCTAGGAGGATTTTTTCTTCCGCTATGTTTCGGGATAATGAACGACCTAATCGGGGTTTGGACTAGCTGCTTCATGCTTTTATTCATCCTCGTTTTAATAGCGCTTGTCTGGATGCACTGCGCCATCGTTCTCCTTCAAAGAAAAGAACATCCTGATCTATGTGGACCTAAATTTTTACCAGAATTAAATACCATGAATCCTAGACACTTACAAACCAAGGCTTCGGGAAATACTTGGCCGAATTAATTTACAAAAAGGTTTTATGAAAAAACGCAAAAGACACATCGAATATTGGGAACCGGAAGATGACTCCTATTGGCACCTCAAAGGAAAAAGGATTGCGCATCGCAATCTCTGGATATCAATCCCAAGCCTTCTTTGTGGCTTTGCGATATGGATGTATTGGAGTATTGTCACCGTACAAATGCTCAATATCGGACTTCCATTCACTCAGCCTGAGCTTTTCACACTTGCTGCAATAGGCGGTCTATCTGGCGCAACGCTCAGAATACCAAGCTCATTTCTTATACGAATTGCTGGAGGAAGAAATACCATATTCCTCACAACAGTATTGTTGATGATACCAGCTTTTGGTACTGGTTTCGCACTTCAGGACTCCACAACGCCTCTTTGGACCTATCAGCTACTCGCCTTACTTTCAGGAATCGGTGGCGGAAATTTCGCTTCATCGATGTCCAATATCAGCTTTTTCTTTCCCAAGAAGAAGCAAGGTCTTGCACTAGGTTTAAATGCCGGTCTAGGAAATTTTGGCGTTACCACAATGCAGATATTAATACCGCTTGTGATGACATTCGGAATCTTTGGTGGCGAACCTTCAATACTTAAAAGCGCCAGCGGATCGCTGATTGGAAAAATTCCAGCTGGTACTGAAACCTGGATTCATAATGCCGGCTATGTCTGGGTAGCAATTCTTGTTCCTTTGGTGATTGCGGCATGGTTTGGAATGCATAACATTACAGCCCCTCATGTTTCTCCAAATTTATCATCCCCACTTTCTGCTTTTGCTAAAATAATTCTGATGCTCTTCATTGGATTTGTTGTCGCTGGACTAGGTTTTATTACCATGAAACCAGTTGCCGCTGGAGGTCTTGGTATTAGTAAATGGATCGTTCTTCCTTCAATAATTCTTGCAACCCTTCTCCTTTTAAGGTTAGTGCCTGCTGGTGAGCAGTATAAACAAAATTTGGCGAGGCAGTACAAGATATTTAATAACAAGCATACCTGGGCTATGACGGTCATTTACACTATGACTTTCGGCTCATTTATTGGTTATTCTGCGGCTTTAGCTCTTTCGATTCAGGTTATTTTTGGGTTCAAACACGTTCTTGTTGATGGTGTTTTGACGCATACCATAGCTAACCCAAATGCCCCAAGTGCCTTGATGTACGCGTGGATCGGCGCCTTCGTTGGGGCTTTGATTCGTCCAATCGGCGGCTGGATTTCTGACAAGCTTGGTGGTGCGCTAGTAACGCAAATATCATCGTTTGTAATGATTCTGGCGACCCTTGGTGTGGCTTATTACATGAAGCTAGCTTATGGATCTGAAACGCCTGAGGAGTTCTTCGTTCCATTCCTGCTTCTGATCGTCCTCCTGTTCTTAGCGACAGGCATTGGAAACGGATCAACATTTCGCACAATCGCTGTTGTGTTTGATAAAGAGCAAGCCGGACCAGTTCTTGGCTGGACATCTGCTGTTGCTGCTTACGGCGCATTCATTATTCCGCAAATAATTGGCGAACAAATCAAAGCCGCAACTCCAGAAATAGCGCTTTATGGCTTTGCAGTGTTTTACGCAGTGTGCATGGGAATCAACTGGTGGTTCTATTTGCGCAAAAATGCTTATGTAAAAAATCCATAATTAAAAAAATCTTATGAGTCATTTAATCGATAAATTTACTTTTTTTAAACGTGACAATAAGCCATTCTCAGGCGATCACGGAATAAAAACAGATGAATCCAGAGAATGGGAAAATTCCTACCGCGGAAGGTGGCAACACGACAAGATCGTTCGCTCAACTCATGGCGTAAACTGTACTGGATCATGTAGTTGGAAGATCTATGTTAAAGGAGGATTGGTTACTTGGGAAACCCAACAAACTGACTATCCTAGAACCAGAAACGGCTTACCTAATCACGAACCCAGGGGTTGCGCTAGAGGAGCCAGCTATTCTTGGTATATGTACAGTGCCAACCGCGTGAAATACCCCCTTATCAGAAGTAGATTATTGAGATCGTGGAGAGCTGCAAAAGCTGTACACAAAGATCCTGTTCTTGCTTGGGAATCAATAGTTACAAATGAAGAAAAGCGTCGTGATTATCAACAATATCGCGGAAGAGGTGGTTTTGTTAGATCTGACTGGGAAGAGGTGAATGAAATAATTGCCTCTGCTAACGTTTACACCGCAAAGGCTCACGGTCCAGATCGTATCATTGGGTTTTCGCCAATTCCAGCAATGTCGATGGTTTCTTATGCTGCTGGTAGTCGCTATTTGTCCTTGATTGGTGGCGTTTGTATGAGTTTTTATGATTGGTATTGCGACCTTCCGCCAGCATCACCTCAAACATGGGGTGAACAAACCGACGTTCCAGAAAGTGCCGATTGGTACAACTCGAATTTCATCATAGCCTGGGGCTCTAACGTTCCGCAAACCAGAACTCCAGATGCGCACTTCTTTACCGAAGTTCGTTACAAAGGCGCGAAGACTGTTGCGGTAACTCCCGATTATAGCGAAGTAGCAAAGTTAACTGATTTGTGGCTTAACCCAAAACAAGGAACTGATGCCGCAATGGCAATGGCAATGGGTCATGTGATTTTAAGTGAGTGGCATGCCGTTGGAAGAAGTGATTATTTCGAGGATTATTGCCGCACTTACACTGATATGCCATTCCTAGTTAAGTTGGTAAAGAAAGACGGCAGACTCGTTCCAGATAGAATGGTCAGAGCTTCCGATTTTGATGGGTCACTTAAAGCAGAAAAGAACTCCGAATGGAAACCGGTCGTGATTTGCGGACGCAAAGAAACGATTCGAGTTCCAAATGGAACCATTGGATCTCGTTGGGACAAGGACGGTAAATGGAATCTTGAATCAAAAGAAGAAGTGTCAGGTGAAGAAATCTGGCCACTTCTATCGCTTGACAAGCACAGTAAAAAAGAAATTGCTTCGGTTGCCTTTCCTTATTTCGGAAATCTCGAACACGAGCATTTCAAAAGTACGGATCACGACAGCATCCTAGAAAGAAATATACCGACTGTAAGCATAAAGCTTAAGGATGGCGAAGAGGCTCTGATCGTAACTGTTTATGATTTATTTTTAGCCAATTATGGCGTTGATCGTGGCTTTGGCGGAGAAAATGTTGCCAAATCGTTTGATGACAACATTCCTTACACTCCAGCTTGGCAAGAGAATATCACAGGAGTGAAGCGCGAACACGTTATCAACGTAGCGCGTCAATTTGCCGAAAACTCTCACAAGACACACGGCAAATCGATGGTGATTATTGGTGCCGCAATGAACCACTGGTATCACATGGACATGAATTATCGTTCGATAATCAACATGTTGGTGATGTGTGGTTGCATTGGTCAGTCAGGTGGTGGTTGGGCTCACTATGTTGGTCAAGAAAAGTTACGTCCACAAACTGGATGGGCTCCGCTTGCATTTGCAACCGACTGGAGTCGTCCTCCGCGTCAACAAAACTCTACTTCTTTCTTTTACGCACACACAGATCAGTGGCGTTATGAGAAGATAAAAATGGATGAAATTTTATCACCTTTAGCAGACAAAAAGGAGTGGTCTGATCTATCTTTTATCGACTGCAATATTCGTTCAGAGCGCATGGGCTGGCTTCCATCCGCGCCACAACTCAGAACTAATCCATTAAAAGTTGGAAAAGATATTGCCGCCTCAGGCAAGCAGGCCGCTGAATATGTAGTATCTGCCCTGAAATCCGGCGATCTGCAATTTTCTTGCGAAGATCCCGACAGCCCAGATAACTGGCCGCGCAACATGTTTGTGTGGCGATCAAATATTCTTGGATCAAGCGGTAAGGGTCATGAGTATTTTTTAAAACACTTGCTCGGAACTCCTCATGGTGTTCAAGGAGTTGATCTTGGCGAAGAAGGAGAACAGCTACCAAAA
Source organism: uncultured Rhizobium sp. (assembly GCA_964447395.1). Classification (GTDB taxonomy): domain Bacteria; phylum Pseudomonadota; class Alphaproteobacteria; order Rickettsiales; family UBA1997; genus UBA2645. The sequence goes on from CAYUSO010000010.1 coordinate 21,586, forward strand.
GAAGCTGTATGGCATGAGAAGGGTCCAGAAGGAAAGCTCGATCTACTCGTTACTCTAGACTTCCGCATGTCAACAACCTGCATGTATTCTGATATCGTGTTACCAACCGCAACTTGGTATGAAAAAGATGATCTCAATACTTCCGACATGCACCCATTCATTCACCCGCTTTCTGCCGCTGTTGATCCAGCTTGGGAAGCTCGTTCTGATTGGGAAATTTACAAAGGACTCGCCAAGAAATTCTCTGAGATTTGCGTTGGTCACTTGGCGGTTGAAAAGGATCTAGTGCTCACTCCAATGCAACATGACGCCCCTAATGAACTAGCTCAGGCGCTAGATGTTAAAGATTGGAAGAAAGGTGAATGTGAGCCAATTCCCGGCAAAACCATGCCATCTGTAGCCTTAGTTGAGAGAGATTATCCAAATACTTACAAAAAGTTCACCTCTCTTGGGCCATTACTTTCTAAACTTGGGAATGGTGGTAAAGGCATCTCGTGGAATACGGAAGATGAAGTGAAATTCCTTGGAGAGCTTAACTACGTAGTGACGGAAGATGGTATTAGCAAAGGTTTACCAAAAATAGACTCAGCGATCGATGCGACAGAAGTAATTCTTTCGCTAGCTCCTGAAACTAATGGTCATGTTGCGGTTAAGTCTTGGAAAGCTCTTGGTGAATATACGGGACGCGATCACACGCATCTAGCCCTTGCTAGAGAAGACGAGAAGATTCGCTATCGCGATACGCAGGCTCAACCAAGAAAAATTATCTCCTCTCCAACCTGGAGTGGCATAGAATCAGAGCATGTTAGCTATAACGCTGGTTATACCAACGTTCACGAATTAATCCCTTGGAGAACGTTAACTGGAAGGCAACAGCTTTATCAGGATCATCCTTGGATGAAAGCTTTCGGTGAACAGCTTTGTGTTTACAGACCGCCGGTTGACCTTAAGACAACCGCAGCAGTTTTTGAGAAATTTGGAAAAGGTCGCAAACAAGTGGTCCTTAACTTCATCACTCCTCACCAGAAATGGGGGATTCACTCAACTTACACGGATAACCTTCTGATGCTCACGCTGTCGAGAGGTGGTCCAATAATTTGGGTTAGCGAAAAAGATGCCAAAAAAATCGATGTTATCGACAATGATTGGATAGAGGCATTTAATGCCAATGGAGCTATAACCGCTAGGGCTGTAGTTAGCCAAAGAGTTCCTGAGGGCATGGTGATGATGTATCATGCTCAGGAAAAAATCGTTAATGTTCCAGGGAGCGAAATCACCAACATGCGTGGTGGAATTCACAATTCTGTAACTCGCACCGTGCTGAAGCCAACTCACATGATTGGTGGATATGCTCAATTAGCTTACGGGTTCAATTATTATGGAACGGTAGGTTGCAATCGCGATGAGTTTATCGTTTTGCGTAAAATGCAGAAAGTTGATTGGATGAATGAAGATAATTATGGCAAAAATCTTGCTGGAGAAATGCCGTGTCTTTCTTTGTCTGAATCTAAGAAATAAAAATATATGAGTATAATTAATATTGAAACCGAATATACCCCAAAAACAAAGTCAGGATTCGCCTTGTTTAATCTTGGCTTTCGTCCTTTCTTTCTAGGAGCCGCGATCTTTTTGGTGATATCTACCGCTATTTGGTCGGCGGTTTATTTATTTGGAATTTCTATCGGAATTGAATCTATTTCAGATTCGCAGTGGCATGCCCATGAAATGCTTTATGGTTATGGTATGGCGGTTATTGCGGGCTTTCTTTTGACTGCAATCAAGAATTGGACAGGAGTGCAAACCATCAGTGGTAAGCCTTTAGCTGGTTTATTTATTTTGTGGTTTGTAGCGCGTTTATTATTTTTCTTTGGCACTTCTAACTTATTACTGACGGCTATTTTTGATCTTAGCTTCAATATTTTGCTAATAATCTTTTGTTCTTATCCTATCATTAAGTCCAAGCAATGGCGTCAGAGTTTCATTTTGTCAAAATTACTGTTTTTGTTGCTGGGTAATGTTTTATTTTATCTTGGTGCTTTAGAAATTGTCGATGATGGTGTAAGGCTTGGTCTCTATGGTGCACTGTATGTGATAATTGCTATTGTGCTAACTATCGGGCGTCGTGTTATGCCATTCTTTATTGAAAGAGGCGTGGGTTATCCAGTGCAGCTATTAAATTCAAAGTGGCTAGATATTTCAAGTATGTTGCTGTTTTTAGGATTCTTTGTTTTTGAATTAATGGAAAATGATATAATTTCTGCATATTTAGCGATGGGTTTATTTGTAATAAATGCCATAAGGTTAATTGGCTGGCACACAAAAGGAATATGGCAGAAAAGTTTGTTATGGAGTATATATTTGTCATTTTGGTTTATTTGTTTTGGTTTTCTGTTGTTTGCTGCGGTTTATTTCTTCGATATCTCAAAATTCTTAGCAATTCATGCTTTTGCTATTGGCGGAATTGGATTTATGACGCTTGGCATGATGTCGCGAGTAGCTCTTGGTCATACTGGTCGTAATGTTGCCGCTCCGCATAAGTTCATGAGTTACGCCTTCATATTATTTATTTTATCCTTCATATGTCGCGTTGTGCTGCCTCTATTTGATATTGTAAGTTATGAAATATTAATAGGTCTGTCTCAGTTTTTATGGTTGGCATCTTTTGCGATTTTTATATTTTTGTATCTTCCAATTCTAACTCAACCACGGGTTGATGGTCAACATGGTTAATTAAATTATTTTTTTATGAAAGTTCGTGCCCAAATAGGTAAAGTACTAAACCTCGATAAATGCATTGGTTGCCATACTTGCTCGGTTACGTGCAAGAATGTCTGGACTTCTCGCCGCGGTGTTGAATATGCATGGTTTAACAATGTTGAAACCAAGCCAGGCGTTGGTTATCCAAAAGATTGGGAAAATCAGGATAAGTGGAACGGTGGATGGGAAAGAAAAAATAATGGTAAAATCCAACCTAAGCAGGGCGGTAAATGGCGCACATTGGCTAATCTTTTTGCAAATCCAAACCTGCCATCAATTGATGATTATTACGAGCCATTCACCTTCGATTATGAACATCTTCAGAAATCTCCTGAATCTAAAACGATGCCAACGGCGCAGCCTGTCTCTGTAATCACTGGTAAAAAAATGGACAAGGTTATCGGCGGTCCAAATTGGGAAGAGATACTCGGCGGTGAATTTGAGCATCGTGGCAAAGACAAAAATTTCGACGAAGTTCAAAAAGATATTTACGGGCAATTTGAGAATACATTCATGATGTATTTGCCGCGCTTGTGTGAGCATTGCTTAAATCCAGCTTGCGTTGCGTCTTGTCCTAGCGGTGCAATCTACAAAAGAGAGGAAGATGGGATTGTTTTAATTGATCAAGAGAAATGTCGTGGTTGGAGAATGTGTGTTTCGGCATGTCCATACAAAAAAATCTATTTCAATTGGGAATCTGGAAAATCAGAGAAATGCACTTTCTGTTACCCAAGAATTGAGGCTGGCGAGCCAACGGTTTGTTCAGAAACCTGTGTTGGTCGTATTCGCTATCTTGGTGTTTTGTTGTACGACGCAGACAAGATCGAAGCCGCGGCTTCAACCAAGAACGAGAAGGATTTGTATCAAGAACAACTTGATATGTTCCTTGATCCAAATGACCCAGAAGTCATAAAAGCCGCAAGAGTAGAAGGCATACCGGAAAGCTGGTTAGAAGCAGCTAAAAGGTCGCCAGTTTATAAAATGGCGATGGAGTGGAAAGTTGCTTTCCCTCTACATCCAGAATACAGAACCTTGCCAATGGTGTGGTACATACCGCCACTTTCTCCAATTCAAAACGCCGCAGAAAGCGGTGATGTTGGGGTTAATGGAATCATCCCAGATGTTTCAAGCCTGAGAATTCCGCTAAAATACCTCGCGAATCTTTTAACCGCAGGAGATGAAGAGCCCGTAAAAATTGCCTTGGAAAGAATGTTGGCAATGCGTGCTTACATGCGATCGAAACATGTTGATGGCGGCATCAACATAGATGCCATTGCTCACGTTGGTTTGAGTGAGCTTATGGTTGAAGAGATGTATCGTTACATGGCGATCGCGAATTACGAAGATCGTTTCGTTATTCCAACATCGCATAGGGAATATGCCGAACAGGCTTTCGATATGCGCTCGAGCTGTGGATTTTCTTTTGGCAACGGATGCTCCGGCGGAAATAGTGACGCAACTTTGTTCAGCAAACCGAAGCGCAAGAATCTGTTTGGAGGTACGCATGCATCATAGCGGTTATAAAACTTTCAAAGCGCTAGGAATTATGTTGCGTTACCCTTCTCAAGATTGGGTTGGTGATGCTAGCGAACTTTACCAAGTAATTGCTGACGAAGGATTGATAAAAGATGGCAATGATTTGCAACAGTTGCAGCAATTTGCTGCAAAGATTCAGACCAGAGATCTTTTGGATGTTCAAGAGGACTACGTTGAAACCTTTGATAGCAACAAATCGTTATCGCTACATTTATTTGAACATGTTCACGGCGATTCACGAGATCGCGGTCAGGCTATGGTAGATCTCTCTGAGGTTTACAAAGAAGTTGGCCTGTCTATCGATGAAAATGAATTGCCGGATTACCTTCCGGCCTTCCTCGAATACACCTCTTATCTTCCGCGAGATCAGGCAATCGATACTCTTCAAGATCCAATCGAAATTCTTAAGGCCTTAGGAAAAAGGCTCGCCGAAAGAGGCAGTGATTACGGTGTGATTCTAAACTCTATTGTGAGAGTTTTGGGACATAATCCAGAAGTTGTGGAAAGAAAAAACAACTTCGCCACCATATCCTATGAGCAGCTTGATTCCGAGTGGGAAGAAAAGCCCGTTACTTTCCTCGGAGCCGATAATCCCGAGACTAGGTCTGGGGGTTGTGGTGGTGCTGGAGGGGGGTCTTGTGGCAACGGCGGATGTCATTCGGCACTTACTAATCCATTAACCTAAATTTTTACAAATATGACAAACTTATCTTCATTGAATATAGTTCCTAATTTTGCAGCTGATGATGCTTGTTGTGGTGGTGATAGTGGATCATCCGAGAAAGATACTAGCGCAAGCCAGAAAAAGCCTGAGCAAAAGTTAGTAGTTGAGGAGCAAACAAAAAAAGGAAGTCAGGTAAAAAATGAAGAAACTGCAACTTCAAATAACAAAGATCCACACAAGCACGGTGGTTGCTGCGGTAGCTGTAGCTAAACTATAATAACCTTAATTTTGTTAATGGGTATGAAAGATTTTTATTACACCTTCTTCTTTGGTATTTATCCATACATATGCCTTAGCGTTCTCGCTATTGGCACTATGGTGCGTTACGATAGAGAGCAATATAGCTGGCGCGCTTCTTCTAGTCAGATTCTTGCCGATAAAGGATTAACGATCGGAAATATACTCTTTCACATTGGGGTTATTTTCATCTTCTTTGGACACCTTGTTGGCCTACTTACGCCACATGCGCTCTACGAGAAATTTATCACAGCAGAGCAAAAACAATTAGTTGCCATAATTGCTGGCGGCATAGCGGGAACCATTGGCTTCATCGGACTAACCATGTTGGTTTTTAGACGTCTATTCGTCGAAAGAATCAGGGCAACTAGCACGAAGAGCGACATTGCAATTCTTTTAATTTTATGGGTTCAGATCACGCTTGGATTGTTAACGATACCATCCTCTTTGTCTCATCACGATGCTACCGTTATGATCAATCTGTCAGAGTGGGCACAGCATATTCTTACATTCCGATCTGGCGCCTCTGATTACATCATCGAAACAGATTTTGTATTTCATCTTCATCTGATTCTAGGAATGACAATATTCTTACTTTTTCCATTCACCAGATTGGTCCACATGTTAAGTGTGCCGGTTAAATACATTGCCAGACCTTATCAGGTGGTTCGCAGTAAAAATGGAAGGAGGTAGATTATGCCAGTAATTGTTAATCAAAGAGAGATTACCGACGAGGAAGTTTTTAATGAGATGCAATACCATCCCGCTGCAACAAGAAGCGAGGCAACGGAGCTTGCAGCAAAGGCCCTCGTTGTTCGTGAGTTGTTACTTCAGGAAGCGATGGCACAAGGTATTCTTGGCGAACAAGATGCTTTAGAAAGCGGCGTTAGTGCTGATGACAAAAGAATAGCAGACCTGCTTACAATGGAGATAAAAACTCCGCAAGCCGACGAAACTTCCTGCAAAATATTTTACGAAAATAACAAAAAGAAATTCGCTAAGAATGATGGATCAATAGCCGAATTCGACGCGGTTCATCAGGTAATAGCGGAATACCTGACCGACTCGTCGTGGCAAATTGCAGTTCGCCAATATATCAAAATTCTGGCTGGAAAGGCCAAAATTTCTGGCGTTGATTTTGAGATGTCTGATTCACCTCTAACACAATAATTTTCTGAAAGGATTATGAGAAGATTTCTACCAATATCCATCATGATTTTATCTGCTCTGCTGCAACATTCATACGCCGCAGAACCAGAGAAGAGTAGCGATAAAAAGACAGAACAGTCCGAGTTCGCGAAATTTATAAAAGGCGGAAAACCAATCTTTAACATTCGCTATCTTCACGAATCAGTTAATCAGAAAGGCATAGCAAACCAAGCCAATGCCAACACTGTAAGAACAAGGATCGGTTATGAAACCGCTAAGTTCCACGATGTAAGCGCTCTCGTCGAGTTTGAAAATGTTAAAAGAATTGGAGCCGAGGACTACAACAGCACCATCAATAACAGAACCGAATACCCAACCGTTTCAGACCCGAATGATACAAATCTGAATCGCCTTCACGTCGATTACTCCGGCATCAAAAAAACCGACGTAAGGCTTGGTAGACAAACAATTGTACTCGATAACCAGCGTTTCATCGGGGGCATCGCCTGGAGACAGAATGACCAAACAATGGATGCGATTTCGGTTAAGACAAAATTAATCAAGAACAGCGAGATATTCTACGCTCACGCAAATCGTGTAAATCGCGTGTTTGGAACAAAGTCAAAAGTTGGAACGTGGAACGACAACAATATCGATCTTGTTAATGCCTCTTACAGCTTTACCCCATCACTAAAAGCGATCGGCTACTCTTACCTACTAGATATTCCTGACAATCCAGCGCTTTCAAGCGCAACCTACGGATCAAAACTAGATGCTAAGCACAAGTTTAATGATCAGTTTTCTAGTGCACTAAACTTTGAATATGCTTACCAAAGAGGTTATGCAAGTAATCCAAAGGATTCGGTGTTTAATTATTTTATGGCTGAACCGTCATTAACTTATGGTCAGTGGACTGTTCGTGGTCAGTATGAATCAATCGGTGGTAACGGAACGACTGCTATGCAATTTGCCCTCGGAACAAATCACGCATTTAACGGCTGGGTGGATAAGTTCTTAACAACGCCGGTGAATGGACTTATCGATTCGAATATCGGATTGGAGTATGCGTTTAAGTCAGAGGTGAACTGGATAAATGGCTCAAAAATCATCGTTAGATATCACAAATTCAGAGCTGAAAATAATAATCCAATCATGGATTACGGCTCCGAAACTGACTTTTTATTTGAGAAATCTTTCAAAAATAACTTTGTGATCGGCGTTAAGGCAGGAAAATATAGGGCAAAAGGGCTTTATACTAATACGATCAAGGTCATGTCTTACGTAAGTTTTAAACTTTAGCAAAATTATCCGAGCTCAGGAATGCCAATTCGGGCATTCTGAGCCGCATACAGATTTCTGTATGCCAAGGTTGAATTGGTAACGATTCAGTCTCCCTAAATTTGGAAAGGATTCGATGAAAACCATACAAGATAATTTCGGAAGAAGATTTCCCTACTTGCGCCTGTCCCTAACGGATCTGTGTAATTTTAGCTGCCAATACTGTCTGCCCAATGGTTATCAAAAAACTACGGCGAGTTCTTGTTTTTTAACAGCCGAAGAGGTTGTAAGGCTGGTCACTGCTTTTGCTGGACTTGGAACTGAAAAAATAAGACTTACCGGCGGAGAACCAACCCTTCGCAAAGATCTAACCCACATCTCATCTCTCATCTCAAAAATTTCTGGAATAAGCACAATTGCCATAACCACCAATGGCTACAATTTAAGCAAAAAAGCGAAGGATTTTTATGACTCCGGTATCAATGCACTGAATGTCAGCGTTGATAGTTTAGACGCTAAAAAATTCCACGAAATCACCGGTCATGACAAGTTAGATGTCGTGTTAGATGGAATAGAAAAAGCAAAAAAGGCGGGCTTTGGAAAAATCAAAATAAACACCGTCCTACTCAAAGATATCAACGATGACGAGTTGCCGCAAATTCTTAGATGGATTAAGGACCAAGACCTTAGCGTTAGGTTCATAGAGCTGATGCAAACTGGCGATAATTTAGAGTATTTCAGAAAGCACCATTTGAGTGCGGAAACCGTAAAGAAAAAGTTAATAGAGTTTGGATTTGTAGCTTCAGAAAGAAAAAAGAATGATGGTCCGGCACAAGAGTTCGAGCATCCAAAATATAAGGGTAAGATAGGCATAATAGCACCATACTCCAAAGATTTCTGTAAAACATGCAACCGTTTACGAGTTACATCCAAAGGTGATTTGAGATTGTGTTTGTTTGGAGATGGAGGATATCCACTTCGTCCATTTTTAAACAGTGACGACCAAATTACCGAGTTACAAAACAAGGTAATGAAACTTTTGCACTTTAAGCATGAGACCCATTACCTAGATCGCGGCTTCACAGGTATTACTCAAAATTTAGCATCATTAGGAGGATAAAATGTATAACACATTCAAAATGATCGATGTTGGCAATAAGCCAATCACACATCGCGTTGCTGTTGCAAGCGGTGAAATATCAGTTGGGGCCGAGGCTTTTAAATTGATTAGAGATAAAAAACTGCCAAAGGGCGATGCATTAATCCTGGCGGAAATTGCTGGGATTACCTCCACAAAGAAGGCTTACGAAATGATTCCCCTCTGCCATCCGATGAGCCTGGATTACGTGAAAATTATCACAGAATTGGACGAGAAAAATCATAAAATTATTGTATTCTGTCTTGCTGGAACTCACGCAAAAACCGGCGTTGAAATGGAGGCGATCGCTGGCGTCAACGGGGCGTTACTGACGATTTGGGATTTGACTAAAATGGTCGAGCCAAATCTCAACATCAGCAACATCAGGCTACTCGCGAAATCTGGCGGAAAAAAGGGTTTGTGGTTGAATCCCGAAGGTGTGCCGCAAGATATTCTACATCTGGTTCAGCCACCGCTTGAGCAAGTTTTATCAGGCAAGAAAGCGTTAGTAATCACGCTGAGTGATCGTGCATCACGCGGCGAATACGAAGATAAATCTGGAGTAATTTTACAGGAAATTTTGGCGAGCTACGGTGCGGAAATTTCCAGCCGCATCGTCATTCCAGATGACGCCGAAACCATAAAATCAAAAATCACTGACGGCATTAATTCGTTCGCGCCAGACCTAATCATCTGCACTGGGGGCACTGGAGTTTCCAAGCGCGACGTCACACCAGAAGCAGTTCATAAATTATTCGAAAAAGAAATTCCAGGAGTCGGTGAGTTGCTCAGATCAGATGGCGCAAAATATACCGCCTTGTCGTGGAGCAGCAGAGCCATCGCCGGTATTATTGGAAAAACTCTTATCGTCACACTACCAGGGAATCCAAAAGCGGTAAAAGAAGGTATGAGTGCTCTGATGCCAGAATTGATCCCACATCTAATCAGAATTGCGAATGGATAATGAACATAACTTCCAATTTGGAATCAGCTTTGAAGAGCTCTACACACTTGATGGTCTTGCTATAGTAAATCAGAAATTTGACGAATTTCTAAAGATAAAAGATCAGAAAATTTACGATGAATTTTTTGCATTAAAATCGAACCCATCTTCATTTGCTAAGGCACAAACTAGTGAGATCTTAATTAAAACATCTCGTATTCTTGAGGACTTTCTAGCCACGCTGTTCGGGGTCTCGAAAGAAAACGATGCGCTGAAGAAAAAACATGATGATTTGCATAAAATTTATGTCGCACGACGTGAATTTGTGCAAAGACAAGTGGCAAAAAAATCTTCCTCTATTACTGAAAATGTAGATGGTTCTAAGCTTCTTGCTAATTTAGAAATTTCCTATTCAAACATCGACGAGCAAGAAATAAAACTTGCAGAAAGAATTTTATCTTTGTTGTGGGAGATTAGTTCATTGAATGAAAAGCAGCAAAAAGATTTAGAAGATCTTACATCTTACTCATGCTGGGCGCTCTACAGTGAAGAGGGTCGCAAGCTTCATCAAACTGGTGCACTTTTTATTTTACCTTCGAAAGTTAATCACGAAAAACTTTTTGAATTTGAGAGTAAAAATACGAATGAATCTGAGGTAAAAACTTACTCATCTGTCGCAATTTCTACGCGCAATAATTCACAAAATAATTTTGATTTAACTGATGCGGGGCACGGCCTAAACCGTGCATTAGCCGAAGCTCATTACTGCATCTTTTGCCACAAGCAGGGGAAAGATTCTTGTCGTGCAGGCTTAAAAGAGAAAGAGGTTTTTAAGGCAGATCCGCTTAATGTTGAGCTTCACGGCTGCCCATTAGACCAAAAAATTTCCGAGATGAATAAGCTTAAGTCGGAGGGCTTGTCCCTTGCTGCTCTGAGCATAGCAATTATCGACAATCCCTTAATCGCTGGTACTGGACATCGCATTTGTAATGACTGCATGAAGTCCTGCATCTTTCAAAAACAAGATCCCGTCGATGTTCCACAAATCGAAACCAAAACCCTGAAAGATGTTTTAAGTTTGCCTTACGGCTTTGAAATTTACTCGCTGTTGACTCGCTGGAACCCGTTAAATTTGGAAAATCCGCTTCCTAAAAAACCTTCTGGCAAAAAGATTTTGGTAGCAGGTCTTGGGCCCGCTGGCTACACGCTCTCTCACTATTTACTCAATGACGGTCACACTGTTGTCGCAATCGATGGGCTGAAGATCGAGCCGCTAAACCCAGAATTGTCGGGCATCTACCAGTTTGGTAATCGCACAAAATTCCGTCCAATTAAATTCCTCGACGAAATTTACGAACCGCTTTCAAGTCGCACTATTGGCGGCTTTGGCGGAGTTGCTGAATATGGAATTACTTCACGTTGGGACAAGAATTTTCTCAAAATAATTCGCCTACTTCTAGAGCGCCGCGAGAATTTCCGCATGTTTGGTGGAATCCGTTTTGGCTCTTCAATCACCGACAAAATCGCTTTTGAAACTTACAGCTTTGATCATGTTGCACTCTGCATTGGTGCGGGTAAGCCTAACATCATTCCGTTCAAAAATAATTTTGCTAAAGGTGTTCGTTTGGCTTCCGATTTCTTGATGGGGCTACATCTGTCTGGTGCCTACAAAAAAAATCTGCTCAGTAATCTACAAATCAGAATGCCAATTCTGGTCGTTGGTGGTGGTCTAACCGCGACTGATGTGGCCTGTGAGGCCCAAGCTTATTACCTTGCTCAAATCGAAATCTTTTCCGACAGACATCGCGAGTTAGTAAAAGTTCTTGATGAAGAGAAAATTCTGAGCTGGCTGAATGAAGAAGAGAAGGCAATCGCGAACGAGTTCCTGAGTCACTTCAAAGAGCTTACAACTTTTAAAGAATCTGGCGGGAATGTTTCTGAATTACTAAAAAAATGGGGCGGTAGTAAAATTGTTTACCGCAAGAAGATTCAGAATTCTCCAGCCTACCAATTCAATCACGCCGAACTAGCAAAGGCCTTCGAGCAAGGAATAGAGCTGATTGAAGAGGTCAATCCAATCGAAGCAATTACCGATCGATTTGGTGCGATCGAAGCGCTGAAGGTAATAAATTCTCTCGCAAAAGAAGAAATTTTGCCGTGCAAAACTTTATTAGTTGCCGCTGGAACCTCGCCGAATCTGTCTCCTGCAGTTGCTGATAAATTAGATTTTGCTTTGGATGGAAAATATTTTGCGGCTGTTGATGGGGGTGGTAATAGGTTTGAGACCAATCACAGCGCCAAACCAGAACAATTCAGCGTGCTAACAAAAATTGACCCGATTACTAAAAAATCAGTAAGCTTCTTTGGCGATCTACATACGAATTTTGGGGGAAGTGTGGTGAAAGCAATGACCAGTGCAAAACGTGGTTACAAGCAGATTAATAGCATTTTGTCGGCATTGCCAAATGAAACAAACTGCAGCATTCAGAATTTCTTCTCGCGCATTAACCAAGAATTCTCAGTTCGAGTTGAATCAATTAATTCGCACTCAAGTCACGTTGTTGAGCTTGTTGTAAAAGCTCCTTTGGCCGCAAATCAAACACAGCTTGGTCACATCTTTCGCCTACAGAATTATCATTCCTTTGCCCAGAAAATTGGGGAGCAAGTGATGAACATGGAAGGGGTTGCGGTCACTGCGCTTGCGGTCGATAGGACGAAGGGATTGATCACTTTCATTATTGTTGAAGCTGGTGGATCAACCGGCCTGATTAAAAATCTTAAAGTTGGCGAACCTCTGATTCTTATGGGTCCAAGCGGTCAACCAACTGAAGTCGCAAAAAATGAAAATGTGATTTTAGTCAGCGGGGGACGTGGAAACTTACCGCTTGTTGCAATTGCTAAGGCTTACAGAGAGAACGGATGCAAAGTGATTTCTTTTGTTGGATATCTTAGAAACAACTACGTGACAAGACAAAGTGAAATAGAAAAGAATTCGGATCAGGTAATTTTTGCGATAAAAGACGAGGAGGTTGACGTAAAGTTAACTCGTACACAAGATTTACAGTTTAAAGGCTCCGTGACTGAAGCTATGATTTCGTTTTTGTCTAAAAATAATGAAAAACTTATCTTCAATCCAAGTGAAGTGGATAGAATTTTTGCAATGGGCAATGACTCGATGATGGCAGAAGTGGCGCGTCTTCGACATGATGAATTAAAGGAAGTCCTTAACCCAAAACATTTCACAATCACGAGCCTAAACGCACCAATGCAATGCATGATGAAAGGTGTTTGTGCACAATGTTTACAAAAGCGTTTCAACGAAGAGATCGGCAAATGGGAATATTTTTATTCTTGTGCGGAACAAGATCAGAAGATGGATCAACTTGATTTTGATCATTTAAAACAAAGGTGTGGTCAGAATTCTTTGGCGGAGAAAATTTCAAAAATTTGGATTTCTCATCTCAAACAAACATTTTAGTTTACTACTTATTTCTGATGATTAGTTCTCAAGCTGGAAACCTTCAGCTTGGTTCCCTCAATTTAAAGGAACCGAGCTGGGCATAAGTGTGCACAGAGTCAAGTGTTAAAGGCGCTCTCGATCTGTCTTTGTTTGGCAGGCACTCAGTTTATTTTAATAATTTAAATAGGTTAGCCATGAACTCAACTCGTAAGCTTTGGATATTTCTTGCAATTGTCTGCGTAACTTCCTTCTCCGCCTTAGGTTGGGTTGGAACAGAAATTTATCTTTCCGCACCGCCGATTCCTAAACAGGTTATTGGTCAAAAAGGTGAATTAGTTTTTTCGGCAGAACAAGTTCAGCGTGGTCAAGAATCTTGGTTATCTGCAGGTGGACAGCAATTAGGATCGGTTTGGGGGCATGGTAGCTATGTTGCACCAGACTGGTCAGCAGATTGGTTGCATAGAGAAGCGCTAGCTTTACAAGAATTAAAAGCGCAGCAGGAATTTAACAAATCATTTAATCAGCTTACCGTTGGTCAGCAAGGTGATTTGAATGCTCGCCTAAAAAATGAAATGCGCACAAATACCTATGATAGCAAAACTGGAATAATCACTTTGTCCGATGAGCGTGTGCAGGCAATAAAGCAAGTTGAACAACATTACATTAGTTTATTTGGGAACGACTCTTCTCTCGATAAGTTGCGTGAACAATATGCTATGAATAGTGGATCATTAAAGGATCTAGAAGATTTACACTCTCTACCAGCCTTCTTTTTCTGGTCAGCTTGGTCTGCCGTTACAGATCGTCCTGATGAAACTGGTTTATCTTACACAAGCAACTGGCCACATGATGATCTCGTTGGTAATAATGTAACTGTTGGAGCTGGTATTTGGTCGATTGCGAGCGTCATTCTCATGATTGCCGCAATAGCAGGAATGATTTTTTATCACTCATCTCATAAGGAAGAAGGAGATCCCGCCACACCAAAATCAGACCCATTGATCAGCGTCAAACTAACTCCCTCCATGGCAGCTACTAAAAAATACTTCTACGTAGTGATTGGCCTCATGCTAGCGCAAATTGGCATGGGCGTTATTACTGCACATTATGCTGTCGAAGGTCATAGCTTCTTTGGTTTCCCATTGTCTGACATTTTGCCGTTCACAGTAAGTCGTACAATTCACACCCAGTTTGCAGTGTTGTGGATTGCTACTGCATGGCTTGCTACCGGTCTGTACATTGCTCCTGCCCTTTCTGGGCACGAACCAAAATTCCAGAAATTTGGGGTTAATTTACTCTTTTACGCATTACTATTCATCGTAGTTGGCTCCACTGCTTGTGGTTGGCTCGGCACTCTGCAACACAAGGGTAATGATTTTAGTTTTTGGATTGGTAATCAAGGTCTAGAATTCACCAGCATGGGACGCATTTGGCAAAGTTTACTCTTTGTTGGATTGATCTTGTGGGTTATATTGTTGGGACGCGGATTGGCGCCTGCTTTAAGAAAGCCTTCCGAGAGTCGCGGTTTAATCGCAATGGTGTTTATCGCTGCACTCTGTATTGGCGGTTTTTATGTAACCTCTTTAACCTGGGGACAACATACTCATTACTCAATGATAGAATACTGGCGCTGGTGGTTAGTGCACCTTTGGGTAGAAGGTTTCTTCGAAGTATTTGCTACGGCGGTAATTGCGTTACTATTTACACGCCTTGGTTTAATTCGCAGCATAACCGCTTACAGTGCCATCTTATTAGAAACCATCATATTTCTATTTGGTGGAATCCTGGGTACGCTACATCACTTGTATTTTACCGGCACTCCAACCTTTGTAATCGCAATTGGCGCCATGTTCTCAGCGCTTGAAGTAGTTCCACTGGCAATAGTTGGTATTGAAGCTTATCGAAATTATTGCCGCTCTAAAGCTGCACCTTGGGTACAAGACTACAAGTGGCCAATCTTTTGTTTTATTGCTGTAGGTTTTTGGAATATAGTTGGCGCTGGATTGCTCGGTTTTTCAATCAATACCCCAATCGCACTTTACTACATGCAAGGTCTAAACATGACAGCAGCACATGGTCATGCAGCTTTGTTTGGTGTATATGGTATGCTAGGTATTGGGTTGATGTTGTTCTGCTTGCGAGGGTTGGCAAATCGTGTAGCTTGGTCCGACAAGTTGCTGGGCTTAATGTTTTGGATGCTTAATCTTGGACTCGCAATGATGGTATTTATGTCGCTTGTACCTTCCGGTATTTATCAATCTTGGGCAAGTATATCTAAGGGTCTGTGGTTTGCTCGCTCTCCAGAAGTGATACATTCGCACTTCATGGAAACCATGGTATGGCTACGAGTTCCAGGAGACATTGTTTTTGGATTGGGAGCGGTTTTCTTAGCAATCTTTGCTTTGCGGCTGCTTTGTTGTCGACGCACGTAACAGCTCTCATCTTTAAAGTGATTTATTGAGTCAATCTAAAGCAGAAGAAGTAAAAATAAAAATGATTACTAAAATTGCATCAGCGTCAATAGCTGCTATTTTCTTAGCCAAAGAAAGATTCAAAATAACCGGAATAATCTTCGATAAAATAGCGAATAGAATTTACCAGAATCATCCCTACATGGCTGATCGTCTTCAGCCGATCATCGGTAGCAGCTTCTTCATCAACATTACCAATTTACCTTTTAATGTTTTTTTTACAGTGGAAAAAAATGGTATGTCGGTTAAAGCTCTTCACAATTCGGAAAAGCCGGCGGCAGATTTACATATTTCCAGCGACTTAACCTCTCTAATTGAGATATTTGAAGGATGTGAGGATGGAGATGCTCTTTTCTTTTCACGCAGATTACAAATAAAAGGTAACTCAGAAGCATTGGTAACATTGCGTAATGCAATAGATAGCGAAGACGTCAATCTTGTTGATGAGATATCAACCTTGTTTGGAGTCTTTGCAAATCCGGCAAAGAAGGTAATTAATAAATTTAGACAGTATGTTTGCTAAAAATAATCTTGAGTTAGTATGTCCCGCTGGAACGCCAGCTGCATTACGTTATGCCATTGAGGCTGGCGCAGATACAGTCTATCTAGGATTCCGTGATGAAACTAATGCTCGCAATTATCCTGGATTAAATTTCAGTTTTGATGAGTTAAAAAGCTCTGTCTTCTATGCTCACGAAAGGAAAGTTGCAATATTTGTGGCAATCAACACCAATCCTAAGTCTG
This sequence comes from uncultured Rhizobium sp., assembly GCA_964447395.1. Lineage (GTDB taxonomy): Bacteria > Pseudomonadota > Alphaproteobacteria > Rickettsiales > UBA1997 > UBA2645. Next base: position 38,023 of record CAYUSO010000010.1, read on the forward strand.
GGAATATGGATCCTTGGAAAAGAGCCGTTGATAATGCGGTATTGGCCGGGGCTGATGCAGTAATTTTATCAGACCTCGGACTTATGAGTTACACTGCTAAAAAATATCCCGATTTCAGAATACACCTTTCTGTGCAGGCCTTTGCATCAACAATTGAGTCTGTAAATTTCTACCAAAAAGAATTTGGAATAAAAAGGGTCGTCTTACCAAGAATTTTCACCCTAAGAGAGATAGAAAATATAATAAAAAATACGAGTGTTGAGGTAGAAATATTCGCCTTTGCGGTTTCTGGACCTATGGCCGAAGGAAGATGTATTTTATCTTCCTATGTTACCGGAAAATCTCCAAATAGTGGTGGAGCTTGCTCTCCTGCTGAATTCGTTGAATATCAAGAGGAAGACAATTTACTTAAAACAAAACTGAATGGTGTTTTAGTTAATCAAGTTGAAGTTGGTGAGCCGGCGGGCTATCCAACTCTGTGTCGTGGGCGCTACTTTGTTAAAGGTGATAAAAAATATCTTTTTGAAAATCCATCCTCTTTGAACGTTATCGATATCTTGCCAAGGCTGAAGGAAATAGGAGTTGTAGCAATTAAAATAGAAGGAAGGCAAAGAGGAAAGTCCTACATTAAAGATGTCGTTGGAGCGTTCCGTAACGCAATAGATAATGGTTATAATGGAGACAATAAGGGTGATGAAAATAATGTAGCTGGTCTTTGCGAAGGGTGTCAAACCACTAGCGGTGCCTTTAAGAAAAAATGGTTATAAAATATGTCATATAAACTATCAATGGGTCCGGTTCTTTTTTATTGGAACCAAGAGAAAATGGAAGAGTTCTACCAAAGAGTAGCTGAAGAATCGTCAATAGATGATGTTTATATTGGAGATATAATTTGTTCAAAGCGAGCTAGTTTTAAATTTCTTTTTTGGGAAAAAATCATAAAGAACCTGAAAGACTCTGGCAAGAAAGTAATATTCTCCACTCCAGCAATCATTACTCACGAGAACGAAATCAGCTCAATAAAAAAAATTATCGAAAATAATCCAGACTTAGCAATTGAGGCAAATGACATGTCGATATTCGGATTTGCCAAACCCTATGCAACCGGACAACTTCTTAACATTTACAATGAAGCAGCCCTGCAGTTTCTAGAAAGTAAAGGGGTACAAGAAGCTACATTACCAGTAGAAATCTCTCTTGACTCATTAGAATCAATGGCGAAGGCCACCAAAATAAAATTGGGGGTACAAGTTTTTGGAAGAATGCCTTTGGCACTCTCTGTGCGCTGCTACCATGCCCGCGCTAATAATTTAAACAAAGCTAACTGTAATTTTGTTTGTGGAGATGATCCTGATGGTCTTACAGTTTCTAATCTAGAAAATGTTAATCTCTTTACTATAAACGGCATACAAACCCTCTCCTACAACTACTGCAACTTAATAAAAGAACTTACTGCCTTAAGAAAAATAGGCATAAATAATTTTAGACTATCTCCGCAAAACAATGTCGACATGATTGCTGTAAGCAGAATCTTTAAAGACCGTTTGGAAGAAAATATCTCACCAGAAGAAGCTAGCTCAAAAATAAATCTACTTTCTGATGGCATCTCTTTCTCCAATGGCTTCCTTTACGGTGAGTCAGGAATGAATTTTAAAAACCTTACCTCTTAGATATGTTAAGCTGCGCGCAGGATCAGGCAATACTGAAATACGACAATCAAATTCCACGCTACACTAGTTATCCCACAGCGCCACATTTCACCACCGAAATAAATGGCGATGTCTATACTGATTGGCTCCAGTCTTTACCTTCAGAAGAAACTCTATCGCTCTACATACATATCCCATTCTGCCAGAAGCTCTGCTGGTATTGTGGATGCTACACCAAGATTACGGAACGCTATGCTCCAGTTGAAGATTACACTTACGTTCTGATCAGGGAATTGCGCATAGTGTCTGATTTGTTGATTCAAAAGAATCATAAAGTTTCACACATTCATTTTGGTGGAGGATCGCCAACTATTTTACTCCCAGAAACATTTAAGAATTTGATGAAAACCATCAGATCAGGATTCGTTATTGCTGATGATGCGGAAGTGGCAATTGAAGTTGATCCGCGCACCATAAATGAAGAAAAAATTTCCACTTATGCTGAAGCTGGAATTAATAGGGTTAGTATTGGTGTCCAAGATTTTAATCATGACGTACAACTTGCCATCAATAGGGAGCAATCTTTTGATCTAGTTTACGATTGCGTCAAACTCTTTAAAAAACATGGTATCAAGAATATTAATCTGGATTTGATTTATGGCTTGCCGAAGCAAACGGTGGAAGGAATCAAGAAAAACATCGACTACGCAATGCTATTACATCCAAATCGCATTGCACTGTTTGCTTATGCCCACGTACAATGGAAGAAAAAGCATATGAGATTAATTAACGAAGACGATCTTCCGGATAATGTTACTAGAATTGCTATGTACCAAGCTGCAGCAGAAAAGTTGAAGCAAGAGGGTTTTGTCTCAATCGGTTTAGATCATTTTGCTAAGAGTAGCGATGTTATGACGGAGGCGCTAAAGAACAAAAAACTAAAACGAAATTTTCAAGGATACAGCACCGACACTGCAGATAGCATAATCGGATTTGGTGCCTCCGCCATAAGTCATCTGCCATTTGGATATGTACAAAACACTCTTAATTTTGAAGAGTATAAGAAGAATATTTTAGATAAGAAGCTGCCGACAGTGAAAGGTATTATAACTGGCGAGGAAGACAAACTTCGTAAGAGAATTATTGATGAAGTGATGTGTTACATGGAGGTAGATCTAAATGTCATCTGTAACTCGTTTAATCGTCCACAAGACTATTTTGACAATGAGATTAAATCTTTGAGAGAATTGGAAAAAGACGGTCTAATTACGATCAAAAATAATGTCATAAAAGTTCATCCCAACACTCCACAAATTACTCGGGTAGTAAGCAGTTTTTTTGATAAATTTTTTAAACACAGCACTACAAAACATTCAAAAATTGCGTAAATTATGGACTCAGCTTCTAACCCAATTACTTTATTTGATGAATGGTTTAAAGAGGCAGAAAACTCTAAAATAAAAGAGTTCAACGCAATGAACTTAGCAACTGCAGATTCAAAAGGAGCACCTTCCAACAGAACTGTTTTGCTAAAGGGTTACGATGAAAAAGGTTTTGTATTTTACACAAATTTAGAAAGTAGAAAAGGAGGTGAGCTAAAATCGAATCCGCTCGCGGCTTTATGCTTTTATTGGAAGGAACTTGATAGGCAGGTAAGAATAGAGGGTAAGGTTCAGAAAGTTAGTGACGAAGAGGCGGACGAGTATTTTAATAGCAGACCCTTACAGAGCCGCATAGGAACTCACCTATCTAAGCAATCCCAAATAATTACTGGAGATTTTGATTTAGCAAAAGCTGTTGCACAAAAAACATTGGAACTAGTTGGTAAAAAGGTGGAGCGCCCAGAATCTTGGTCCGGATTTTGCGTCATTCCAGAAAAAATAGAGTTTTGGCAGAAAGGTGACTTTCGTATTCACAAAAGACGCCTGTACTGTCTTTGCGACGGAAAGTGGGAGATGAAGTTTTTGTATCCTTAATAACATAAAGTAAAAAGATAAAATATGATCAAATTTACAATAAAACGCGACGGACGCAGGGAAGAATTTGACCCCAACAAAATTAATGGTTGGGGGATATGGGCATCAAGGGAACTTGGCAGTGAGGTAGCTTGGTCCGAGATTGTGCTACATGTCTTTTCTATAATGCCTGAAGAGGTAACGACGGAGCAGTTACAAAAGGCACTTATTAAAGCCTGTGTAGATAAACGAACTTGGAAATATTCTTGCATGGCGGGGCGTTTATATATAGCTCTTGCCTACAAACAGCTTTATGGTAAGGGCGCTATTCCTACAGTAGAACAACTTCATCAGAAAATGTTTGATGCTGGCTTGATGATAAAACTTAATTACACAAAAGAAGACTACGTCTACATCGAATCCATCATTGATCATGATTTAGATTTTAAATCAACCCATTACGAGCTCCAGCAACTTCGTTACAAATATGCTCTACGTAATAAAAAAACTGGCAAAGAATTTGAGACTCCTCAATTCATTTATATGCGCATGGCTATGGCTCTGGCTGAAGATGAACCTAAAGAAACTCGCTTAAAAGATGTTGCTAAATGGTACGAACATTTTAGTTGCAAGCGCATCAATCCGCCAACTCCTAATTTTACAAATCTAGGAACAAATCTTCGTGGCTATGCTTCTTGCTGTCTTTATACGGTGGATGACAATGTTCATTCTTTAGCAACAGGAGATCATATTGCCTACATAATGACAGCAATGAGTGCTGGAATTGGTGCGCATATTAAAACACGCAGTATTGGTGATCGCGTTCGCGAAGGTTTGATCGAACATCAAGGTAAACTTCCATATTACAAATCTCTTGTTGGAGCAATAGGCGCTAATTTACAAAATGGTCGTGGCGGTGCGGCAACGGTACATTACACCTGTTTTGATCCAGAAGTTGATGTAATTCACAAACTAAAAAATCCAATGACGCCTGCAAATAAGCAAGTTAGAGGTTGCGATTATAGCTTTGGTTCAAATAAATTCTTTGCTCGCAAAGTAGCTCGTAATGAAGATATAGCTCTATTTAGTTATGTTGACGCACCAGAACTTTATGAAGCTCAATATGATAAAGACCAAACCTTATTTGAAAAATTATATAACAAATTTTTAGAGAGTGATAAACCGCGAACAATGGTTAGTGCGCGTAAATTATTGATTAATGTTTCTAATGAAGCCTATGAAACTGGCAGACATTACATTCATTTAATGGATTCCATAAATAAACACACGCCATTCAAAGAAAAAATCTACAGCTCAAATTTATGCCAAGAAATCTGCGAACCAACCAAACCCTACAAAAATGTTGCACAGCTATATGAAGTATGGAATGAAGATCATGGTGAGATTGCACTTTGCAATTTGGCTGGCATCATAGTTAGCAACATTGAAAATGATGAGCAATATGCAGATGTTGCTTATTATGCGCTGAAGATGATCGACAAAACCATCAGCCTAACAAAATACGCATTTAAGAGTTTAGAAGATACAGCCAAAGCCCGCATGAATGCGGGTGTAGGAGTTCTTGGTTTAGCTCATTTAATGGCTAAAAAGGATTTAAAATATTCTTCACAGGATGGTAAAAATTTCATTCATGAATTATTCGAGACTCACTACTGGCACCTGTTGAATGCTTCTCTCCGTCTAGGTAAAGAACTCGGAAATGCAGCATGGATGAGTAAAACATTATGGCCAGAAGGATGGCTACCTTTAGACACTTATGAAAGGAATGTTGATGAGTTAATAACAACTAACAATAAGCGTGATTGGGAAAACTTACGAAGCCAAATCGTCGCTAACAAAGGAATTAGAAATAGTGTATTAGTCGCCCATATGCCCGGCGAATCAAGCACAATCGCCGCTGGAACAACTAACTCTGTATATCCGATTCGTGATTTTGATTTGATTAAGACTAGCGAGACTATGTCTATTAATTATGTTGTTCCGGATAGCGTTGAACTACGATACAACTACGAACTAGCTTGGAATATTCCAACAAAAGATATGATTGATTGTTACGCAATTATGCAAAAATGGACAGATCAGGCGATCTCGGCTGATTTGTGGCGTAAACTGCAAGGAGATGAAAAAGTGGGTACAAAGGAAATGATTGATGTTTATTTGCAAATGGTAAAATATGGCATGAAAACCCGTTACTATTTGAATAGCCTAACAGCCAAAGGTATTGATCTAAATTCCAGCGATAAAGGCTGTGAGAGTGGGGTTTGTAGCTTGTAGTAAATAGAATTTTATTAACATTAAATATAATAAAAATATGACGATCAGCAATCACGTGTTTAATCTAAGCAAAACACAAGAACAGTACAGTAAGACTGGCTTGTTTTTTTGTGGAGAGCAAGGCCTGTTTGATACAGTTAACAAACAATATCCAAAAATTTGGGCATTGTACAAAGAGATGAAAAGTTTAGATTGGGACGAGAACGAAGTAGATTATTCCCAATGTAATAGCGATTTCAAAAATTGTCCGAAGGGTGTGAGCGATATGATGATCAAGACGTTAGCATGGCAATGGGAAGCTGATAGCGTTGCCTCCCGAGCTATTGCTCCTGTACTTGCACCATTCATTTCATCATCTGAATTATGGGCAGCATGGCAACGAGTTTCTGATAATGAAGTTATTCATGCTGCAGCGTATAGTGAAATTGTGCGCATGTCTTTTGACAACCCATCCGAAGTGCTGGCTGATGTTCTATCTATCAAAGAAAGCGTTATGCGCCTTGAAACTATAGCAAAAGAATTTGCCAATCTTTACACCATGAGTCATAAATATGCATTAGGCTTAGCTCCGGCAAATCAAGATACATACAATGTGCTTTACAAAGGTATTGTCTCCCTACTACTCCTTGAGCGTATTCAGTTTATGAGCAGCTTTGCCATTACATTTACAATTGCTGATTCTGGATGGTTCCAACCAATCGGAGCTATTGTAAAAAAGATTGCCCAAGATGAGTTAGAGGTGCATTGTGAGCTAGATAAAGCCGTATTGAATATTGAGCATAAAACTGATAAAGGTCTGCTAGCCAGAGAGCAAACTAAAGATGAAGTGTTAAGGATGTTTATTGAGGTAGTTGAAAGCGAGCTTGCTTTTGTGGATTATTTATTCTCAGAAGGTCGTTCCCTTGTTGGAACTAATGCAGAAATCATAAAAGAATGGGTATTATTTAATGCTAAAGATGTTGCTCATTTTCTGGATCTAAGCACAGAATATAAATTCCCTAAAACAAATCCAATGCCTCATCTTGAAATGTGGCTGAACATGAACAAGCAACAAGCGGCACCACAAGAGCAGGATGTAGTCGCTTATAAAGTTGGTGTTGTAATGGACGATGCAGGTGACGATGTGATTGACGCTGATTTTTAAACGCCAATTGGCGTTTCCAAGTAACCGCAAGTAAAAAGCAAAAATTAGACAGAAGTAAAATGATCAGCTACCAAGAGGCATTAGAAATAATCTACGCAAATTCAAACATAGCGCTGACAGAGATTCTACCTAGTCTCTCGGCGTTAAATAAAATTTCTTCTGCGGAAGTTTTTAGCAAAATTCAGGTTCCATCTTTTGATAATTCTGCGATGGATGGTTTTGCGGTAAAAGCCTCTGAACTTGAATCAGCAAGCGCTGACAATAAAAAGAAGTTAAGGATAACTGCAGTTATTGGTGCTGGAGAAATCGCAAAAGAGAATGATTTGGGTGTTATTCAAATCATGACTGGAGCGCCAATTCCAAATGGTTATGATGCGGTAATTCCAATCGAAGATGTTGAGCTGGATGGCGATTTCGTAACTTTTAAACGACCCGCCAGAAAAAATGAAAATATCAGATTTGCCGGCGAAGATGTTGCTGTGGGTCAGGTTGTTTTGCGCAAAGGTAAAAAAATATCAGCCGAAGATGTTATGCTGCTTTCTGCCATTGGTATTACTCATGTCGAAGTTTACAAAGCTCCGTTTTTAAGAATCTTTAGCACCGGAAATGAGATTACTGACGACTACAACTCCCCGTTACCAGAAGGAAAAATATACAACTCCAACGCTCCCTACCTCGTTTCCAAAGCCATTGAAGAGGGTTTAAGTGTTGATTATGGTGGCGTGATTGCGGACGACAAAGCGAAGTTCGAAGACGCTGTTTCTGGCGTTGCAAAAGGTGCGATAATAATTTCAACCGGTGCGGTATCGAAAGGGAAATGGGATTTTATTCCGGAAAGCCTTAAAAATTTGGGAGCCACAATACACTTCCACAGAGTCAATATAAGACCAGGGAAGCCTGTTCTGTTTGCCACACTACCGAATGGGAATTATTTTTTCGGACTGCCGGGAAACCCAATTTCTAGCACCATTGGTTTTCGTTTTTTTGTCGCCCCGCTTTTAAGAAAAGTGCAGGGTCTTGATATTGAAAAGCCTTTGTTTGTAAGGCTTAGGAATGAGTTTACCAAAAAAGGAAACTTTAAACAATTTCTTAAATCCAATCTTGAAATTGATGCCCATGGCCACCTGCAGGTGTCGATAAGTGACGGACAGGAATCGTTCAAAATAAGCCCGATGGCCCAAAGCAACGCTTGGACAATTCTTGAAGAAAATAAAACAGAATTTTTGTCGGGAGACCTGCTGCAAGTAGTTCCAATCTCGTTTAGAATTAGCCATGATTAAGCTCAAAATTACCACTTTTGGTGCGCTTGGTAAACTAACTATTTCCGAGCCAATAATTGTCACAATTACCTCTGGCGCAAAACTTCCTCAAGTCTTGGAGATGGTAAAGGAGGAAATTCTAAAAATTTCTCCGCAATTTAACGACTTTGCAGTCCTAGAGAAATCTGCTTTGGCAGACGAAAAGGAAATTCTGGGAAAAGATCATGTTTTTGACAGAGACGCTGATTTAGCGATCCTGCCACCAATTTGTGGGGGTTAAAAATGAGTCAGAACATTTTTGTAAATGTTAGCGAAGAATTCTTGTCGGTGCAGAAGGCGCTTGATTTCGTCGATGCCAAAGAAAACGGCGCCGCTGATATTTTTGTTGGTAAGGTAAGAAATCATAACCTTGGTAAAGAAGTCAAGGCCGTAACCTATGACGCCTTCATTCCCCTCGCCTGTAATGAGATGAGAAAATTATGCGAAGAAGCGATTGAGAAGTTTGGTAACCAACTTCGTTGCTATATCGAGCACTATAAAGGCCGATTGGAGTTGGGTGGAATAAGTGTAATCATCGCAATCGGATCCCCACATCGTGATGAATCGTTTAAGGCCTGCCGTTACCTGATTGAAGAGCTAAAGGTAAGAGTTCCAGTTTGGAAGCAAGAGCATTACGTCGATGGCGATGCTGACTGGCTAGACGGGCATCAACTGAGCAAATAATTTATGAAAAACAAAGATGTTGTCGGCGTTATCTTGGTTGGTGGCAAATCATCAAGAATGGGAAAAGACAAAGCCTCGTTGAGGTTTAATGACTTAAGGCTGGTCGATCAGATTGCAAAAGTTTTAACCTCTTCAGGGGTCAGAAAAATCATCACCAGTGGAATAATCGAAGGCTATGAGGGCGTACCAGATTTAATTCCAAACAAAGGTCCTGTTGGTGGAATATGCTCAAGCATCATTCACTGTCAAAAAAATTCCTTCACCAAAGCGGTAATTATCCCAGTTGATATGCCACTCATTTCGTCAGAGGTGGTAAATTTTATGATCGAATCCTCAGGTGATTCCGATTTTACTCACTTCGAAAAAAAACCACTCCCGCTCATGGTGAGAATCAGCGATTCAATCGCGAATTTTTGTGTAAAAACAAACCAAAATCTTTCTGACGGAAAAGCGATATCAGTGAAATCTTTTCTAGAAAACCTCACAACATCAGCGATTGCGGTTCCACATAACCTTGCTAAAAATTTAACAAACACAAATACCCCAGAAGAATGGGAAGAGGCACAAAATGAATATCAGAATAAGTAAAAATCAGATCAGATTTCGTATCACCAAAGAGGAGTTGGAGCTTTTGGAGAGAGGAGAAAAAGTGGTTCTACAATCTCCGCTTAGCTCTAGTCCAAAAGGATATTTTGTTGAGGTTTCCAGCAACTCAGAATCGCTGATTATCGAAGAGCGCGCGGGAAATTTATTTTTGTCAGTTAGCGAAAAACTTTTATCAGAGTTAAGACAAAAACTTCCTTCAAAAGATGGCCTAGAAAACGAAATTCTGCTGAATGATCAGATGGTCAGAATGGCTCTGGAAGTTGATGTAAAAAGGAGATAGCTTTATTTTAAAATCTTCCCGGCATATCCTGCTGAAAATCTCATCCTCTACCCCTCCCTGCCATCAACCCTTGGTTTAGTAAGTATTGGGAAATAGATCGTTACAAAAATTATGAAAGCGATTAACCAGCAGATTTGAGAGATTCCGATTAGGAATTCGTAATCGAAGATATTAAATAGCGGAAGAATAACTCTGGTCAAGAAGCCGAGAAGCATGATGCAGAAGGCATAGCTTAGAGCCTTGCTTGGCTGGGTGATGTCTCTGCCGCTGTGACCCAAGCTTACTCGCGACATCATTGCCAAGGTGATTAGACCGATGCCGCCGAAAGAAAAGGCGTGAACAGCAAGGGATTTTTCCGTGTCGAAGAAGTATGTGGTGGCAAAAAGAAGGAAACCTAGGCAAATTAAACAGAGTGATAAATAAAGACTCCATAACAAGCTTTTTCGCCAAATGCCTTTACTGTGCCATCCGATTAGTCTGGCGCTATTTACGAAAAATAGAGTCAGGGCTAGGTAGGCAGAAATAGCTGGGTTTTGCAGAAATAATTCGAAAATGAAAAAGCCTAGGAAGACTATCATGCTTGATAAATCGAGCCATTTTGAGTTGAACAATTTTACTTCGTAGCCAACCCCTCTTTCGATGAAGAATGGCATTACTCTTCTGCCGATAGTTAGAATTATGGCGATGATTAAATATAGGCCGCCGTAGAGCCCAAGGGAGATGCCATCCTTCACGATTTCTAAAGCTCCGAGATAGAATAAACCATTGCCAATGGCAAGTAAGAGTAACTTGAGAAGGATAAAGCTTTGCTTCCACTGCCTTGCTTTAACAATCGGGTGGGCCGCGAAGATAATCAGTAGAAGGATGAAGAGACCATCAAAAATTCCGGCGATACCGAGATAAGAAGTGCCAAATAAAAATAGTAAACGTGCCGTTACCCAAGCAGCGAAGATGAGCATTAGTGGCCTGCCGTGAGCGGTTTGAATGCCAGTCCAGTTTTTTATTGCAGTAAGTAGGAAGCCAGCAATTAGTGCTAGTCCGTAGCCATAGATCATTTCGTGAGCATGCCACTGCGAGTCTGAAACCAGTTCAATTGCTGGAGATATTTGAAACAGATAAATCAGCGACCACAGCGAGATCGAGATTATTGAGAAGATGCTAGCCCCTAGAAAGAAAGGGCGGAATCCCAAGTTAAATAAGGCGAATCTGTTTGAGCTGTTCCCGGTCATGATATTAAAATATTGATTAGTTGTTTAGTCTGGATCGCGATAGGGAGACTGAATCTATCCCCATATTTTGAAAGCTAAATTTGCTGCGACGAACAAAATTAAGAGCGATGTCATTATCGTCACAATCCGTGCTGGAATAAATTTTATTGCCGATAAATTTCCTATTTGTCCTCCTATCAAGGCTAGTAGAGGAAGATACCAGTAACTAATAACAATCTCGCTAAACCCGCCCTTGCTGATTTGTCCCAATAGACCGGAGATAGAATTTATCAGGATAAACACGGAAGACGTAGCCGATATTTCTTTTGGGCTTCCAGCCATAAAATAATACAATATCGGAGATAAAAAAATTCCTCCACCAATCCCTGTAATTCCGGCAAGTAAGCCAAGTATGGATCCTATCACCAAGCTTAGCCATAACGGCATTTCTCTGTAGTTACTGGAGCATTCTTCATAGCGTCGGTAATTAACTAAAAGCCTGATTCCCGATAAGGTTAGCGCAAAAAACAACACCTTAACAAACAGGTTTTTTTCTATCTCCAAGCCTCCTCCAATGTAAGAAAATGGAATTGAACTAATCGCGAGTGGCAAAAATAGCTTGGACCTCAAATAGCCATTTCGTAGGTAATTAACACTATTGCCTGAAACGACGATAATATTGCAAAGTAGCGCTATGATTGGAATTGAGGCATATGACACTTGCCACAACAGTAGGAGGGCAAGATAAGATGAGCCGCCGCCAAACCCTACGCTAGCGTACAGAAGAGCTACTATAAAAAATAAAAAACCCAGCATATGATTTTGATAATTACGACACTTTGTAAGCGATCTAACTTACGCTCGAATACTAGAAATAATTAATTTATACCTCACGCCGCGTCCTTCCCCAACCCTCGTCAGCCTTTTCATATCGAGTAGTTTTTTGATGATAGCTTCAGCAGTTCTTGCTGGAAAACCAGTTTCTTCAATCGCATTTTTTCTTGCGAATTGCTTGGTTGGAAGGTTTTGCGCCCATTGCCATAATGCCAATTGTTTTTCGGAAAGAAGATGTTCGACAGTTTCGCCTTGTAGGATTTTTAGGGCTTGTTGCGCTTGTCCGTTGATGATTTTTAGGAAGAAAATCAGCCACTCAGAAACATCTTCTTTCTTACTCTTCCAAGTCTTTTGAGTTTTGTTTAGGGCGAGGTAATAATCAGCTTTTTTGGACTCGATTAGCTTTTCGTGAGAAACGATTGAGGTGAAGTTGTAGCCGAATTTTAACAGAAGGAGGTTAGTTAGAAGTCTGCTGGTTCGACCATTGCTGTCTTGAAATGGGTGAATCGCTAGATATTCAAAAATGAAATTGGCGATGAGGATTAGTGGGTGTTTTTTCTTTTCTTTGAGTGAGACCGTAAACCATTCGATTAACTCCTGCATTTCCTTTTTAACCAAATGTGGCGGGGTTGGATCAAAAATCACACCAACAAGTTTTCCGCTTTTATCCTTAGCCTCAACTAGATTGGAACCGAATTTGTATTGTCCTTTGTGTCGTAAATCCTTCTCGCTGTGTTGCAGCATTTGGTCGTGAAGCCCTAAGATCCATGACTCGGTGAGCTTGATGTCGTCGTAATTTTCAAAAACCGTTTCTAGGCATTCCAGATATCCAGCAACTTCCTGCTCATCGCGAGTCTTAAATTTTTTGATGCGAAGATTTCTGTAGAGCTTCTCAACTTCTGTATCGGAAAGTTTGTTTCCCTCAATACGATTCGAAGCGCCAGTTGAAGTGATGATAACGGAAGTTGTCAGTCGATCGATGGTTTGCGGCAAAATTTTATTCGTAATGACGAAGCTGCCATTGACTGCATCTATCTGTGAAATCAGTGAATAAACTTCTTCAACAATTTCTGATTTTAATTCTAATCGCCCGGTTAATCTAAATTTTTTCCAATCCATTTTACCTCAAAGCTTAAATGTGAGTAAGTGTGAAGTAATGTGAGATTGTTCAGAAAAGAATCAACTTAATTCTTGAGGAATTGCGCTTGATGAGAGACGTATTCGATATATTAAAAGTTTGTCATCACTCCCATCCGCTCCCAGCGGAAAACGAATCGCAAACTTTTAAGTGTAGCCCCGTAATCTTCCAAGACCTTGTAAATAAAGGCTCTAAACATCGCTAAAAATTCGGAGAGAGGTTCGCAATCACGGACATCCGCTCCGCCATAATTTTTTAGCCTCTCACTCTTACAGCCATAAGGCTTCAAGCCACTTTTGCATTTTTCGACCCAGATGAGGTTCGAACTCTCAGTAGGGATACCCCTGACAGCTCTAGCATAGACGCAATCATGTTTACCGCGAATTTCGTAATCACTTGCCTGTTCGGTTGATATAACCTGCGAACTTTTTTAATAGGATTTGCGCGGAGAGATTTACTGAGAGATTATGAAAAGTTTAGAAAATCGGAGAATTTTTTGTAGATGAAGTTTGCAAAGCCTTGATTTTGCTGATTAAAATTCGGTGTACGTGAAACGGAGATTTGGAGATTTATTACAGTTAATAAATTAAATCTTCGTCATACATTGGTGTTTGCTGTGAGATTGTAATTTTATTTGGATCATCTTTTTTGGAATCTTCATTCACTTTTACTGCTAAAACAAAATACAAAATAGCACTACGAACAAACTTAAAAGTTTTTAAAGTAATATCCTTAAGCTCATCACTGGTAATAACAAAATTTGCAAAATCATCTTTTTCTCTTTTTTCTTCCTTTCGATCAGAAACTCTTAACCAATTATGCTCTATAGCATTTCTCACTTGTCTTATCATCTTTCCATCTGGATTAGGTGCTCTTCCGTCTTTATCATTACCTCTCAAATCAGTAGCCAGCCAGTATAAAGAGTTAATAAATTTGTTATCAAAACTGCTAAAGTTTTTTCTGATAAACTTTCCTGTAAATTCTACATTTTCCGCTGGCTCTTTATTCAAAAAATAATGATACATCAAATTTGCCAAACTATCCAAAACACTAAATGCTAAACGAAGAGAAGTTTTTAATTTTTCAATGTGGCCTTCATATCGCACCCAATCCAAAGTATCTGTTAGGTACAACTTCTTATTTTCATAAGATGGATGAATTTCATTAACTGCTTCAAAGGCCATAAAACGAGCAAAACAATATTCTCTTTTTATCGCGGAAAAAGCCGCTGAAAAATATGGAATTCTTGTAGGCTTTGTTGAATGAGTTGGAAACTGAACAATATCTTGGTTGGCAATTATTGAGGTAGTGAGGTCATTTAAATGGTTCAAAAACAACTTATTATTTAAACACCATTCTCTATATTTTCTTTCTTCTTCCGAGTAAATCTCTATATCCACTCTCTCTTCGAGATTCTTTTTTGCTTTATAAGCTACATCTCCCCATTTCAGAAAATGCTTAATTCTCTTATTGCTCTTGAAGCTTTTTACCAATTGTTGGTGAGTCGATTTATCTATATTTAGCGACAATTTTTTAAATATCTTATACGCTTCAAACTCGTAGCGTTGTGCATGCCAAAGATCGTTTATATATTTTGATAATTTCAATAACGCGAAACCTTTATGATAGCTGGAAACAAAAGGTGTATCGCCCTTTAAAGAAAAATCACAATTCCATAAATCAATCGCTTCGACCACCCTATTAAATCTTTCCAATTCATTAGCTAAATTTGTCTTAACTTCATTGTGCAAAGGTGATTTTATATCTAAGTAAAACGCTTTTCTCTGATAGTTTATGCACTCAACCAAGTGAGTTGGAAATTTACGATTTTTCCAATCCTGAATTTTTTCTAAATTGATGGACGATTTACATGAAAGTAAATTACCAAGCCAATAGTTTAGGTATTTCTTAAGCTCGTCTTTTAGATCCTTCTTCTGTAGAAATCTTTTACACTCAGAGATGCAGATATCCAACTCTTGCTCATTTTTTTGCAAAATGGCCACATCACATTTTTGACCAAGGATATTTATATTTTTCACATTCATCACTCAGCTTTTAAATAAATTAATCACCTCGGCCTTGCTATTCTACACTCCATTTCTCGCAGATTTGATATCCAGAAGATTGATCTTCTTGATCTTGTCATTATGAATCAAAATTGTAAGCCTTGCGGGATGCTTAAAGCGCATTTCGCTAATACGGAATGTCCATAACATTATCTTCAAAAGATCTTCATCGCTGATGTTTTTATGCCCTTTGATGCGTGTAATGCCAGATCCAAAGATCGTGGTAGATACACTCTGCTGCCCATATATATTATTAACCTTGTCCCAGAAATTTATTAGGAATCCCAAATATTCTGGCATCGTAAGCGTCGCTTTGTTGTTATCATCAAATTTAGAAAATGCAGTCATAAGGAAGTCTTTATATACACAAATAGTTCCTAGCTGATAACGCTCTTTCTTTCCTATAGTTCTAGCAGAGTTAGGACCTAGAATTTCACTAGATTCAAAGGTATAATTTTTGATATACTGGTCCAGATTTAAGACTGGTACATCAAGGTATTTTTTAATGAAGATGCCATTCAGAGAATTTGCAGCAATAATTTTGTTATCTACTTGTGTATCAAAGTACTCGTTAAAAGCGATTACTTTTAACCCTGGTTGTTGAAATATATCACCAACTTTAATCGTAACATCACTTCCTTCAACATTGATATCAATCTTGGTAAGAAGATTGGACCACACCCAAATTGCCGAATAGATTAAAAGTAAAGATAAAAGAAAGATCCATCCATAAACATTTTTACACTCCTTCGGTATATCAATAAAAAGTACTACTAAGGATAATGTTGTACTTACTACAGAGACAATCTTGATAAAATTTTCTATTACTCTTCTATCAAAAAATCTTACTTTTGTCATTAGATTGTTAGCTAATTATAGGTTGTATCGAAAGATGTCGGGATTTGTTTTTGTTGCCAACATGAATTTCTCATTTTTTAAAGACTGCTTAATAAGACTTTTGCTTAAAGGAATATGAAGTGTTGGCACGCTATTCATCGAGTCTCTGAAGATAGGGAGTTTATCCCAAAGTTTTTTTACAGATGAACTTAATGATCCATCGGTTAAGAGACTTGCCTTAGTGTCATACTCAGGATAGATCACGATGACTGGTAATCCTTGGTTATTAATTCCATAATCAATTTCTTCTCGGAGCGCTCTGGAATTTGTTGTATTGGAGCTAAGAAAAAGTATTAGATTTTTTGAAAGTCTAAGGCGCGCTTGTAGTCTTGGTTTTAGCGTTGATTCCCAATCGCTACTGTCGCGGACGTTATACGTTTTATCGTGCGAATCATTAAAAGGAAATGAAGAGTCAGCTCCTTTCCAAGCTCGCAGCATGTTGTAATAAACAAAATCCTTCGTTGCATGAGCACCTAATGCGCTGGAATTAAAAGGTTCAGCAACGTAAAAGGCGGTGTAATTTCCATTTCTAGTCATTTTTTTTCTCTAATAAATAATTGATAATGATTTATGTGTATCTATGCCGCCCATATATCAGCCCACCAGAAACAGGTTAAATTCATCAATCTGCATAACAAGATATAGTGAGCAATTTACAAAAACTACACAATATCTAGTGTTTACCTTCGCTTTTTCAAGGTACGGATGAAGAAAATTTTTAAATTCGGTGTAGCACCATCTACAGCAAGGCTCCAGAGCATTTTCAAAAACAGCACTAAAAAGTTCGCATGTTATATCAACCGACCCCAGATGATTTTTCTCTAACTTTTCGGTACGGATGAGAGGCCAACAAAATCAAAGGTTTTCAAGATTGGAGAATGGTTCGCAAATTGCATCATCTGCCCCGCCAAGCATTTTTTAGCGAACTTGGTCTCTGCTAAGTTTCCCCTGATTTTTTATCTCCCCTCGTGCCGCCTGTAATGGCGCTCTTCTGCAGCATTTTCGACCCTCATTTCACGTTCACCTTCATCGTCAAAATTTGACCAAAAATTTGTAATATTTTGGCAATTTTGTCTCACTTTCTCCCGTTCACGTTCACCTTGGAGAAAACGGTGTATATCGAGAAATACTGGCTCCGTGGGATTTTCTTCGAACTTTGTAAAATGGGTGGGCAGATGATTTTCTGCGAACTCTCGGTGAACGTAATGCTCCAGCGAATACAACGCTGAACCGAATAAAAAATTATTGAAAGAGTAAGAAAATTCAGAAGAATGACGGGGACGTTTTTAACTAAAATTTAGGAGAAACTAAATGAATAAATGGCTTCCTCCAATTGGACATCCAATTGACGAAAAGAAGGCAAGAGAACTAGTTGGTGGCGACTTGGGAAAGGAATATCGCCAGATACTCCAGCGCTGCTGCACTCCTATATTTTGGTACGAGAATAAGCAAAACTCCTCAATCTTAAACAACGGAACTGTTACCATAGTTAAAACACCGGAGAAGCTACTGGGAGTTACAGCAGCTCACATTGTAAATTCATATTTTTCTCAATCAGAAAACTTAAATCTAAAATTACAGATCGGAGAAGAGCTGATTCCAGATTTACGAAAAAGAATAATAGCGGTTTGTGATAAATTAGATTTGGCAACGATTAGCTTAGAACCACATACTTTAAACCAAGGAATTGTTCCGTTACCGTGGCCACCAAGAGTACCACAAGAAGGTCGCAGTATTATGTTGGGTGGTTATCCGGGCCAGGAAAGATTAGAGGAGCAAAGACGCGTTTGTAATTTTGGAACTTTTGCAGCAATAGGAATAGCGCGAACGGTCAGCGATGATCAAATTACTTTTCTGATCGAAAGGGAGTTTGGAGTACCTATGAAAGACATAAAAGAACTACCAATGAATTACGATCTTGGTGGTATTAGTGGAGGACCGGTTGTTAGTTGGTTTGAAACAAAGAGCTTTATTGCCAGCTACCACTTTGCTGGGATCATTTCGGAAGCGAGTAGCGAATACGAGAATATTGTCGCAAAGCGTGCTGATTTTATCAAAGCCGACGGATCAATAAAACCAAATTAAACTTATGCTGCAAAAACCAAGTTCACGCACAGAAAATGAAATCTTTCAAGAGCTCTTAGGGCTCTGCGTGAAGCCTGGTTTTATTCATGTTATTGCCACCCTATGTTTTCGCGATACAGTGGTTGGTTACAAAGATGAGATGGAAGCCAAAGACATGGCTCGCTTATTTTCAAAAGAGCGACTGATCAGAACTGAATTGACGACCTTGGTTGGTCTGATGCTTAAAAAAGAAATTGTTTTTACCCTACCGAGTTTAAATGAATTGCATCTAATGGGACAAGAAGCAGAGAGGCTTCTCAAGGAAATTCATCAGTCGATGTTTACTGATTTTGATTTCAAAAAAGCTGTTCAAGATAAAACTAATCCTTTTCAAGAAGCTAAAAATCTAAGAGAGCCAATATTTTATAGCGGAGAATCTGCGTACATTTTTCAGTATCGCGACTTAGCTCTAAAGAGATATTCCAAAGACGATAGCTGGTTTTTGCAGAACAAGGGATATTCAGTTGCTGATGCTCACAAAGTTATTACATGCATCGGCAAATTTCAGAATGAGAAATTGCTCATAGAGCTAAAGAAACTGTCTAACACAAAGCCAGAAGAGTGGACTATACTACCAGGTTTTGAGTTCTCTGTTCAAGACCTTTCAAACATTATTGATACAGAAATAGGGACTATAAGAAGCATATTAAGCTCCTTTGCCACACCTCTTGAAGATAAAAATAAAGAATTCTGCTCCCTTAGTGATTTTAATATCATTAATGCATACCCACTAATCAAAACGGGTGATGATAAATACTTACTATTTCAACCCTATAGCTTGGCAGAAGCATTTTATGAAACCCCGTTCTTTTGGACCATTAAAGATGATGTTTACAAAAATCAGGCTCTGAAAAATAGAGGAGATTTTGTTGAAGAATTTGCAGAAGAAAGACTGGGGCTAGTTTTTGGAGCTAAAAATGTTTTCTCAAATATTGATGTTTACGACGGTAAAAATAAGGCTGGAGAAATCGATACACTGGTAGTTTTTGCTGATAGAGCAATCGTCCTTCAAGCTAAATCAAAAAAGCTGACGATTGAATCGCGTAAGGGAAATGATAATTGCCTCAAAGAAGATTTTAAAAAATCTATTCAAGATTCTTATGACCAGGGACTCTCTTGTGCAAAGCTATTAGAAAATGAGAGTTACAATTTCCGAGATAGGAACGGCAATAATGTTTTGAATTCTCGCATCTTCAAAGAAGTCTACATATTCTGTGTAACTTCTGAGCACTATCCCGCCTTGAGCTTTCAGTCCCGCAATCTTTTGCAGTATGAACAAAACGATAAAATCTTACCGCCGTTGGTAATTGATGTTTTTATGTTGGATGCAGTTACGGAAATGCTTCAAACACCATTATATTTTTTAAGCTATGTAAACAGAAGAGCTTTGTATGCCGATAAAGTTATGGCATCCCATGAGCTAACGATTCTTTCATATCATCTAAAAAAGAATTTATGGATAAGCGATGAATATACCATGATGCTTGTAGACGACGATATTGGTGCGGATCTAGATATTGCGATGAGTGTTCGGAGGGGAGAGATAGATGGAAAAAATACCATCAATGGAATCCTAACAGTGCTCAAAGAAACCTTTGTGGGGAATTTTATATCTCAAATAGAGCATACGGAGAACCAAGGTTTAATAGATTTGGGGTTTGTGTTTTTATCCCTTAGTGAAGAAACGATAAATCAAATAAATGATGGCGTTAGAACTATAATTGATTCGACTAAAAAAGATGGGAAAAATCATGATTTTTCAATCGGTGGAGATGGATGGGGTGGAGTAACAATTCACTGCAATCATTCATCAGATGGGGACTCTTTAGATATCCTTAGAGAACATTGTAAGAGACGAAAATATATTCAAAAAGCAGCTGAGTGGTTTGGTATCTGCATTGATCCAAATAAGGCAAAATGGAGATTTGCGATAGGTTTAAATTATGAATGGAAAAGATCTGATGAAATGGATCGAGTGATAAAATCTATAGTAACTTCAAAGACTGGATCAGTCGGCAGAAATGATCCATGTCCTTGCAATAGTGGCAAAAAATATAAGAAGTGCTGCCTATAAGTTTTTTGTGAATAATTGCGAACTCACGGTGTAGTTAGTAAAATCAATGGTCTGCGTATTTCGAACTCCATTCACCCGCCCACCACTTGAGAGATTGTGAACTTTTCGGTGTAAATGAAATTGCCTCTCAGCCCGCGCCAGCAGCCACTCCAAAAACTACAAAAAAAGTTCGCAGACTGTATCATCTGCCCCGCCAATTTTCTTTCTCTAAATCGGTCTCTGCTGTTTTTTTCTTTTTCTTTCAACTTGCTAGAACACTTCCGCATAGTTAATGATAGCTCTTGAAGCCTTGATTACAAAGGCTTCGCAGCGTTTTTAACATTAACTTTTGGGAGCTTTATGGAAGACAATAACAATGATGGTCAGAAAAATAATCCTGCGGGCAAAATCAATTTTCCATAAAATTGGACAATTCACTTGCCTCTTTTTTTACGAATCTGATTATCCGAAGAAAATGTCTTGTCGATAATTTCACCACCAAACACCACCGATAACACCACCAATTCCTTCGCAGAAGTTGTGCTAAAAACTTTTCAAATACTCAAACACTCCGGTAAAATGCCGTCTCTCAATAATTTTCTACCCAGAAGTCTTTTGTGCTTTGCCAAAAACTTCCTGGCACAACTTGCCATCATCTCTTTGGTATTAGAGCAATTCATCTTCGTAAGCACCGCTTCTGCATCAGCACTGCCAATTACTCCCGACGGAACCACAAACACGCAAGTCACGCAAACCGCTTCTGGCA
>CAYUSO010000011.1:0-50967 GCA_964447395.1 uncultured Rhizobium sp.
AAAACAAAGAGTTGAAAATTGCTGGCAAATCGAAGAAAAAACGCGGCGCAAACTATTTTCAAAACCAAGTTTTTCAACAGCAAATGCGACTAATTTTTGCAACTTTTATTGCCGGTTTTCTTTGTGCCAACTCATCCTTCGCAGCCACAAGTGACTGGAAGCAAAACCAAAGCGGTGCTGCACAAACTCGATTAGTTGGCAGCTTCTACGAAAAAAACGGCGAGAAAAAATTAGTTGCCGCAATTCATTTCAAATTGGCTTCGGGATGGAAAATTTATGGCAATGATTCTGGCGGAATCGGACTACCGCCGAGCTTTGATTTCAGTGGCTCAAAGAACTATGTCAAACATGAAATAAACTGGCCGCAAGCAAAAATCGGCACAGAAAAAATTGGCGCAGAATCGCTGCAATATTCCTATTACGAAGATGAAATAATCATTCCTCTTGATATAGATTTTCAAAACTCTGATGAGTCGGTTGAGCTTACTCTCAAGCTAGATTACGGCCTTTGTAAAGATATTTGCATTCCAGCAAATGAAAATTTCTTGCTTAAAATTCCCACCGAAATTGATGAAAAAATTTTAGCAGAAATTCAAAAATCTCCCTCTGAAGAAATAACTCAGACTTCAAACTCACTAAGCGTAAGTAATTTAGGACTATTCTACGCCCTACTCTTTGCCATCATCGGTGGCGCAATTTTAAACATCATGCCGTGCGTTTTGCCGGTTTTATCCATCAAATTAATTTCGGTAATCAATCACTCCGAAGCCTCGATTTCAAAGATTCGTTTCGCCTTTCTATCAACAATTTTAGGCATCTTATTTTGCTTCGTAATTTTTGCATTTTTAGCAACTATAATCAGCGCGACAGGAAATTCTCTGGGCTGGGGATTGCAATTTCAGAACCCTTATTTCCTGATTTTTTTAGTCATAATTTTGGCCTTCTTCACTTTGAATTTATTTGGAATTTTTGAGATTTCTTTCAGTCAAATTTGGGCAACAATTCTCAATAAAAAAATCATCGATGGTGAAAATAAAAAAAATATTTTTGTTCCAAATTTTCTTTCGGGAATATTGGCCGTATTACTTGCCACGCCATGCTCTGCACCATTTCTTGGCTCAGCAATTTCATTTGCTCTCGTCAAAGATTTTTTCACGATTTTATTGGTCTTTTCTGCGATCGGAATTGGCTTTGCTTCGCCCTACATCGCGCTGCTAATCTCGCCGGAATTAGTAAAATTTTTACCAAAACCAGGAATGTGGATGGAAAAGACTAAGCAGCTAATGGCGGGCTTTCTAGCCGCTACAATCATCTGGCTGATTTACGTTTTATCCGACAATATTGGTGCACTTGGCTCCTTCATGATGGCGATTTTTTGCGTGGGAATTTTCGGCTGTTTTCGCATCAAGAATATTGCGCTACGCATTATCACGTTAACAGCGATAATTGGCTTCAGCTTTACTTTGCCACTTGATTTCCAAAACTCCGAAAAAAATAAAATTTCCTCGCAGGAATCTTTGTGGAGAGGCTTTGACGAGGTTGAACTCTATCAACTTGTTGCCAGTGGAAAAACTGTTGTGGTTGATGTGACCGCTGATTGGTGCATTACCTGCAAATTTAACAAAATTCGTGTACTTCAGAATGAAGAAATTTTAGTAAGATTAAAACGCGGCGAAATCATCGGCATGCGCGGCGACATCACTAAGCCAAACGAAGAAATCATGAAATTCCTCCACAAACACAATCGCTTCGCCATTCCATTCAATGCAGTTTACGGCCCTAGAGCCAAGAACGGACTGCTTACAAGTGAATTGCTAAGCACGGATGAACTTCTGAAGTTAATCAAAGAAGCGTCGAATTAATTATGACAAAACCACAAACAGACTCAGCGCCAAAAACAACTCCGGCGTACGAAGCTTCTCAATTCACCATTGGAATAATTGGAATGAGTCCTCAAAGCGTGGCGAAGCTCAATGAAGAAATCGTCAAATACGGAAACTCTGTTGGATTCGATGAAGATCAAAAACATCCAGAAATTCTTGCTATAGGCTCTACAACGCTCGACATAAACTATCTCTGGGATCAGGCAAAATTATGCTCTGACTTTGGATGCGATATTCTCGCTATCGCTTCAACTCCTGGCGACACGGAAATAATGCGAAGATTCTCCAAAGAATTGTCGGTTGTTCCAATGGCTCTAGAGAATGAATCCGATGCCGCTTTCAAGCTCTTGGCACAACAAATTATCGATTCCATCATGAGTCGTGCGGAAAGTGGGTTGAAGCCGAGAAGAAGTCAAAACCGCTCTGCGCAATTCCCCGACTACGAAAGCAAGCTCGATCTAGACGCCAGAGAAAGACAAGCGCGCATGGATTTTCGAGCTTCTCACGGATCCTACCCTCTTTTTACCGCTCCCCAATCTCCACTTTGTGGAAAATTTATCGGAGTTATCGGTGGCGCTGGACCTTTGGCAAGTGCCGAAGCCTCCAAAAAACTAGCTAGGGAAGGATTGTCCTTTATACATTGGAGCGTCAATCAAGCTCCAGGGAAATTAAAACATGAAATGGGAGAAGGTCCTGACTATGTTCACTATTACAAGCATGCTTCAAAATTTCTAAAAAAACTACTAACAGGAGATACGATTATACCCTGCAATACCGCTCATAAGCGCCTCGAAGAATTTGAATCAAAATTGAATATATTTGATATTAGAACCGGAGTTCTGGAGGCAATGCAGCAAAAGCTTGAACCAACAATTCTTCTTGGAACAAATACCACAACAGGAGTTGGCGCTAAATCAGTTGGAACTTACGAACGTCTTAGAAAATCAAAATACCCTAACTGCCCAGATTTCATCCTGCCTTCGCCAGAACAGCAAGCCATCATCAATCAGGCTATTTTCGAGGTTAAGAGCGGAGATCTTGATGGTGCAAAAAAGAAAATCCTGTCGGTCACGCAAGAAATCAGAAAAAATCATCCGGGAGCTGAGGTAGTACTAGCCTGCACAGAATTGCCTCTACCATTTACCGAAATGGAGCTATCAGAAAATCGCTTCCTTGATCCAGTAGCTCTCACCGTGCAAAAACTTGGGGCTTTAAAAAGAATTACGTCTCAGCGTAGCTCATCATCTCACAGCAGCGATGACGAGGAAAGAACCAATGACAGCAGACTTAGCAGAGCAAAAAGGATCCACTTACTAGGCACCCAAGCTACATCGTCGCGCCTATCCTACGATGTTTCTGACGATGAAAAACCCAGCTCGAATGAATTTTTTATAGAGCACCTGAAAAATTTACGCACAAATTACAACATCACCGTTTTCAACAGTGAGCGCGGAACCTTCCGCATTCAATTTAGAAAAAAAAATGCGCAATCTCCTCACATAGATAACTTTAGAGAATCGATGCTGGGAATATTGAGTTATTTCAAAGGATCGGATGACGATCGCATACACTATAACTTGGATGAAACTTGCCACATCTCGTTCCATAAACCATTACAAAAACTACAAGAATGGATCAAAGAAAATAACATAAACATAGAGTCGGGATTGCCTTCGTCGAGCCTCAAGCCAACGCCACAAGCATCTCAATTAGCAGGATCATCTAGCGAACATCAAAGATCATAATTGCATCAAATGAAAAAAAATCTTTTTGCAAATCTCATTCCATCACTAACCACCGACTTCGTAATCGTCTACAGAATTGCCATTATTGGCATAGTGATTACCGGATTTTTATTCATCAAATTCTCTCTCGATAGCGAAGAAAAAAACATTGAAAACAAGGTAATTGCCGCAGCAGAACAAATAGAAAAAATCACCGCCTCCAACATCGATTACGTAAAATATCAAATCTACTACGCCGCCAACCAAATCAAACTTGTTGGCACTAACGAACAAAGAATTGCCAAATTACTCGCTACTTTTGTCACCAACATCAACAACCAAATTGACAGCGCGATTACATGGAACGCCTTTTCTTGGATCAATAATTACGACAAATTAACGGTCGATGGAGCCGCCGGAGTTTTGACAAGACCAATAGACCTCTCAAGTCGCGACTACTTGCCGCTTGCCGTCAAAAATCACGGTAAATTAGTTTTTGGAAAACCGGTGAAAGGCGCTTTGTCGCAACGCCTGATAATTCCAGCTGGCGCAGCGGTTTTATCGGATAATGAATCTTATCTCGGAACTCTGGTTTTCGGGTTAGATATCGAAAGAATTTCAGCAAAACTCGAAAATATTGTGGGAAATGAAACCATCAGTTTCGCCTTTTTAAACGACAAGGAAATCATTCTCACCTCGAGTAATTTTGATAATAAAAATTTACCCTTAGTGCAAGAAGCTCTTACGCTGACAAGCCTTAACGACAAATTGTCCGAAAAAAAATTCCTCTCTACTCAAAATCTTTTTACCAAAAAAACGCCTTTTGCACTTCTCCATAAAATGCATGAATATCCCTTCAAAATCATAGTATTTCATAACGAGGAAAAATCTTACCAGCAGCTGCTCAATATCCTTTTTAAGCAATTTTTTCTGATTCTCTCAATTGCCTTTGCCTGCATTATTTTGTTCAAACAAATTTACCAAAAAATCGTACAGCCGGTTTCCTCTCTTTCTGATTTTGCCTTAAAAATTTCAAAACGCGATTTTTCTGCAACGATGCCAAAGCCTGAAAGCAAAGAGCTCGCGAACCTTTACAACACTCTACAACTCGTCAAAGAAAGTTTTGAAAGGGAGCAATTTCTGATTCATAAACTGGAGGGGGCTAACAAAAAAATTTCGCAGGAAAATTCCAACAAAACCGAGTTTCTTGCTTCGGTTTCTCACGAACTACGAAATCCTTTGGCGGCGATTACTTCTTTTGCGAATTTTATTAGCGAAGAAAGCGAAGGTCCAATCAAAGACTATCCCGAAAAATACAAAGAATTTGCCACCGACATTGAAAGCTGCAGCTCTGATTTAATGCAATTCGTCAATGATTTAGTTGACGTAAATCGCGCGCAATCCGGAGAATTTTCGGTTAATTTGTCACAAAAAATTGACATTGCCGACATCATCAAAAGATCACTCAAAATCACCCATAATTTTGCTCATCGTCGACGCATTTTAATCAAAACCAATATTCAGCCAGACCTTGAAAATATTGCTTTAGATCCAGTTCGCATGAAGCAAGTTTTGGTGAATTTGATTTCCAATTCCCTCAAATATAGTCCGGAAAACACCGAGGTTTTAATCAGCGCAAAATCAATGATTGAGTTTGACGGCAGCAAGAAATTGCAAATCTCAATTAAAGATAACGGCTTTGGCATGACCGAAGAGCAGGTAAAAAAATCCACCGAAAAATATAACAATATCGAAAATAAAAATTGTGATAAGATCGATTCATTCGGCCTTGGGCTAGCTTTAACCAAATATTTGGTTGAGACTCAGAAAGGTAAATTTGAGATCAAATCCAAAATCAATAACGGAACAGAAATAACTCTAACATTCTTCTATTTTTAAAATGATCGACCTTACGAAACTCACGATCCGTCAAAGTCTTGACGGCTTGAAAACAAAAAAATTTTCCAGCGTTGAATTAACTTCGGCTTACATCAAAAACATTGAAGCAAATCGCCATTTAAATGCTTTCATCACCGAAACTTTTGAT
Organism: uncultured Rhizobium sp.; assembly: GCA_964447395.1. Taxonomy (GTDB): domain Bacteria; phylum Pseudomonadota; class Alphaproteobacteria; order Rickettsiales; family UBA1997; genus UBA2645. The sequence goes on from CAYUSO010000011.1 coordinate 5,655, forward strand.
CTTGCTTTGGCGCAAGCAAAAAAATCTGACGAGAAAATTGCGGCAGGAAAAATGGGTGATTTAGAAGGAATTCCGCTCGGCATTAAAGATCTTTTTTGCACCAAAAATGTACGCACAACTTCCGCCTCAAAAATGCTGGCAAATTTTGTGCCGACTTACGAATCAACTGTCACACAAAAGCTTCTCGATGCGGGCGCGGTAATGCTCGGCAAGACTAACATGGATGAATTTGCAATGGGTTCGTCAAACACCACCAGCCATTTCGGACCAGCGATCAACCCTTACAAAAAGAAAAATTCTGACGAAAATTTAGTTCCAGGCGGAAGTTCTGGAGGCTCTGCTGCTGCGGTCGCGGCCAATCTCTGCGCTGGCGCAACTGGTTCAGACACTGGAGGATCAATTCGTCAACCCGCGTCTTTCACCAACACTGTCGGCATCAAACCGACTTACGGACGCTGTTCGCGCTACGGCATGATTGCCTTCGCCAGCTCTCTCGATCAGGCAGGAATTTTTGCCAAAGATGTGTTTGATGCAGCACTTTTGCAGCGCGTGATTTCTGGATTTGATGCAAAAGATTCAACCTCACTAGACCTCGCCGTGCCTCAATTTGACAGGCTTCTCAACTCAGATTTAAAAGGCAAAAAAATCGGCATCGCTAAGGAATATCACATTGACGGAATGCCTGCGGAGATCGACGAACTCTGGGCCAAAGGCAAAGAAATTTTGCAAAAACGCGGTGCTGAGTTGGTGGAAATTTCTCTTCCTCACACCAAATATGCGCCAGCGATTTACTACGTTTTAGCATCCGCCGAATGCTCCTCAAACCTTGCCAGATTTGACGGCGTGAGATATGGATTTCGCGCCGAAGGCGAAAATTTATCGCTCGAAGAAATGTACGAAAAAACCCGCGCGCAAGGTTTTGGCGCCGAAGTGCAAAGAAGAATTTTAACTGGAACTTACGTGCTCTCCGCTGGATTTTTCGACGCCTATTACAAAAAGGCGCAAAGAGTGCGCAACCTAGTGCGCCAAGACTTCATCGATGCTTTCAAAAAAGTTGATGCGATTTTAACACCCGCAACTCCCAACGCCGCTTTCGCGATTAACGCCTCAAAAGATACCGATCCGGTAAAAATGTATTTGAACGACGCCTTCACAATTCCCGCCAATCTCGCCGGCCTGCCCGCCATGTCAGTTCCCGCCGGTTTCGACAAAGACGGCTTACCGCTAGGCCTTCAAATCATTGGCAATTTTTTTGATGAACAAACCATGTTGGACGTGGCTTTGGCGGTGGAGGAGGAAAGGTAAAATTGATAAAGGATTTAAGTAAGATGGACTTAAAAACAGACTACAAAAATAATATCACCCCCCTACTCGCAACACTAATCACGGCAATTGCCCTCCTCTTGAGCTTCTGGCTCTACATCTGCAATAATTTACACTGCAATATCAACTGGCATTTTCTGCCAAGCAAAATGTTTGGCCCACCACAATATCTCGCCGACCAAGGATTCGATGCATTTTACAACAAAGAAAATTGTGGATGGGATGGACAGTTTTATTTTTGGATCGCAAATGATCCGCTCGATTTACGAGAGACGAAACAAAATATCGATAATCCTCCTTACCGCTATCAACGCATCGGCCTTCCGCTTACCGCCAATCTGCTTTCAAAAATTTTCTTACAAAAAAATGTCACTCCAACAATTTATTTTTTAGCCAATTTTTCGGCAATAATTTTAGGCTGTTTCTTTCTTGCAAAATTTCTTAATCAACATGGTGCATCACCTTACCTGGCAATGATTTGGGGATTTTCCGTCGGCAATATTCTGAGCATCAATAACGGTATGCCGGATGGATTTTCTGAAGCATTTTTCTTGATGGCGTTGATTGCATTTTTCACAAAAAATACTTTCTTCTACGCAATCTCTGCAAGCTTGTCATGCCTAGCTAGGGAGCAGATGATACTTCCATACTTAGTAATTTTTCTTCTGATGGTTTTGGGATTTCTTTTAGATAGAAAAAAAGAGAAAATTAAATTCTTAGAAATTTTTAATCAGCTTAGAAATCAATATGGTCGAGGCTGGATGGTTGCATCACTAATACCAATTTTAATTTTTCTGACCTGGCAAACATATATCGCAATTCATTTTGGACGCACTTCTTTTTCAGATTCTGGGAGTGTGATTTCATGGGTTCCGCTGGTGTCATTCATTAAAAATCTTTATCCTTCAATTTCGCAACTCAACCTCATCACAGGGTTGGTTTTATTGATTATGGCTTTACCAACTCTCTTTGTTTTTTATGCATTAATCACATTATTTCTCAGCTATTATAGCTTTCTAAAAATCAAAACCGAGCCTTTAAATCTCGCGTTCTGCACGCTTTTATTTTTGATAATTTTTAAAGATTATTATTCGACACTCTGTCTGCTGACATTTGTCATAATGCTTTTCTTAAGCTTCTCTCTGTTAATAAAAATTATTTCTTCACCGATAAAAAATTTTCGAATTGATGATCGAAATTTGATTCTCTCTTTCAAGATTATGAGCCTTGCACTGCTACCACTAATTACACTTTACATGTTTCTCGGCAACACGGTGTTGATGCATTATACCGGATATTTAAAAATCTTTGGCCTCTTCATCATCACGATTTTATCTTTTGCGCTTCACCAAAAATCACAATTCTTACTACGGGTTTTATTAATTTGCTGCGCAATAAATTTAACAATGCTCTTTAGCGATAGAATCAGTAGCAACGTAAATACAGGGGCAGAATGGCACGAAATAAATCACAAATAAAACTAAACAAAGTGTGATGATTTATTTTTTCTCCTGAATCCGCCTTTTCACCATCTCAATAAACTCTTCAAGCCCCATCACATTCTGATTTTCCTCGCCTAACTTCCTCACCGAAACTGCACCGCTTTCTGCCTCTTTTTTTCCAACCGCGAGAATGTAAGGAACTTTTTTTAGTGAATGTTCGCGGATTTTGTAGGAAATTTTTTGTGCGTCTAAATCGGCTTCAGCTCTGAATCCGTGCGATTTCAACTTTTCTAAAACTTCGCGCGCATAATCGTTGGAATCATTGGTAATTGTTGCAACAACCATCTGAGTTGGAGCGAGCCAAAGCGGAAATTTTCCGGCGCAATTTTCGATTAAAATTCCAATGAAACGCTCGAAAGTTCCAAGAATTGCGCGATGCAACATAACCGGACGATGCTTAGAGCCATCTTGCGCCACATAGCTTGCGTCAAGTCGTTCCGGCAAAATAAAATCAACTTGCAGCGTGCCACATTGCCAAGTTCGGCCAATGGCATCAGTTAAATGAAATTCGAGTTTTGGCCCGTAAAATGCGCCCTCACCTGGCTGAATTTCATATTCAAGTTCGGCAGATTTAACAGCTTCGGCAAGCGCAGCTTCAGCGCGATCCCAGGTTTCATCTGATCCGGCGCGCTTTTCTGGACGTGTTGAAAATTTCACCGCAACTTTTTCAAAACCAAAATCGCGATAAACTTCTTTGAGCAATTCGCAAAAATTTATCGTCTCAGAATTGATTTGATGCTCTTCGCAAAAAATGTGCGCATCATCTTGAGTGAAGGCGCGAACACGCATAATTCCATGAAGCGAACCAGAAGATTCATTGCGATGACAAGAGCCAAATTCCGCCATGCGAAGTGGCAATTGGCGATAAGATTTCAGATTTTGGTTAAAAATTTGCACATGGCACGGACAGTTCATCGGCTTGATTGCAAGAAGCCTTTCTTCGCTTTCAGCAACAAACATATTTTCGCGAAATTTTTCCCAGTGGCCAGATTTTTCCCACAAAATCTTATCAACTAATTGCGGAGTTTTTACTTCAACATAGCCGTTTTTTTCGAGCTTTGCACGAATATATTTTTCAATTTCACGATAGACTATCCAGCCTTGCGGGTGCCAAAACACTGAGCCGGTCGCCTCTTCCTGAATGTGAAATAAATCCATCGCGCGGCCAATTTTTCTGTGATCTCTTTTTTCCGCTTCTTCAAGCATATGAAGATAATTTTTCAAACTCTCTTCGCTTTCCCACGCGGTTCCGTAAATGCGTTGCAACATTTCATTTTTCGAATCACCGCGCCAATAAGCGCCGGCAAGTTTCATCAATTTGAAATGTTTGACGTGAGCAGTTGAAGGCGCGTGCGGCCCGCGGCAGAGGTCGATGAACTGGCCTTGGCGATAAAGCGAAATATCCTCGTTCGCAGGAATTGAAGCGATGATTTCCGCTTTGTATTTTTCGCCAATTGAATTGAAAAATTTAACTGCATCATCACGTTTCCAAATTTCACGAACCAGCTTCTCGTCTCGCTTCGCAATCTCGCGCATTTTATTTTCGATCAAGGCTAAGTCGTCGAGATGGAAAGGAGTTTTGCGCGAAAAATCGTAGTAAAAACCATTTTCAATTGCTGGCCCGATTGTCACTTGAGTTTCTGGAAACAACTCTTTCACCGCTTCCGCCATGAGATGAGCCGCATCGTGACGAATAATTTCCAAAGCATCTGCACCAGATTTTGGAGTTATAATTTCAATTTTCGCATCAGATTCAACAGCGCGCGAAAGGTCGCGCAACTCACCATTCACGCGAATCGCCAACGCAACCTTCGCCAAAGAAATTGAAATTGATTTCGCAATTTCAAAACCAGAAATTCCAAGAGCGAATTCGCGAACAGCACCATCCGGCAAGGTGATTTTGATTTGGTTAGACATGAAATTTAAATTGAATTTTAGACGAAAGTCAGTTTGATGCGCCGCCTTAAAAACTAGGATTAGAGGACGGAAACTGTCAACCAGCAATTGAGCTTTGCAGGCTAGGATAAAACCGAAATCTGAAGCAAAAAAACCCAAAAATTTTTTCTACGGGGCTATAGCGCAGTTGGTAGCGCGTTTGCATGGCATGCAAAAGGTCACGAGTTCGAATCTCGTTAGCTCCACCAGCCTTCACTCTTGCGAGCTTCGGCTGGCAGGCCAGCCCGGAGGGTTGGACTGATAGACGGAGATTGTTAGAGCGAAGGCTGCCCGCCGTAGCCTATGTCCGCTGTAGCTTTAGCGTAAGCGGATTGGCGAAGGATGGCTCTCCCGACAACCTCATACCAATTCTTATCACCCTAAGAAATGCACTACACCTACATCCTAAAATCCATTTATAACCCCGATAAATCCTACATCGGCTACACCTCAAATCTCAAACAAAGACTCCTTGATCACAATTTTGGCAAATCCTCTCACGCCAACAAATTCAGGCCATGGCAACTAGAATTTTATTGTGCATTTAAAAACGAAGACAAGACCATAAAATTTGAAAAGTATTTAAAGTCTGGGTCAGGCAGATCTTTCTCTAAAAAACATTTCTAATAAATTAACCTAGAGACAGGCAAATCAACACTCCAAGCCAACAGGAAAAAACAAAACACCCCTTAGAAATTTTCTCATGCATTCAAAATTTCAGCCACAAACCAAAAGAGAATTTATTTTTCTGATTCTAATTCTTGGTAGCGTGACGGCAATTGGTCCACTGACGATCGATATTTACTTGCCGGCATTTTCAGAAATTGCACGCGGATTTTCTGCGTCGGAATCTTTGGTACAACTTTCGCTCACAACTTACTTCATCGGAATCGCCTTAGGCCAGATTTTATACGGGCCAATCATTGATCGTTTTGGTAAAAAACCGCCACTTTTTTTCGGACTTTTTCTTTTTATTATCGCCTCAATTGGCTGCTATTTTTGCAAAAATATCGAGCAATTAATTGCCTTACGATTCTTTCAGGCATTGGGTGCTTGCGCTGGAACCGTGGTTCCGCGCGCCATCATTCGGGATATTTTTCATCCACAAGACGCTGGAAAAGCATTTTCGCATTTGATGTTAGTAATGGGAGTGGCGCCAATTCTTGCTCCGCTTGCTGGCAACATAATTCTCGAACAGTTTGGCTGGAAAATGATTTTTGCCTTTCTTGGTTTTTTTGGAGTCTTGTGTTTAGTCATAACAACCTTGGCAATCCCTGAAACCAAAGGCTTTAACAAGGATGAAAAAATCTCTCACGCTTTCAAAAAATATTTCGGAATTTTGCATGATCGCAGCTTTGTCGCCGGCGCTTTAAGTGGCGGACTAGTAATGGCCGGGCTTTTCGCCTACATCACTGGATCGCCATTCATTTACCTAGATTTTTTCGGACTTTCTTCGCGAGAATATGGTATAATTTTTTCAATCAATTCCATCGGATTCATCGCAGCTTCACAAATTAACGCCCGCCTATTGAGAAAATTTTCCATAGAAATTCTGCTCAAAAAAATTCTCTTTTTACAGCTTTTCTGTGGAATAATTTTGATAGTTTCTGGCGTTAATGAGCCAGGTTTTTGGTTATTAACTTTGCTATTTTTTATTTTCTTATTCTGCTGTGGCGCCATTGTCCCAAACACCACGGCTCTAGCTTTGGCAAACCAATCAATTCACAGCGGATCAGCCTCCGCGCTGCTTGGAACTTTACAATTTTTATTCGCCACAATCACCTCATTTCTGATAAGCAAATTGCATAATGGCGGAGCGATTCCAATCACCTTAATTGTTGGATCTTGTGCAATATTTTCTTGGGCAATTTTTTATAACTTTCACAAACATCGAGAAACCTAAAAACAAATTCTTTGGTAGAAGGTGGCGCGACCAAAAAATTACAATTTTGCAGCACAAATTTTTTCTATAATTGCATTAGTCAGAATTCTTGCTTGGGGCAGAATTTTTACACAATCTTTCTCAACCGTTATCAGGCCTTGATTGGCAAGCTTTTGCAGCTTTTCATAATCAAAAATTTCTTGCAGATTTTTCTGAAAATGATTCCGAAATAATTGACTCGAAATTCCTTCTGACAGTCGTAAGCCCATTAAAATCAGCTCTTCACAAAGTTCTTCGCGAGAAATTTTTTCTAATTTCTGAATTCCGGCGCCCTGATCTTCAACTTTTTTTAACCAAGATAATGGTTCGTGAAGCATTGTAATTGCTGATCGCATCTCATCATCAAGATAAATTCGCGAATGCGCTCCCGCACCAATTCCGAGATAATCTCCACCTTGCCAATAAACCAAATTATGTTTGCAGGCGAAATTTTTTTTGGCGTAATTCGAAATTTCATAAGCGTCAAAACCGGCATCAGACGTGATCTCGTCGGTCATTTCATAAAACTCTGCCGCTAAATTTTCATCCGGTAAAACAAATTTTTTCTGCTGAAATTCTGCAAAAAATTTTGTGCCTTTTTCGATGGTAAGTTGATAAAGTGAGAGATGTTTTGTGCCAAAATTTATTGCGCGCGAAAGCTCTTCGCGCCACTGCTCTAGCGATTGCTTCGGTCTCGCATAAATCAAATCGAAAGAAAAATTATCAAAAATTTTTGCCGCAATTTCGATTGTTGAAATCGCCTCTTTTGCGCAATGTTCGCGCCCCAAAAATTTCAAATCTTCGTCATTCAAAGCCTGAATTCCGAGCGAAAGTCTATTAATTCCAATATCGCGCAACTCCTTGAATTTAGCGGCTTCAAACGAGGTTGGATTTGCCTCCAGACTAATCTCGCAATTCTCATCAACTTCCCAAATTTGAGAAATTTTTTTCAAAATTCCTTCCACCAAAAAAATCGGCATTAGCGATGGCGTGCCGCCGCCAAAAAAAATTGTTTTGATTTTTCGACCGCGCAATTTCTTGGAAAAAAATTCCAATTCTTTTTCGTAAGCGCGCAAAAAAGCTGCGTGATCGATGCCGTTGCGAACGTGCGAATTGAAGTCGCAGTAAGGGCATTTCGATTTGCAGAATGGATAATGGATGTAGAGGGAAAGTGTCACGAAATTTACGATTTACGACAAATGACACAGGCCGAAGGCCGAGTAATTTGCAACTGATTCGAATAAAATTAAAAAAATTATCAGTATTTACGATTTATGTTTACGATTTATGTTTTTGCTGCCTGTAATTTTTTTGGCAATTACCTCTGATTTGCAAAAACAGATCCCGAAACAAGTTCGTGATTCGTCTTGATGCGCGAATAAACAACCCAATTTTTTTCTCAAAAATGCTTCAAATCGCAATCGTAGTTTTTCGCGAAATTCTCGAAGTTTCACTGATTCTGGGAATTTTAACCGCTGCAACCAAAGAAATTCCTGGTCGCACAAAATGGATTCTAACTGGCCTGGGGCTTGGTCTCATCGGCTCTCTGCTTTTAGCAATTTCCACCGATAAAATTTCCGAAAGTCTCAACGGCATGGGACAAGAATTTTTCAACGGACTGATTTTACTCGCCGCTTCAGTGATGATCGGCTGGACAGTTTTATGGATGCAGAAGCACGCCAAATCTATCTCTGGCGAGTTGAAGCGTTTAGGAAATTCAGTGCGCGAAGGCAAAAAACCGCTCTACATTTTAGCCGTCGTCGTGTTGCTTTCGACACTTCGCGAAGGCATGGAAATCGTGCTTTTCTCCTACAGCTACTACATCTCTGGCACAGAAATTTCTGAGATTATTTTCGGCGCCGCAATCGGAATTTTATCCGGCGCCGCAATCGGCTGCGCCCTTTATTTAGGCATGCTCAAAGCCTTCGGAAAATATTTTTTCATCGTCACCACTTGGATTTTAATTTTCCTTTCCGCCGGAATTGCCGCGAGTGGAATCGGATTTTGGATCAACGCTGAAATCGTGCCATCCCTTGCTAATCCTGCTTTCGACGCCTCAGGAATTTTATCACAACAAAGTGTTTTCGGAAAATTTCTGCACATTTTTTTCGGCTATATCGACCAACCAGCCGGCGCGCAACTCATCGCTTATTTTGTGGTTTTAATCACGCTGATCATCGGATTACGCATCGCGAAAAAATTATAATTTTTTCGCTGCTTCAATCGCGCCATAGCTAATAATAGCGCTACTTCCCGCTCTTTTAAACGCCATCAAACTTTCAAACAAAGCCGCGTCAAAATCGAAGGCATTTTTTTCGGCGGCGAATTTTAGCATCGCATATTCTCCGCTAACTTGATAAGAAATTATTGGGAGTTTGAAATTTTGTGAGGCTCGCAAAACCATGTCTAAGTAAGGCATTCCGGGTTTTACGATTATTAAATCTGCACCTTCAGAAACATCCAAAGCGATTTCGCGCAGCGCTTCGTCGGAATTTCTGAAATCCATTTGGTAAGTTTTTTTGTCAGAATATTTTAAATTCGAAGCCGATCCAACCGCATGTCTGAAGGGTCCGTAGAAGCTCGAAGCATATTTCACCGCGTAAGACATTATCGACACATCAACAAAACTTTGATCGTCGAGCGCATCACGAATCACGCCGATTCTGCCATCCATCATGTCGGAAGGCGCGATAATATCGCAACCTGCTTGCGCCTGCACCAGAGCTTGTTCGCAGAGAATTGCAACTGTATCATCATTAACAACATAACCACTTTTATCGACAATTCCGTCATGTCCGTGAGAAGTGTAAGGATCGAGCGCCACGTCAGCAATGACACCGATTTCAGGCACAGAATTTTTTATCGCGGCAATAGCGCGGCAGATTAAATTTTTTTCATTTGTCGCCTCGCGACCATCGGCAGTTTTAAGTTTTTGATCAACCACCGGAAAGAGCATGAGAGCAGGAATTCCAAGCGCCCTCGCCTCTTTGGCTTTTTTAACAATCAGATCAATCGAGAGCCGCGAAACTCCTGACAAATGCGAAATTTTTTCTTCGCGATTTTTTCCATCAATCACAAAAAGTGGTAAAATTAAGTCGCTAGGCGAAAGCATGTTTTGCGCAGTTAAATCGCGGATCCACGCACTTTTGCGATTGCGACGCAAACGTGTTCTCGGAAAAGATTCAGTCATAACGTTTGAATTTGTGAGATTGGTAAACTAGCTTGGAGACTTACAGGCTAACCATTCCCAACTTTAACTTCCATGAAAAATATTCTCGAAGAAATTTATCAGCATAAGCTGCTTGAGGTTAGAAATCGCAAAAAAGAGCTTTCGACGCAGGAAATTTGCGCACGCACTAAATGCCTTGAAAAGCCTAGAAACTTCTTCTCTGCGCTGCAAAAAAAATCTGAAAAAAATGAAGTGACTTTGATTTGCGAAATCAAAAAAGCCTCGCCTTCACACGGATTAATTCGCGAAGATTTCAATCACATCGAAATCGCCAGAGCCTATGAAAATGGCGGCGCCACCTGCCTTTCAATTTTGACCGACGAAAAATATTTCATGGGCAAAAATGAATATTTATCGGAAGTGCGCGCGGTTTCAAATCTGCCAATTTTACGCAAAGATTTTATCGTCGACACTTACCAAATTTACGAAGCAAAAATGCTCGGCGCTGATTGCATTTTGCTGATCGTTGCCATGCTTGATGATGCGAAATTATTGGAGTTAGAAAAATGCGCTTTAGATGCCGGTCTGTCTGTTCTCATCGAGGTTCACAATGAGCAAGAATTGCAACGCGCTTCGCGCCTAAAAAGCAAATTACTCGGCATCAATAATCGCGATTTAAAAACGCTTAAAGTTGATCTGCAAACTTCACTTTTTTTGTCGGAAAAAGTTCCGCAAGATTATGTTTTGGTTTCGGAAAGCGGAATAAAAAGCTCAATTGATATTGAACTTTTACAACAGGCCGGAATCAACTGTTTCCTAATCGGAGAACATTTCATGAGGCAGAGAGATATCAGCAAAGCTCTGCGTGATATTTTCAATTTAAGCTATGTTTAAAATCGCAATTATTGGCCGACCAAATGTTGGAAAATCGACACTTTTCAACAAACTTGTGGGCAAGGCTTTCGCCATTACCGACGACACTCCGGGAGTCACGCGTGATCGCAAAGAAGCGCGAGCAAAACTTGGACCACTTGAGTTTATCGCCATTGATACTGCTGGGTTAGAAAATGAAATTTCCGAAAAATCTCTCGAAAAAAGAATGGTTGAGCAAACCGAAGCCGCCGTTGCTGATGCCGATCTCTGTTTGTTTGTAGTTGATGGCAAAACTGGTGTGACAAAAAAAGATTCTCACTTCGCGCAGTGGCTAAAAAAAATGGATAAAAAAACTATTCTGCTCGTCAATAAATGTGAAAACCTGAATGAGGATATTTTAGCGCAGGAATATTATCGCTTAGGCTTTGGCAAGCCTACAGCTATATCGGCTGAACATAAATTGGGTTTTGGCGATTTATATGAAAAAATCGAACCAGAAATTGAAGAATATGAAAAAAATTTCTCCGAACTCGAACTCGAAAATGAAGATGAGAAATCGCTTTTACAAATCGCAATTATCGGCCGACCAAACGCTGGAAAATCAACTTTTTTAAATAAAATTTTAGGCGAAGATCGCATGATTGTTGGCCCTGAAGCTGGTATCACACGAGACGCCATCGCGGTTGATTGCGAGTTTCAAGGCAAAAAAATCCGTTTCATCGACACCGCCGGAATCAGAAAAAAAGCCAACATCACACAAAAACTGGAAAAGCTATCAAGCCTCGACAGCTTTAGAGCCATAAGGTTCGCGCAAATTGTGATTTTGCTGATTGATGCCAATTCGCCGCTCGATCATCAGGATAAAGCATTGGCGGGAGAGATTCTGCGCGAAGGACGCGGGCTAGTTTTTGGCATCAATAAAATCGATTCGATCAAAGGCGATAAGGAAACTTTTTTACGCGAGTTGCGCAAAGATATTCTGGCCTCGCTGCCCGGAATTGAAGGCGCGCCGATTGTCGGCATCTCGGCGAAAACTGGCTATAATGTTGAAAAAATTCTCGAATTTGCGCTACAAACCTACGAGCAATGGCAAACTTATATCGCCACCAACAAGCTCCACGACTGGCTCAAAACCGCTGAACAAAACCACTCTCCAAAACTTTACAAAGGCAAAACAATCAAGTTGAAATATGCCACACAGATCAAAAAACGCCCGCCCACTTTTGCCGTTTTCACCAATCATATCAAACCTCTGGAAGGTTCTTATCAGCAATATTTAACCAACCATTTGCGCCAATATTTTAATTTAAATTTGACGCCGATTCGTTTGGTTTTGCGCAAATCAGAAAATCCGTTTGAGGGAAGAGTGGAGAAAACTTTTTCGAAAAAATTACATAAAAAGAAAAAATAATCCGATTATCAGTTAACGAATAAATTTTTATCCCAGCTCCCCGAGCGGAGTCGAGGGGTCTGTAACCAAACTCATAACCCCTCGACTCCGCTCGGGGAGCTGATCTAATCCGCTCGGGGAGCTGATCTAAAAAATAATTAAAATATGAAAAAAATCGACTGCAAAAAAACTTTCGGAGTAGCCTGCGACTTTGATGTTAAAGGTTTCACAGAGAAATCAGAACTGGTTCCAGCTATTGATGAGAATTATCTTTTCGATCCAAAAACCACTCTCGCAATTCTCGCTGGTTTCACTTTTAACAGCCGAGTTTTGATTCAGGGAATGCACGGAACTGGCAAATCAACTCACATCGAACAAATTGCTGCACGCCTTAATTGGCCTTGCTTGCGCATTAATTTCGATTCACAAATCACGCGCCTCGATTTGGTTGGAAAAGACGTCATCAAACTAAAAAACGACAAGCAAGTAACCGAATTCAAGGAAGGAATTATTCCTTTCGCGCTACGTCGCGGAGTCGCTCTGGTGCTGGATGAATATGATGCAATCAAAACTGATGTTTCTTTCGTGATTCAACGCTTGCTCGAAGAAGAGGGAAAATTTGCATTGCTCGAAGAAAATGAAATTATCACGCCGAACCAGCATTTTCGCCTCTTCGCAACATCAAACACTTTGGGCGCTGGCGATGATTTAGGAATTTATCACGGCACGAATCTCATTAATCAGGCGCAAATGGATCGCTGGAATATCGTCGCCGCGCTCAACTATCTCGACGAAAAACATGAGTTGGAAATTCTGCTAAAAAAACTGCCTTTCCTCAATTCCAAACTTCATCAAGACACTGCGAGAATGATGGTGAAACTCGCTAATCTCACGCGCGAAGCTTTTAGAAATGGCGATATTTCGAATTTAATTTCACTGCGAACTTTGATTTCTTGGGGAAAAAATATTGAGATTTTTAAATCAGTTAAAACCGCTTTCGCTCTAAGCTTCGGCAATAAAGTGATTGATGATGAAAAAGTGGTGATTCGTGAATTTTATCAACGCGTTTTTGGTGAAGAAATTTAGACACTGTTAGCTAATTATTTTTCTCGGGATTTTTCGCCAATTTTTAGCGATTTTTTCGTAAAATTTTTTGGAGTATCTGGATATACTTCGAAAAATTTTACGAAAAAAAGAGCGGGGGAAATAATTAGCTAATAGTGTCTAATGCCGTCTCTCGTCTGACCGCGCTGCACGCTGCTGCAAAACCATCTCGGTAAAACTTCCAATTTCAATTGTCTCGCGATTATTCGGTATAATTTTTTTTGCATTTTTCTGAGCTTCCAGAATTTCTGCGGAGGACATTTCCAGCGGATTACGATCCTTAAATTTTTCTGGCATATGAATTTCAACCTTCAAACTTTTGCCATCTTTTGACGAAACTATATCACATTCAAAACCTAGAGCGCGGTAGGTTTGTGCGATTACAATTGCAGTATTTTGTGTTTCTTGCGCCAAAGAAAAATGAAAGATTCCTCCGCCTTTTATTTCATCACCTTCGCGCAAATTTCCTTTCGCCAAGGCATCACCAACAGTTTGATTTAGAGTTTTTTGCGCTTCCCAAATTTTCTTTTCTGCACTGAGAAATTTTTTTTGTTTCTCAATTTCTGCTAATGGCAGCAATCCTTTACTGGCAAGCCTTTCCAACTCTTTTAATTTTCCATCAATACTTCCCAGAGTGACCAAAATTCCTTCGGCTCGTGCCTGATATTTATTTTTTGGCGCAGAATTTTTTGACATATTTTTATTTTTTTTGACCGAGCGGATGATGCTTAAACACTAGTTCCTTGAGCTTCGAATCTAAAATGTGAGTGTAGATTTCGGTAGTGGAAATATTGGCATGTCCGAGCAGCTCTTGCAGCACGCGCAAATCAACGCCGCTATTCAACAAATGTGTAGCGAATGAATGGCGAATGACGTGGGGATGAACACGAGTTGGATCAACTCCCACCTTGCTCGCCAACTCTTTCAACATTTGATGAAAACGTTGGCGCGTGAGATGTTGATCAATCACAACAGCAGTTTGTTGACGAATTTTTCCGACAATTTTGCTGGCGCGAACCACTCCAACAAAAAGCCATTTTGATTTTTCCTGACCTAATTTTTTGCGTAATTCCAAATATTCTAAAAGCTTGGAAATGGCGGCTTTATTGAGTGGAGCGATTCTTTCTTTACTGCCCTTTCCCATCACCACTAAATAATTTTTTAGCGAATTTCCTTCATGTTGAATCGCTGCAATCGGCAACGAAACCAATTCACTAACGCGCAAACCGCCAGCGTAAAGAATTTCAAACATGCAGGAAAGTTTGATTCCAAATTCTGATTTATCGCGATTGACGAAGTTGAGCATCTTAAAAACTTCTTCTTCACTTAAAAATTTTGGCAATTTCGCTTCACGCTTTGGAGCCTGTAAATGCAAGGTTGGATTGATCTTCACTAAATTTTCATTTTCGAGAAATTTGTAGAAATTTTTGATCGCCGAAATTTTTCGCGCGATTGAAGAGGAGCGTAATTTTTCCTGATGCAACTCGTAGAGATATTCCTTCAGCAAATCGGAATTTACATTCTCGAAGGAAATTTTTTTGGTGAGAATGAACTTTGAAAACAGTTCAAGATCTTTGCCATAAGACAGCGTAGTATTTAGCGCCAACCCATCTTCTGCCTTAAGTTTTTCTAAAAAATTTGAGATGTGAAATTCGTAATCCACTAAAAATCAAAAAAAGATTTTTGAAAAATTTTTTCATCTTCTGGCAAGCAAATATTGACATTGTTGTTGATATCAATTTTGACAACCTGCTCTTTTTGTGGAATATTTGTATCGTCAAGCAACAAAAAAATGAACAAGGCCAACATAGCAAACAAGCCGATCCAAAAGGTTAAATGTTTGGTAATTTTCGTGAATTTTGTATCGTGTGGATGATAGAACATTTAACAATTAATGATTGGCAATTAAGAATCGACGAGACCTAAACCTTGATGAACGTGTTAAAAAATGTCAAAAAAATTAGCGGTTTTTTTTAGTCTGATTTTTGTTTTTCTGATACAAAAAAATGCTCGCGCCGAGCTCGCTCTGATTCGCGATGCTGAAACTGAAAAATTCCTGCGCGAGCTCACGATCCCCGTCTTTAAGGCTGCCGGACTGAATCCTCAAAATATAAAAATCTACATAATCAATGACGACAGCATTAACGCTTTCGTTTCTGGCGGACAAAATATTTTCATCAACACCGGCCTAATCAGAAAATACAATACGCCTGATGCCTTGATTGGCGTGGTTGCACACGAAAGTGGACACATTACTTCTGGACATTTGGCACGCTCTTCTGAGGGCGCTAGCCAAGCTGAAGGTGTGATGTTGTTAAGCTATCTTCTTGGTATTGGCGCTGTAGCTGCAGGCTCTCCCGATGCGGGCTCGGCACTGATTATGGGCGGCTCACAAACCGCACAAAGAATTTACATGAAATTTACCAGAACGCAGGAAGAAGCAGCAGATCAACATGCGATCGAATATCTCGACAAAATGAAATATCCCGCAACTGGCTTGGTACGATTACTAGAATTTTTCGAAAGCGAGATGATTGGGTATAAGGATCAAATCGATGAATACATGCTTTCACACCCGGTCAGTCGCAAGCGTATCGACCTGATTAAAGCGCGAACTGCCAATAAAAACTTCTCTGATCAAAAAATAAATCAGCAATTGCAACCTGAGATGAATCGAGTGCTGGCAAAGCTCGAAGGCTTTATCGAAAATCCTGATGAGTTGTTAAAAAAATATAAAAATCGCAATGACGAAGACGCAAATTACATCAAATCAATTGCGCTTTTTAGAAAAGGCAAAACCGACCAATCCTTGAAATTGCTTGATGAAATTATTGATGCGGCAAAAAAATCAGGAAAAAATAAATCAGAATTAGGATTTTTATTTGAACTCAAAGGACAAGTTTTGTTCGAAAGCGGACAAACTCAAAACTCAATTTTAGCTTACAACCAGGCGGATAAAAATTTATCTCTGCAAGATTCTGGAATAACAAAAATTTCTCTAGCAGCAGGAATTTTAGCGCTCAAAACCAAAGATAAAAACCTGATCAAGCTAGCAATAACAAAGCTTGAGGAGGCAGAAAAATTTGAATCTGACAACCCTCTTCTCTTTCGAAATTTAGCAAACGCCTATTCTAAACTTGATGATGAAGCTAGGTCTTTATTGGCTCTAGCTGAGTTTAATTTACTCATCGGAGAAAAAGATAAATGTCGCAAATATGCCAAAGCGGCGAAGGAAAAATTTGGAAAATCTGAAAAAACAGAAATCCTTCGCGCCGATGATTTACTTGAGTTAGCGAAGGAGGAGAAAGTTAAGAATTGAGAATTCTAAATCTCTTAGCTCATTAAACTCTGCAGTCGGCGCGAGAAATCTTTTGCATCTTTTATCGGCTCATCTTCGATTACGCAGGCCAAATCAAACAAAGTAAAAATACGGTCGCAAACCTCGCCTTTTCTGGTTTCATCGAGATAATCTTTGTTCAAGTTTTTGATTATTTGATTGCTCGGATTCACCTCGAAAATTTTCGCGGTTCCAGCCTGAATTTGTTTTTGTTCGAGCAAAAATCTTTCGAGACGAATATCCATCGAACCCGCGTCAACTGCGAGGCAAACTGGTGAGTCGGTTAATTTTTTGGAGATGCGAACATCCTTAATTTTATCGCTCAAAGTTTCTTTGATAAACTTGATGAGTCCTTCAAATTGGCTGCTGGTCACGTCTTTTTCTTCGGGATTTTTTTCTTCCTCAACTTTTTCTTCAGCAGTTTTCCCGATGTTTTTTAAGTCAACATCGTGACGATTGATCGACTGAAACTCCTTCTCTTTGTAAGGCAAAGCGACTGTCACCCAAAATTCATCAACGGCATCGGTGAGAAATAAAACCTCAACATCTTTTTGCAAAAACACCTCGAGTTGCGGCGAAGATTTTATTTTTTCAACCGACTCGCCAGTTAAAAAATAAATCTTGTCCTGACCAGGTTTGGCACGGTTTAAATAGTCAGCGATGGAGATTAATTTTTCTGAAGATTTTGACGAATAAAAGCGACAAATCTCCAAAGTTTTTTCACGAAATTCTGAACTTTCGCAAAGCCCTTCTTTCAAAACTGCGCCGAAATTATTCCAGAATTTGAGATATTCCTCTTCACTCTCCGAGGCTTTCTTCTTCAGCTCCGAAAGCACTTTACTGATAACGGATTTTCTGATTTTTTCGAGTACTGCACTATGCTGCAAATTTTCGCGACTGATGTTGAGCGGCAAATCGTCAGAGTCGATGAGACCGCGCAGGAAGCGCATATTCGCCGGAACTAAATTTAATTCTTCGGAGATAAAAACTTTTTTTACGTAAAGTTTTACCGAAGTTTTGCGATCAGGATGAAACAGATCAAACGGCTTGGTTGCTGGCACGAAAAGCAAGTTGGTGTAGCTAACAACTCCTTCAATTTTATTGTGGATGACCATGAAAGGATCACCCGGCAAATGAGAAATATGCTTGAAAAAATTCTGATATTGCTCGGACGTAATCTCGTTTGCAGCCCGTGTCCACAAAGCTGAAGCGGCATTTAACGTTTCAACTTTTGCACCAGCTTCTAAATTTTCAGGAATGAATTCGATCTTAAAATTGATGTGATCAGAATAAGTTTGAACGACATGTTTGATGTGAAAACGATCAAGAAAATCGGCGGCGTCATCCTTCAAATGCAAAATTATTTTTGTGCCGCGAGCAAGATTTTGCACCCCCATCGCGCCGCTAGCGCGTTCGCTCGATCCCCCTAAATAGGGGGATCCTATCTCCCCAAAATCAACTTCCGAGATCGCGAAACTACCGCTTCCATCCGATTCCCATCGCCAAGATTTTTCCTCGTCAAACTTGCGCGAAATCACCTCAACTTTATTCGCAATCATGAAGCTCGAATAAAAACCGACGCCAAATTGTCCGATTAATTGCACATCTTTTTGCTTATCTCCCGTCAATGATTTTATGAAATTCTCAGTGCCTGAGCGCGCAATGGTGCCAAGGTTTTGAATCAATTCTTCACGATTCATTCCGATGCCATTATCGGTGATAATTAAAAGTTTTTTCGTCTTGTCGGTGGTGATTGCAATTTTTAATTCATCATGCGCCACCGCAGAATTTTGTGCCGCCAAATAACGTAATTTATCGCAAGCATCTGAAGCGTTTGAGATCAACTCTCGCAAGGCTACATCCTTATTGGTGTAGAGAGAATTAATCATGAGATTGAGAATTTTTCCCACCTCAACATCGAAATTAAATTGCTGTGAATTTGTCATTTTTTTTAATTTTTTTAGAAGAAAAGTCGGAGCAGTTCGCCAAAGGTTCTTCGGGATACTCACTCGTAGAAAACCTCACGCCTACGTCAGAGCGATATATGCGTGTTTTTTAAACGAACTGTAGGTAGTGAAAAAACAACTCATTTCAAGATCATCGAATGCTTCAATGTCGTCAAGCCGTCACCGCAAGTTCCGCAACTACTCTGAACAAGGTTCCCCATCGAATTTCTGAAAATGAAGTAAAAAGAGCGATTTCATATCTTGAGCATGATCTCGCTCAAAACCATTCAATTGTTGGCCTTGGAGATTATCACGATGACGATGAGTTAAAAATATTTTTCATCAATATTTTACCACACTTACGGAGCGCCGGCTACAAAAAATTCTGCATCGAATATCCACACAAGCATCAGCAAAAATTGCACGAATCTTTGATATTATTTTCTCAAGACAGAATCGGTTTTGAAGATTTAAAAAGAGTCGTTTGCGAACATGACGGAAAGCAATATTGGAATTTCACTCAAAACACTCAGAATCTTTTTACCGCAATGATCGCGCGCGCTGCAAAATTAAATATGGAAATCGTGGCAATGGATGTTGGATTTGATGATGAAAACAGCACTAACTTGCGCGAGAGAAACAAGTTATGGGTTAGCAAAATTCATGAAAAATGCGATCTCAACTCACCCGAAAAAATCATTATTTTTGGCGGGGCTTTTCATTTTAATGGACCCAATCTCCATTCAGATTCCGATACGTCGGAATGCGAATTGGCAACGGGAATTGATCTTTTGATCAAAGACTGCTGCAGAAGCAAAAAATTCACAATTTTTACAATTCCGCAAAGAGCTATCAGAACGCACGAAAGGCGCAATGATTACGATGCCCAGCTATCAAGCACGAAAGCTGATAAATATTACGGGGAAGAATATCATTTTGTCGGATTACCCGCTCTTCGCCAAGGTGATATTGCAAGGTCAATTGCGGAGGTTTTGGGGGCTAATTCAGAAGCCAGATGGCGCGCAATCTAGGTATTTTTGGCGAATCACTTCGTCAAAATCATCGCCAACCGCAACACCCAATTCCTTCATCGAAGTCACGCCAAATTCTTTAATTCCGCAGGGCACGATGTTGGTGAAGCCCGCCAAATCTGGATCGATATTGATCGCAATGCCGTGATAGCTCACCCATTTTTTGATTTTAATTCCAAGTGCGGCGATTTTCTTTTCGCCTTCAGGCGTTGAAACCCAAAGCCCGACGCGGCCTTTCCTAATTTCGGCTTTGATTCCGTAATGTGCTAGAATTGCAATCACCCAATTTTCTAAAAACTCAACAAAGCGCGCCACATCTGGCTTCTCGGGGGCGAAGAATTTTTTGAGATCGAGCATCACGTAAATTATTTTCATGCCCGGAGCATGATAGGTGAACTTGCCACCACGATTAGTTTTAAAAACCGGAATGTCGGTTTTAACCAGCAAATCTTCGTCTTTAGCACTCACTCCTGCCGTATAAACTGGATGATGCTCTAAAGTCCAAATCAACTCTGGCGCGGTTCCATCGATAATTTTTTCAACGCGCTTTTGCATAAATTCCAGCGCATCTTCAAAACGCACCAACTCTTTGCTCACGCGCCATTCAAGGTTGTAATTGCTCTTTTGAGACATTACGAATAAAAATTTGTTAACTGCTAATTGATAATTGCTAATTGCCCATGATCTCCCGACTCCGCGGTTTTATTGATTCAATCACTGAAGACAAGTGCGTAATCGACGTTAACGGCGTCGGCTATTTGGTTTTTTTATCACAAAAAACTGCGTCACTTTTGAAACAATTTCCGCGTGAAAAAGAAACTTCTTTAACCATCGAAACCGTCGTGAAGGAAGATGCCATCGAACTTTACGGCTTCGCCTCCGAGATCGAAAAAATTTGGTTCCTCGAGCTAACAAAAGTACAAGGAGTTGGCGCAAAAATGGGGCAAAAAATTCTTAGCGCTTTAACGATTGAAGATTTGGCGAAGGCACTAATTTCATCCGACGAAAAAACTTTTTCCAAAATTTCTGGAATCGGACCAAAGCTTGCCAGTCGCCTAACCACAGAACTTAAAGATTCGCCAAAAAAACTTGGAATTGATCTTGGTTTTGATGTAAAAAAATCCGAAAATTCAGCAAAATTTTCTAGCAACCAAATCGCCTCTGATGCGCTCTCCGCCCTTGAAAATCTTGGCTATAAGCGACATGATTGCTTACGCGTTATCGAATTTTGCTACAAACAAAACGAAAAAATTACGCTAGAAAATCTCATCACCTCCTCTTTGCGCGAGTTGAGTAAAAATAAATTTTAGTAATGACAAAAAATGAAAATCTAAATCCAACCCAAAAAGACGACGAACGCAGCAATGAGAACATTCTGCGTCCGAGTTTTTTGCGCGATTTTTTGGGTCAGGAAAAGCTGAAAGAAAATCTCGATATTTTTCTACGCGCGGCAAAAAATCGTGGTGACGCGCTTGATCACACTTTGTTTTACGGGCCTCCAGGCTTGGGCAAAACTACTCTCGCACAAATCATCGCGCATGAAATGGGAGTTGGGTTTAAAGGTTCGGCGGGGCCAGTGATTTCTAAGTCTGGCGACTTGGCGGCGCTGCTCACAAATCTGCAGGAAGGCGATATTTTTTTCATCGACGAGATTCATCGTTTGAATAAAAATGTCGAAGAGGTTCTCTATTCGGCGATGGAAGATTTTAAACTCGACATCATAATCGGCGAGGGTCCAGCGGCTCGCGCGATAAAAATTGATTTGCCAAAATTCACTTTGGTTGGCGCCACAACTCGCGTCGGATTAATCGCCAATCCGCTAAAAGATCGCTTCGGAATTCCGCTACGCATAAACTTCTACAGCGCCGCAGAACTTGAGCAAATCGTGATTCGTGATGCAAAAATTCTTGCGATTGAAATCGAGAAAAATGCTGCAAATGAAATTGCCAAAAGATCGCGTGGAACGCCACGAATCGCCATTCGTCTGCTCAAACGCGTACGCGATTTTGCCTCACACGCTGGCGAAGAAATCATTTCCCAAAAAACCGCAGATTATGCTTTGAAGCGCTTGGAGATTGATTCCGCAGGATTGGATGCTTCCGATTATCGCTACTTAAAATTCATCGCCGAAAATTATCGCGGCGGCCCAGTCGGCATCGAAACAATCGCCGCGGCCATCGGCGAAGAAAAAGACACCGTGGAAGACACGATCGAGCCTTATCTAATTCAACAAGGCTTCGTCGAAAAAACCCCGCGCGGCCGCGTCATCACCGAAACGGCGTGGAAGCACTTAAATTTGAACTTCGTTCAAATTTAGATAATATCGAATTGCTGCGCGCGAAGTAAATTCGCGCCTCCACAATAATTTATTTTTATCAAAAAGCGGAACCGCTTTCGCTTTTTTGATACAACTTTAGCTAAAAATGCTTCAGCGTTTTTAATATGAAAAAAAACATCCTCCTCATCATCACTGGCTCAATCGCCGCCTACAAAGCCATGGATTTGCTGCGTTTGCTTGTGAAAAAAAATTATGATGTCAGCTGCATTTTAACCAAAGCTGCCTGCGAATTTATCACGCCACTCTTGGCTTCAAGCCTTTCTGGCAACAAGGCTTACAGCGATTTATTTTCTGCCGATGATGAAATTGAAATGGGTCACATTCAACTTTCGCGCGCGGCAGATTTGATTGTTGTTGCGCCCGCCACCGCTGATTTCATCGCCAAAATCGCCAATGGTTATGCTGATGATTTGGCCTCGACAACCATTCTCGCATCGAACAAAAAAATTCTACTCGTGCCAGCGATGAATGAAAAAATGTGGGAAAATAAACAGACGCAAAAAAATTTAGCTAAGGCATTGGAATCAGGAATAGCAATGGTTGAGCCTGAAAAAGATGTGCTTGCTTGCGGCGAATTTGGCGTTGGAAAAATGTCCTCTCCCGAAAAAATTTGTGAAAAAATTTGCGGATTTTTTGAAAATCAAAATCTTCTCAAGGGGAAAAAAATTCTCATTACTGGCGGCTCAACTTTTGAAAATATCGATCCAGTTCGCTTCATCGGAAATCATTCTTCTGGAAAACAATCAATCGAAATCGCAAAAGTTTTACATGAGATGGGAGCAGATGTGACACTGATTGCTGGCAATATTCGCGAAACAATTTTTTTGCCAAAAGAAAAAATTATTCGTGTAAAAACTGCGACAGAAATGTTTGAAGCGGTGAAAAAAAATCTCGGCAAAAAAAATATTTTTATCGGCTGCGCTGCGGTTTCTGATTTTAAAGTTAAAAAAATTTCCAACGAAAAAATCAAAAAAACTTTAGCAAAAAATCTCACTCTCGAACTCGAAAAAAATCCCGATATTTTGGAATATGTTGGTCACGCTAAAAACCGTCCCGCTCTAGTGATCGGCTTTGCTGCCGAAAGTAAGAATCTTGAAAAATATGCCCGCGAAAAACTTCAGAAGAAAAACTGCAATTTGATCATCGCAAATGACATCGAATCAGGAAAAATTTTCGGCGCAGATGAAACTGATGCGATTTTTGTTTCCGCAAAAAAAACCGAAAAACTCGGAAAAATTTCTAAAGCTGAGTTGGCAAAATTACTTGCTGAAAAAATCAGAAAAATTTTTGGTGATCGTCAATTCTAATGGAAAAAAGACAGATCCCGAACTTGTTTCGGGATCTGTCTTTGCGAGTCAGAGAATAATCGCCAAATTTTGAACTAAATTTTTCAACCAAGTTTTTTCTTCTTTATTTAGATCAAATTCCATCCTGTCAAAAATCATTTGATGATATTCATAAAGCCACTTCCTCTCTAGCCTCGTAAGCATTTTAAAATCAATCAACCTGCTATCAATTGGCACCAAAGTTAGAGTTTTAAACTGCAAAAATTTCTCATCAAATTCTTCAACCAGCATTAAATTTTCGATGCGAATTCCATATTCGCCATTTTTGTAAAAGCCAGGTTCGTTGGATAAAATCATTCCCGGAAGAAGTGGCTGCGAGCTGCGTCGGCTAATGCTTTGCGGGCCTTCGTGAACTGATAAAAAACTGCCAACACCGTGACCGGTTCCATGATCAAAATCTAAACCAACCTGCCAGAGATGATTTCTTGCAAGCGCGTCGAGCTGCGCACCCACTGTGCCGCGAGGAAATTTGGCGCGGGCTAAAGCGATGTGACCTTTCAAAACGCGAGTGAAATTTTCGATCATTTCGGAAGTTGGATTTCCGATGGCGATTGTTCTTGTCACATCAGTCGTGCCGCAAAAATTTGCACCAAAATATTGGCCGCCAGAATCGATTAAAAACAAGGAATCACCAGAAATTTTTTTATTTGTCTCTTGCGTAGCATGATAGTGAATCACCGCGCCATTGCTGGCGAAACCGGCTATCGTGGCAAAGCTTGGATATAAAAAATTTGGATTTCTTTTACGCAATTCGAGCAATTTTTCTGCCGCTTTTATTTCGTCAATCTCGCCACAATTTTCGAGCCAAAATAAAAATTTTGTCAGCGCAATTCCGTCAGCTTCATGAGCTTTTATCGCACCGAAAATTTCTGCAGAATTTTTTTGTGATTTTAAAATTTCGCACGAATCAGTTTTAGAAATTATCTCAAAATTATTTCTTTCTAACTCGCGATAAAGCCAATAGTTCGTAGTGCGCTCATCAATTTGAACTTTTTTAAATTTCTTTCTCAAAACCGAAATTCGTAAATCTAAACAATCTGTTTGAACAAAATTTACTTTCGACAAATCGAGATTTTTTGTGCGCTTTTCATCAAGAAATAAATCGACTTCGCCGCTCTTAAATAAAATTCCATAGGCAAGAAGAAGTGGCGTAAATTCTACATCGGCAGCGCGAATATTTAGCAGCCAGCATAAATTTTCTGGCTTGGTGATGATTACGAAATCGGCCTCGAGGCCTTGCAAAATCTGAGCGCGTTTGGTTAGGGAATCGAGGCCAGTAAGATTTTCAGGGAGAGAAAAAACTTGCGAGACAGATCCCGAAACAAGTTCGGGATGACAAGCGGGAGTGGTTTCAAACCCAATCAGGCTTGCAGTCCGACTCGAAATTGAAATTAATTTTTTCACGAATTCAACCGAGCTCAATTTCGCATCCAGCGCCAATTTTTTTTCTGCACCAACTTCACTTTCAATCCAAGCCAGCACGGATTTCTCGGCGATATTAAAAATCTCAAACTCATTCAAATTTAACTGCTGATTCGCCTGCAAAATATAGCGCCCGTCGGTAAAAAAATATGACTTCTCTTGTCCAAAAATCACCGTGGCGTTTGAGCCAGTAAAGCCGGTTAAATGCTGAACTCGCTTCTCCTTTTCCGGCAAATATTCCGAAAAAAATTCGTCGGAATTGGGCAGCAAAAAGAAATCAATTTTTTGATCTTTTAAAAATTTTTTAAGTTGAGATAATTTTTCGCGTTGCATTTTTTCACTAAAAAACTCACCAAAATGTCTAATAAAAAAACAGCCTATTCCTGCCAATCCTGCGGTTCAATTCATTTTAAATGGGCTGGAAAATGTCCCGATTGCGGCGCGTGGAATAGTTTAGTTGAAGAATTTGAGGAAGGTGGCGCGTCACATTTTACGCGCATCGAGAACGATTCGAAATCAAAAAAATCTGACGGCAAGAAAATCGAATTGGTAAAATTGAGTGGCGAAGCGCAAGATTTTCCGCGCGTAAAAACCAATATTGGCGAATTAGATCGAGTGCTGGGAGGCGGCTTGGTTCAAGGCTCAGTGGTGTTAATTGGTGGCGATCCTGGAATTGGAAAATCAACTTTGCTTTTGCAAACAGCAGAAAGTTTAGCGAAAGGAAATGCAAAAATAATTTACATTGCTGGCGAAGAATCAGTTGATCAAGTTCGTCTTCGTGCCAAGAGAATGGGGGTTTCGCAGGATTCGATTGAACTTGCGGCAACGACAAATGTTTCGGAAATTATTGCATCGATCAAAGCGGAAAAACGTCCGACGATTGTCATCATCGATTCCATTCAAACCATGTTTTTGGATGAACTTTCATCTGCGCCGGGAACAGTTTCACAAGTGCGTGCCGCGGCAGGTGAATTAACAATTTTTGCCAAGAAAAATAACATCACTTTGCTCATCGTCTCGCATGTGACAAAAGACGGCCAAATCGCTGGCCCCAAGGTTTTGGAGCATATGGTTGATACGGTTTTATATTTCGAAGGCGAGAAAGATTTAAATTTTAGAATTTTGCGCTCGATTAAAAATCGCTTCGGTGCTGCCAATGAAATCGGTGTATTTGAGATGAATGAAATCGGGCTTTCAGAGGTGACAAATCCGAGCGAATTATTTTTAACTTCTTACGAAAGCGACACTTCTGGCACTTGCGTTTTCGCTGGAGTTGAAGGCACGCGCCCAATTTTAGTAGAGATCCAATCGCTAGTTTCACCATCTTTCATGCCAACACCAAGGCGCGCTGTTGTTGGCTGGGACATTAATCGTCTCGCCATGATCATCGCCGTTTTAAATAATCGCTTCGGCTTAAATTTATTCGATAAGGAAGTTTATTTGAACATCGTCGGCGGATTAAAAATCGAAGAAACCGCCGCCGATTTAGCCGTCGCTTGCGCCTTGATTTCGGCGGCGCGCGACATTGCGCTACCAAATTCCACAATTGCAATTGGTGAAGTTGGACTTTCTGGCGAAGTGCGAATGGTGAGTAATTTGGAAGGAAGGCTGAAAGAGGCGAGTAAGCTAGGATTCAAGAACTGTCTGATTCCGAAGGCTAACGAAAAAAATAAAAATTTCGCCGCGCTAAAAAAATCTTTACCAGAAATGAATTTGAATTTGGTAAGTCATGTGCGCGATTTGGCGAAATTTTTTAAGAAGTAAAAATGCTGGCGCATTTTTAGGAAGTCAGAAAATCCGCCACTTAAGGGCAGCCTTAAGTGACTATAAATCAATTGAGAACAATATGAAAAAAATCTTTTTAGTTTTGGTTTTTTTGTCAGCAAACGCTCTCGCGCAAGAAAAAGAATTTTTAATTCAGATTAAGGATCACGAGTTTAAGCCAACAATCATAACGGTTCCGGCCAATCAAAAATTCAAACTCATCGTCGAAAATCTGGATAAAACTCTCGAAGAATTTGAAAGCGTGGAATTAAGAAAAGAAAAATTGGTAGGAGCTGGGAAAAAAATCATCATTCCAATCGAAGCACTGAAGCCAGGCGAATACAGGTTTTTTGGCGATTTTCATCAAAAAACTGCGCAGGGAAAAATTATCGCCAAATAAAGGCACTAACGCAAATCGGCTTTTGCAAAAATTGTGGCTCCTCTTGGAAAATTTACGACAAAATAAACTTCCTTAAGAGTTGATCTGGATCATCTTTTGTTGGGCTTTGCGGATTCTTCATACTGCAAGCCTCTTTCTTAACATCGGCAGAAATCGTTTTATCATTTTGTATTGCAGCACATATCTCCAATGCCTTTTTTGAAGTTTGTTTTTTTGCCACCAAAAAGGCCTCATCAAGATTTTTTGCAGCAATAATCGCGTTAGAAATTTCATCAGAAAATAATGCGATATGTTTATCATGCAGAGACATTGCGCTCTGATTTGGTTTTACAGAAAAAATGAGCGCTTCTTTTGCTAAAGGATTCCTAACAACCGCATCTTTTCTGGCAAAATCATCTTGGGAATAAGCGGCATGACAGGCATCAATGATTATGATTTTTTCGCCCTTAATCTGATCAAATAATTTGCGCAAATCTTGCGATGTCATCCACTGCTTTCCTTCAACTGCTGATTCAATAGTGAATGGATATTCTTCCGTCCAAAACACAAATAACTCATGCTCGCGACCTTTGTATTTGCTGTTATTATCGGTGGCTTCTGGACCGCCATGCACATTCATAAAAATTACAACACGATCCTCATCCTTTACCTTTTTTCCAAGCAACAACATAGCATCAACAACACCCTGATAAGTGGCATTCTTATCCAAAACTAACTTCACATTGCTTTTCGAAATATTGCCTTTTTTTACAAAAGCTTCTTTGACTTTATTGACTGCGTTCTTGCAATCATTTGCCATTTCTTTTCCCTTCCAAGGAGGGCATACACCGACGCCAAGAAAATAGGTGGTTGGCTCGGCTGAAAAAGATGAAAATGAAAATAAAAAAGTGAGTAAAAAAGCTGAAAAAAATCTCATGAGATTGAAGTGTTTTTGAAATAAAAAAACCCTCATGTTCCTTTGACATACGGGCGGAGCCCCTCACAAGAGTGAGGTACGACTTATGTCGCGTTGCCCTATCCCAAAGGGATAAAGGCCTAAAAAAATCTTGGGCCGCAATTGCGACCCAAGATAAAAAAACTATTTTTTCTCTACAACTTTACCGCCAGCTTTAGCGCAATCTTCTTTTGATTTAGCAAGAAGAACTACGTCTTTAACTTTGCAATGAGAGCCAGAAGAAACGTCATTAGTACCGAAAATCCAGTTTCCAGTAGCGTAGTTACCGTCGCCAGCATTAGCGTTGAAAGCTAGTAAAGCTGCAGAAGCAACAACGATTGCGAATAATTTTTTCATAGTTTTTAGAAAATTTAATTAGGGAATTTAGACACTGTTAGCCAACAATCTCTAAGCATCGCACGATGCTAAAAAGGTGGATAATTCATTCACTTTTTAAGTTGCAAGAAACTTATTTTTTAAATTCCAATCAGCATCAAACTATCCATCTTTGCAACAATTCTGCCGGCAATATTTTCAGAATTCTTAATAATTTTTTGAGCTGCCTGATTCAGAGTTTCTGCCACTTTTGCATCTTTTATTATTTTTAGCGCCGCTTCGTATAAATCATCCGCTGAATCAACAATTAAGCAGGCCTGATCTTTTTGCAGATCTCGATAAATTTCTGCAAAATTAAATACCTGAGAACCACTAATCACAGCACATCCAAGCTTAATTGCCTCAAAAGGATTGTGACCGCCGATTGGCAAAAGTGAGCCGCCGATAAAAGCAAAATTTTGCAAAGAATAAAAAATTCCCATCTCTCCTAAACTATCAGCAAGGTAGATCTCTGTAGAGTTGGAGATATTTTCACTTTGACTGCGTTGAGAAATTTTTCTGCTGCGACAAAGATTTTTTATTTCTTGAGCGCGATTGGGATGACGCGGCACAATGATGGTTAGAAAATCAGGAAAATTGTTTTTCAATCTATCGTGAACCTGCAAAATTATTTCTTCCTCACCCGCATGAGTGCTGACGGCAACCAGAAATTTTCTATTACCAATTTTGCCTTTTAGATCAGATATTTTTTCTTCATTTGCCTCAAGATTATGCGCTTGCGACTTCAAATTTCCGTAAAGCAAAACTTCTTGATTGGTTAATTTCTCCAAGCGCTTTTTATCACCTTCGCTTTGCGCAAAAATTGTGGCGAAATAATCAAAAATTCTAAAACCAATTAGGCGCGCCAATAACCATTTTTTTGCTGATTTTTCTGACATTCTAGCATTAACCAAGAAAGTTAGAGCTCCCATCTTGCGCGCTTCAAAAATAAGGTTCGGCCAGATTTCTGATTCAACAAAAATCGCCGCGCGCGGCCGCCAAAAATCGAGAAAATTTTTTACGCAAAAATAGGAATCAATCGGTAGAAATTGGTGAATCACTCTGCCCTGCCACTTCGGTAATTTTTCGGAAATTATTTTTGCGGAAGTGAGGGTTGTGGTTGTAAATAAAATCGAAGTTTTTGGCGCAAATTTTAACAGCTCATCAATCAGAATTAGCGACGAATTAGCTTCACCAACGCTAACGGCATGAAGCCAGATGATTTGGCCTTCGGGACGTGATTTAGTAGGATTTCCAAAACGTTCTTTAAGGCGCGATTTATCTTCCTTTTTTTTGAACACGCGAAAGAAAAGATAAAGCTCAAGAAAAGGAAAAAGCAGAATGGAAATTATGCGATAAAATAGCATTAAAATCCTCCGGCGTTTTTGATAAAAAACTTTTTTAAGCGTGGTAATTTATTTACCAAACCAAGCCCCAAGTCGCGCGCTACGCCGATCGACAGGCTTTTTGTTTCGAACAAAGAATTTAAAATATCGGTCGCGATCAGCATTTTTTTTGCGTTTGATTTTGCTTTTTTATTGTAAGCGTCGATCAGGTTTTTCGATGAAATTTCCAAGCCGCAAAATAAATTTTTTTCGACTAGTTCGCATAAAATTTTTATTCCCGCGATTGCCAAATTAAATCCCTGACCAGCGATTGGATGCACGCCACAAGCAGCATCGCCGATGAGTAGCATTTTTTCGTGATAGAATTTTTCTGCTTCAATCATGATGAGCGGATAAGAAAATTTTTCTGAAATTACTTCAACTTTTCCCAAAGAATTTTCCATTTTTTTTGTGAGTTGCTGCAGAAAATTTTTTTTATCCAAAGTTAAAATTGCTTGCACATCCGCATCTGGCGCAATCCAAACGATTGATGACTGATGAGAATCTTTGAATGGCAAAATCGCCAAAGGCCCGCCTGGGAAGAATTTTTCGTAAGCAATATTTTCGTGCGAACGCTCGTGAGAAATGTTAAAAACAATTGCAGTTTGGTGATATTTTTTTTGTGCAGTGTGAATTTGATATGTCTCGCGAAGCTTAGAGAAGCGGCCATCGCAGGCGAGTAATAATTTTGCGCTGATGGTTTTTTTGTTATCGAGTTTTATTTCTACAACTTCACTAAACTTAATTTCTTCATAAAAATTCGGCGAAAAAATTTCGATATTTTCGTGTTTCAAAATCTGATTCCGCAGCGCGTTATGAATGTGATAATTCTCGATTATTTGCCCGAGCTGTCCTTCCTTCTCATCCACATCTTGCCCAATGAAATCAAGGATGAATGGCGATTTGTAATCGGTGATTTTTATATCAGAAATTTTTCCAGCATGAGATTGCAACTCATCATAAATTCCGATTCTTTTGAACAAATCTAGCGATGCGGCAGAAATTGCGTAAGCTCTGCCGTCACGCTTCCTGTCTTGCTTGAGGATGTCTTGCTTCTCGATGATTGCGATTTTTAACTCAGAAGAAATTTCACTCAATGCAAGCGCACAAGTCATGCCAGCAAAGGATCCACCGACAATTATGAAATCGAAATTATTTGGCATTTAGCAACTTAAATCATTTTTTTCGGATCAACCCATTCGTCAAATTGCTTTTCGGTCACTAGTCCGGAACTTAGAGCTGCTTGCTTTAGAGTTGTTCCTTCCTTGTGAGCTTTTTTAGCGATTTTGGCGGCGTTGTCATATCCGATGTAAGGATTTAGCGCCGTCACCAACATCAGAGATTGTTCGAGAAGTTGTGTGATACGTTCGCGATTTGCCTCAATTCCAACTAGACATTGGTCGATGAAACTGTTGATTCCGTCATTCAAAAGATTGAGCGATTCGATGACATTGCGAATAATCATCGGACGAAAAACATTGAGTTCGAAATGTCCGTTTGAACCACCAACAGTCACAGCCACGTGGTTTCCCATCACTTGCGCGGAGATCATTGTCAGCGCTTCGCATTGCGTTGGATTTACTTTTCCTGGCATGATTGATGAGCCAGGTTCGTTTTCCGGCAAGCTGATTTCGCCTAGGCCAGAGCGCGGTCCGGAGGCAAGGAAACGAATGTCGTTGGCGATTTTCATCACTGCGACGGCGAGCGTATTCAGCGTTCCAGAAAAATTTACCAGCTCGTCATTGTTAGAGAGTGAAGAAAATTTATTTGGATTTGTGACGAAATTTTTTGTCCATTTATTGGCAAAAGTTTGGGCGAGAAAATCCCAATGTTTTTCGGTGATGGTTTTGCTGAGTTTGGCAACTTCGTCAATTGATTCAGAAATGTTGGAAATTTGCGAAATTTTTTCGGCAAATTTTTCTGCAAATTGTGGATGGCAATTAAGTCCCGTTCCAACAGCTGTGCCGCCTTGTGCAAGATGGATCACGCCGTTAGTTGCATTCTCGATGTAAAAAATTGTGCCAAGAATTTGTGTGCAATAGGCAGAAAATTCCTGACCCAAGGTGACGGGCGTTGCGTCTTGCGTGTGAGTGCGACCAATCTTGATAATGTCGGCAAATTCTTTTTCTTTTTTTGCCAATTCATTAGCGAAGCGAATCAAAGTCGGCAAAAGTTTTTCGTAAGTTGCAAGCACCGCAGCAACATGCATGGCTGTAGGGAAAGTGTCGTTTGAGCTTTGCCCCAAATTCACGTGATCATTGGGATGAATCGGCGATTTTCCACCTTTTTTTCCCGTCACTTTTTCGTTTGCAACTGAAGCAATCACTTCATTGACATTCATGTTGGTTTGAGTGCCAGAGCCAGTTTGCCACACAACAAGCGGAAAATGATTTTCGTAAAACCAATCGAATTTTTTTAGAATCTCATCAACCGCAAAAATGATTTGATCGGCGATTTCGGGAGAGAATTTTTTGAACTCATCAGATTTTGAATCAACCGCCATCAGCTCTTTATTGGCAAGGGCTGCAGCCTTTTTAATCAAGAGCATCGCGCGAATAACTTCCTTCGGCATTTTATGTCCCGGATTATCGCTTTGAATTGGAAAATTTTGACGCGAACGCTGTGTTTGTGCAGCATAATAAGCGTCAGCTGGAACTTTAATTTCACCGAAAGAATCAGATTCGATACGGAAGTTTTGAGTCATAAAAAGTTAAGAATTATGAATTAATAATTATGAATTGACCTAGAGGCTCTAAGAGATGGAGATTTTGATAAATTCTTCGGCATCGAGACTAGCTTTGCCGATGAGCAATCCGTCAACCCCCAAAATTGCTAAAATTTCTTTGGAATTTTGTGATGTCACCGAACCGCCATAAAGCATAAAAAATTCTTCGGATAATGCCGGAAATTTTTCGACGAAGATTTTTTTCATTAATTTTGCCATTTCGGTGATTTGCTCGGTTGTAGGTGTGACGCCAGTTCCAATTGACCAAATTGGCTCGTAAGCAATCACTAATTTTTTGAATTTCACATCTTGCGGAACCGATTGCATCACCTGTTTGTAAACAAATTCGAGATGCTTTTTTGCGTCGCGCGTTTCTTTGCTTTCGCCAACACAAATGATCGGAACGATATTTTGTTTGAGCGCGGCCTTAACTTTTTTAGAAATTATTTCATTAGTTTCGAAATGATTTTCTCGGCGCTCACTGTGGCCAAGAATTACATATTCGCAGCCAACTTGTTTTAGCATTTTGGCACTAATATCTCCGGTGAAAGATCCGCTTTCTTCATGATGACAATCTTGGGCTCCGAGCCTGAATGGCCTGTTTCCGATAACAATTTCATTAACCTCTTCAGCAGAAAAACTTTCAATTTGGCGACCATTTTTTTTGGCGAAACTATCAAAAAATTGAATGCCGTCTTCCATCAATTCTGAATCCAAATAATCGAGGAGAAAAGCTGGTGGACATAACACCATTTCTACCGCCTTTAGCTGCTCGTACTGCGCGTTGTAATTCTTCAAAAAATTATCAAGCCAGGCATCAACCTCGTCAAAAGCGTTGTTCATTTTCCAGTTTGCTACAATGAGTTTTTTCATTTTTATGAGTTGTAAATCAGGTTGCGTAATTCGTCGCCGATTAGCTGATGACGCCAGCCGCTGACGATTTCGTCAAAACATTTTTTATCATGAATTATTTTTTTCAAATCGGCGCTGGTGAGTAAAAATTGTTCAGAGAAATTTTCTTGAGCTGAAGTTTTGGCGATAATTTTTTTCGCTTCATCAAAAGATTTTTTTTGTTTCTCGCTTAAGAAAAATCTGCCGCTTTTTTCTAGAATTTCTCCATCTTCCGAAAGAATTTTTTTAACTTCATCAGCAATTTCTGGCGTGAATTTTGTGCAAAAATTTTTGCCGATAGAACCATTATCAACAATGGTTTCGATGGTTTCGTCGCGGATTAAATGTTGGCGCGGCACATCAACTTTTTGTGCCCATTTTTCGCGACATAAAACGATGTTTCTGATTTGCGAAATTTTTTTCAGATTTTTGTTTTTGAAGGAAAAATTTTTCATCAAATTTTCTTCCGACCTGTTGAGGATTTTCGAAACGAAATTTTCCATTTCTTCGAGATACCAATTGGTGCGATTTTTTTGCTGCAAAATATCGTGAAATTTTTCGTAAATTTCTTCCAAAAAAACCACGTCGAGCATGGCATATTCGAGTTGCTTCTTGCTGAGCGGGCGCCTTTGCCAATCACTTCTTTGCTGCTTTTTATCGAGTTGTCGCGCAAAGATTTTTTCGACTAATTTTGAATAGCCGGCGTTGAATCCAAAACCGCAAAAATTTGCCATGATTTGAGTGTCAATTATCAAGCGCGGAATTTCCTGCGATTTATGGTGAAAAATTTGTAAATCTTGCGTTGAAGAATGAAGAATTTTTTTGATTCCGCGATCAGACATAACCTCGAAAAGTGGCTTCAAATCAAGGTTGGCGAGGCAATCGACGATGAAAGTTTTTTGCTTTCCAGAAGAATCTTTCACCGCAATTTGCACGATGGAAAGGATTGGATAGTAAGTGGTTTCGCGGGTGAATTCGGTGTCGAAAGCGGCAATTTTTTGCTTTCGAATCATCTCAACAATTTGCGCTAATTGCGATTGCGATGTGACGTAAAAATCGGATTCGTTCATGCGGCACGCGCCATTGCTTTTCCAACGGTTTCGGCTTGTGGCTGTTTAACCGAAGCGCTGGGAATAACTTGCCATATCGGAGTTAAACCGTGAGTAGTGAGAAGAGAGTTGGTGTCGGTGATGATGATTCTATTTTCAAATTCTACGCATTTTTTTTCTCGTTCTTGTGGCGAGGCAAAAACACGAAATTTTTTTCCATCAGCAAGGTTAATCGACATGTCATTCTCCAAAGTTCTGCGCTGCATTTTAGCAAGATTATCTAGCTGACTATGCGAAGTGATTGTGCGCCTAAAATCATCGACATTTTCTGCTGCATTTCTTCCGGGCACAACGAAGGCGGAGTAAGCAAGAAATCTGTTGATGCAATCTTGTGTTGCTTGGGGAGAGGCGCGCAAAATTGCCAACATTTTTTCAGCGGTGAGACTTCCTTTGGCCAAGAGCTGATTGCCTTTTTCATCTCCAGCTTTGATGTCGCGCAAATCGGCTTCTCTGCCGTTAATTCTTAATTTTATGCCATCAAAAATTTCTGTCTCTGCCTCAGAAATCCCTGAGTTAAAAAACCCTGCCATGCGCTGTATTAACTTGGCGTCGACCTCATTATTCGAATATGGTCCAAATTTTTTAATGCCGAGACCGATGATAAAATCACGACGCATTCTTTCTTGCTGTTTTTTAGCCAATTCATCTCGCTCTTTTTGTGAAATTTTTCTAAATTCTTCGACGTTTGTTTGATCATCTCTGGCGTTGGAATGAAAGGCTGAATAAGCGAGGAATGTCTCAAGACATTTATTCTTAACTTCAGAACCGGAATTGGCGGAATCGTTTAAAATTTCTATCATTCGCGAAGGTGTGACTTGCTCATCTCGCAAATCTTTTAGGGTCACCTCTTTGCCATTAACCTTAAATTTTAGATCACTGAAAAGTTCCATCTCTTCTTCGGAAATTCCCTTGGCTAGGAAGGTTGCTAAACTCGCAACAATAGAAGCCCCGGCCGAAATATTGAGCCGCTTTCTAAAAAAATCCTGAGACCTTGGTGCGAGACGATTCGCCGCATCCTTAAATGTTTCTCCCTTCAAAGATTCGAAAGCTGCCTCCAAGGATTTTTTATGCGCCTCCATTTTATCGCTGGATTCGACGTAGTCCTTAACTTCAGCATCAGCAAAATAGAGCGCCGCTAAACCGCCCGCCGCCAAAGGAATTAGTGGAGAGGATAGAAGTCCGGCAGCAGGAGCAAAAACTGTGCCAACCGTGTTTAACACCGGATCTAGCACGCTGCTGACTCCTGTCGCGTCAAGAACTTGCGGAATTTGATCAACCCCTAAGCCGTGAGCAATATCGCCCAAAGGACCAAGCACATCGCTGCTCATGACCTGACCCAAGCCTTGTCCAACAGTCAAAGCATGATCAAACATTGGGCCGAGAATTTGGAACATCGGAGCAAAAACGTTAATCGCTGCAAATGGCGAAAGCATCAACACCACTTGAAAGACGCGATATTTCCAAGCGCTGTCAGAATTATTCAGAATTTTTTGCGTATCCGCCAACATCGAACTATTCAGTTTCTGAATTTCTTCATTGAATTTACCCACCTCTTTTTTGTCGATTCCTTCTGTCTCAGAAATTTCTGCTGCGATTAAATCGCTCAATTCCTTGAACTGCGCTTGATCAAGCAAGCCACCACTTTTTTTCAACTCTTCGCTTAGACGCTGTAGTGATTTCAAATAGCTGACATTTGCTGAGTTTGCGCCGCCAAGTCGAAAGGCATTTTTCGCAATCAACTGATTTCTTAAGCGCAAATATTCGGCAAAACGCGGATCTTCAGAAGCGCGTGATTTACTCAACAAACCTTTTCCCAAAGCTCCAACAACGGTGTTGGTAGCGTATAGCGCCGCCTCGCCAATGTTGGTTAGGCTGTGCGTTAGCGGATCCAGTTTTCTAACCGCTTTCAGATCTTGCTCGGTAAATTGACGATTTTCGATCAAGCATTGCAGCTTTTTATCAGCGATTCTTCTGTCATCCTCGCACATCACTCTGCTATCGAAAACTAAGTTGCGATAAAGTTTGGAAGGAGCCTCGGTTAAAATGCGCGATCCATCATTATTTTGAACCCAAGCAATTGCTTCTGGACTACCGCCAATAACGCTGGATGGAAAAGATGGAACACGATCGCCATAGCCAGTTTTTGTTTCATTCCACGAGCCATCTCTTCTCATCGGAATCATGCCGATCATTTGTTGCGAGAGCTCTCTAACAGTGGCATTATTTCCCGGTTTTAACTCGAACAATCTGATTTGATGCTCTTGCCGTCTAACATTTTTATATCGCCTGTCAGCATCTTTCACATCGTTAAAAATTTTTGCTGCGGCGCTGAAAAATTTATCGATTTCGCCTTGATCTTGTGCGGCTTCGCATCGACGAATAAAACCTGCTTTTAATTCCACCAATTCATGAGTTGCGTAGAGATTCTCGAGTTTTTCCTTAGCAAAAAACTCGTCGATCTTTTTAACCAGCGCTGCTTTTTCTGTGATCGAAATAACCATATTTTTTTTCTCAAGTCTGATTTCTTGACATTAGGCAAGTGCAAAATAGTTTTTTGAAAAGCACTTCCCGTCCTTTAAAATCAATAAACCAACAGAGGTTCTAATGCTCAAGAATTTATTCACTCTAGCAGCAATTTTTTTCCTAATTTCTTGCCACGCTAAAACTAAAAAAACGGAAGATAATTTTAAGATCGAAGACCAAGCTTCTGAAAGCGCCGCTCCTTATCAAACGCTTGAAAACGAGCAACAAGCAATTGAGCTCAATAAACAAGCCGAAGCGCAAATTCAGGAAGTTGAGGTTCAAGATCGCGTATTCTTTGGCTACGATGCCTTTGACTTAAGCGATGAAGCTAAAAAAATTCTCGATACTCAGGTTTCTTGGTTGAAGAGCGATTCCGGAATCAACGTGACCATCGAAGGCCACACCGATGAACGCGGCACTCGCGAATATAACCTCGCTCTCGGAGAAAAACGTGCTAACGCGGCAAAAAATTATCTCGTTGAAAATGGCATCGATGCTTCACGCATCAAAACCGTTTCTTTCGGCAAAGAGCGCCCTGCCTTCTTCGGCGCCACTGACGAAATTTTCTCCAAAAACCGCCGCGCTGTAACTGTCATTAACTAAAAAGAATATGACCAACTCGCTTCACAAAAAAATCGCACAAAATTTTGGAGTCACCGAATCTCAGGCGAAATCTTTGATCGCTTATCACTACGGACTCAGCGCTGTTTTAAATAACGAACATGCGGCAATGACGGTTGCAAAACGCGTGGAATTAAAAGCAAGCACCGCTGCAGAAATTGGAACAGTAGCAGCTGGAGGGCTTGGCGCTATACCATTTGTTGGAGAGCTTGCCGCTTCAGCCGCTACAGCTGCTATCAAGGCTGGGGATAGAGCCTATCAAATGGAAAAAATCAAAAATTTTTCTCATTTTAGTCCACGCTCAGATCAATCGGAATGGTGTGGATTCACCAGAGATGTCGCCGATCACGCAGTGATGGCCTTAGTCGATAAAATCAAAGGAATGAGCGAGGAAGAGGCGTCAAAATTTGGAAAAAAACACGGCGAAAATATCACCGACAGAATCGCTGATGGAAAATTCAACAGCAGCACAATTTACGACGACGAATCAGTGAAAGAAGTTGTGAATGTCGTTGCTCCAGGAAAATTTTCACCAGATCTTTCCAATCAAGCTGCAAGCCTCAGACAAACTCTTGAGAGACCCTCGCCAAGCCCTCGTGCGCAACAAGTTGTGGCAATCCACCCATCTACACCAATGGTTGCCGTTCGTTAATTTTGCTCCAAAAATTCCAGCCATAATCTCGCTACTTTTTCCGACAAAGAATTTTGCTCGCAGCGCCAGTGCAAATGTTGGAAGTTGAGACTGTCCATATCCACATCTTGCGTTGAACAAGAATAGAAAAATTCCTCCTCACCATTTTTCCCCACACGCTTCTGCAAACATTGCGAACACACACCTTTCATCATGCATTGCATCGGCGAATTCAAACTAGCCAGCGCAGTTGTTGCTTCGGAAATGCAAGGAATTGTTTTTGCACTGCGCAACCGCGCCACTTCTGCCATCATGCGATTCATTCCCATCGTCAAAATGTGATCAATTTTTTGCGGATTTTTCGCGAAATAATCGCACATCGCATCAACCAAATTTCCATAAAACTGGCAATCAGTATCGCGCTTCAAAGCGAGATTCGGCTCTTCTTTTTCGATAGCGTAAATCACCACGTCGCAACAATCATCAAGCTCATCTTTCAAAACGATGTAGGAATTTTTGTGATAGCCAGCAAAGAAAATAACCTTGCATCCGTTGGCTTTGTAATCTCGGGCGATTGAAATTAGCGGTTGATTTCCTCGACCTCCACCAACCAAAACTACGGTTTTATTTTTCAAAACTTCGCTGCGATGACCCGACGGACCCAAGAAAATACAAGGCTCACCAACTTTAAAATTTTTCACCATTTTTGTTGATGCGCCAAGCTCAACCACAATCGCGCTGATAATTCCTCGCTCCTTATCGATGCTAAAAACCGTGAGCGCCACGCCCTCCATCGCCAGCAATTGGTCGGAAACTTTTGGCGCAAAAGCGTGATAATTTTGCAGACGGAAAATATGGCCAACCTCAGTTTGACGAGCAAGTAGCGGGGCTTTGACGGAGACTTTAACCACGAAGTTGGAGAGGCGTTCGATTTTTTCGATAGTGACGAGAAAGTCGCGATGATAATCGCCATCGCCTCTTCCCACAGCTGGCGCGAATCCATAATGGCTCGAAAGAAATTCCGAAATCTCTTTACTTCCATGCTTCGCACTCGCCATTGCCTTCACCACATTTCCAGCAAATTCAGGATGCAAATCGCCAAAAAAACTTACCGATTTTCCACTTTGTGAATCGAGTTTTGTGATGAAGCGATAACCTTCTGCGCGCTTGAAATAAGCGCCTTCAAGTGGAATTTCCAAACCATCTTCACGAGTTAGCGAAGCATTTGGCGAAGTGCCAGCCGCAACAATTAATGAACGACATTCAAAATTTTTTCCTTCGGCACATTTGAGATTTTTTATGCAACCAAATTCATCAATTTCAGCTTCAAGAGGCGTGATATTTTCAACAAATTCGATTCCCTCTTCAAAAGCTTTAGCAAGCTCTTGATGGTTGAGTCTGTAAGCTGGAGAATCTTGCAATTTTTTGCGGTAGAGAATTTTTACCGCCGGAAAATCAACATCACCGCGCGCAAGTTTTTCAGCATCGCGCAAAAATTCTTCGGCAATAATTTTCTCTTCTTCATTCAAAATTTTGAAAATTTTTTCTTTGCCAATCGCTGCAATTTTTTTAGAAAATTTTTTGATCTGCGTAAAATAATAAGCCTGAGCTTCACATGCTGAATCAACAGCCGTAAGCCCCCCGCCAATCACCACAATTGGCAATCTAATTTGTAAATTTGTAAATAATTCCTCTTTGAAAGCGCCGGTTAATTGCAAAGACATCAAAAAATCTGAAGCGCTTCTGACACCCTTGGCAAAGTTATTTTTGATGTTGATGACATTAGGCTGACCCGCGCCAATGCAGAGCGCAACGTGATCAGAACCATATTGCTCAAAAGCAATTTTATCGGTGATTGAAGAGCCGAAACGAATTCCGCCAAACATGCGAAAATTTTTTCTGCGCTCCAAAAGCAGACGAATAATTTTGAGATAATTTTTATCGAAGCGCACCGTAATTCCATATTCAGCAACGCCTCCGAAACCGCTAATGGCGCGACTTGAAAGCGGTTCGTAAATTTCATCAATAAATTTTATCGGACGAAATTTTTGGCGATTTCCAAATTCATCAACACCAGAAATTTCTGAATTTAATGGCTCGATTTTCAAACCATCAATTGCAACAACTTCGTGACCTTCGTTGAGTAAGTAATGCGAAAGCGTATAGCCAGCTGGTCCCAAGCCACAAACCAAAATCTTTTTTCCGGAATTTTTTTGCGAAATTTTTTTCTCAGATTTTAGTGGATTCCAGCGAGTCAACAGAGAGTAAATCTCAAAGCCATATGGCAAATTCAAAACATCTTTCAAAATTCGTGTTTCAACTTGCGGAATATCAACCGGATCTTGTTTTTGGTAAATGCAGGACTTCATGCAATCGTTGCAAATGCGGTGTCCGGTGCCCGCAATCATTGGGTTGTCGATCGTTGCAACCGCAAAAGCTGCAAGCGAAAAACCTTCCGATTTCAGCAAATTCATTTCCGAAATTTTTTCTTCCAAGGGACAGCCATGCAACTCAACAGCAAGCGGATCATGCTTAAACTGCGCAGAATCTTTTTCGTGTAAACCAGTTCGACAAGAATCTTTTTTCTGCTTGTGACAAAAAATACAGTAATTGGCCTCACCTTGCGCGCGGTTGAGGCTGTAGCCTTGATCGGTTAAATTAAATCCGTCGCGCGATTTTTTTTCGCAAGGTGAAATGAGATTTTGATGATCGATTTTTTTCGGCAAAATAAAAAGTGCGCCGTTTTTGTGCAGCTTGCGACCCGCGTCAGAGTAAAGCGCCCAGGCGGAATAGATTTCTAAAATTTCTAAATTTTTTTCAGCGAGAATTTCTGCGGCGAGTTTTTTTTCTAGATCGTCAATGTCGTTATTGAGAGCAGATCCCGAAACAAGTTCGGGATGACAGCCGAGCTTGGGATAGTGTTTGAGTGCGTCATCCCGAACTTGTTTCGGGATCTGTTTCATAATTGCATCGAAGGATTGGCCGAAAAATTTTTTTGCCACATGCCTTTGCACGAATTCACGCCGCGCCACGTAAATTTTTTGCAAGTCTTCGTGAGATTTTTTTAGAATTTCATTTTCTTTTTTGATGCCAAATAGCTCAGCTAAAAAATCTTCTAAAACTCGCGCACGCCCAATCAAATCAAAGGGTTGATCACCGACAAATTCTGTGAATTTTTTGTCCAATTTCTCCAATCCTTCGCGCTCGTAAAGATCTTCAAAAGTGATGCCGAATTTAGGATTGAGAAAATTTTGCGAGGACATTTTTTACAATTTGTTCTTCGTCGAATTGAAATTTTTTATCGCCGATAATTTGATATTTTTCATGGCCCTTACCCGCCAGAATCAAGATGTCGCAAGCCTGTAGCAGGCCAACAGCTTTTTCAATCGCTACTTTACGATTGTCGATTTCAATTGTTTTTGACTTATCGCAAGCATCTAAAATTTCGGCACGAATTCTTGTCGGATTTTCTGTTCTTGGATTGTCATCAGTGATAACAACAAGGTCGGCAAGCTTAGAGGCTAGAGCTCCCATGACTGGTCGCTTTTTTGCATCACGATCTCCGCCGCAACCAAATAAAACCACCACGCGGCTTTTGGTAAGGCCGCGCGCCAATTTCAAAACATTCTCTAAAGCATCTGGCGAGTGAGCGAAATCAACAAAAATTTGTGCACCATTTTTTAACCCTCCAACCCGTTGCATCCGCCCTGGTGCTGGCTGAAGTTGATCAAACTTCGCAAGCAATTCACATAATTTTTCGTCAGAAATTTCATGTTTGGCCAAAACATTTCCCAAAGCGCAAAGAGCGTTGAAGGCTTGAAAATCACCGCTAGCGGATAGTTTGAATTGAAAATTTTTTTGACGAAATTGAAATGAAACTAAATTTCTTGAAATCTGCAAAAGCTTGAGGCTATTGGCTTTAAAGCCATAATCGATGATTGGATGATTATTTTTTTCACAAATTCTTTTGATTTCTTCAAACTCAGAAATGTCAGAATTAATCACTGCAGAGCCTCCATTTTCTAGGACGGAACTGAAGAGCAACATTTTACAACGGAAATATTCCGCCATGTTTTTGTGATAATCGAGATGGTCTTGCGTGAAGTTGGTAAAAGCGCCAACTGCAATTTTTAAACCAGCCACACGTCCTTGCTGCAAGCCAATCGAGCTCACTTCAATTGCCACATCATCAACGCCTTTTTTCTTGAGAATTTGCAGATTTTTGTAGAGCGAAACTATGTCGGGAGTTGTGAGGGATGAGTTTTGCAATTCATCACTTGGAACCGCGTCGCATATAACTCCAAGCGTTCCGATCGATGCCGATTTTTTTCCTAAAAATTGTAAAATTTGTCGCGTAAATTCTGCGGTGGAAGTTTTTCCGTTAGTGCCGGTGATGGCGTAAATATTGGCTGGAAGCGGTGCGTAGAAAATTTGTAAAAATTCGGATAGGAGTTGAGATGGATTGGTGGATTTAAGAAAAACGATCCCCTCACCCCAACCCTCTCCCACAAGGGGAGAGGGAGTTGCATCAGAAACAACGATGACTGTGGCGCCGTTTTGGATGGCGGCGTTGATGAAATTTTCGCCGCTGGTTTTTTGGCCCGGAATAGCAAAAAAAACTGAATTTTTTTTCACCAAACGTGAATCAATCGCAATATCATCAACCTCGATTCGATCAAGCAAATCACGGTTTCCGATGATTTCAAAATTAGTTTTAACTTGAGAAAGAATTTGTGAGAGCTTCATGAATCAATTTATTGAACTGGCTTGCGGCGGCTCTGGGATTGGTGTCGCGAGTAATTGGTCTGCCGACGACTAGATGAGATGCGCCGTTTTTAAGCGCGGTTTTTACATCAGCAACGCGTTTTTGATCATCGTTTGCAAGCGCTTCCAGCCTGATTCCAGGGCTGACGATTAAAAAATCTTTGCCGAAATTTTTTCGTAAATCTGCCGCTTCGAGTGCAGAAGCGACAACGCCATCAAGATTTGATTCGAGCGCCAAAGCGGTTTTTTTTCTGACTAAATTTTCCAAAGAAATTTGCGGATCGAAACCCATTTCGCCTAAATCTTTTTGATCGAGATTAGTTAAAACCGTCACGCCAATTACCTTCATTTCACCCTTGTTTTGCGCGGCTTTTTCCATGATTTCGCGACTGGCGGTGTGAATGGTGAGAAGATCAATTTCATATTGCGCTAGATTTTTTACGGAGCGCGCAACGGTTTCAGAAATGTCGTAAAGTTTGAGATCAGCAAAAACTTTCTTTTCCTTTGATTTGAGCCATTTGACGAGGGGGAAATATTCGCCGCTCATCATCAATTCTAAACCGATTTTGTAGAAAATTACTTCGTCTGAGAGCTCTTCAACTAACTTTTTTGCAGCGGAAATTTCTGGAACATCGAGGGCAACTATTAATTTTTCTTTCATGCTAAAATTTTTTTTCTTCACCTGTCAGAAGACGCATGATGTTTTCTTTGTGACGAAAAAGAATCAACAGGAAAAGCAGCCAGCAAAAGGCTATTTGCGAAGACGGAGCTCCATAAATTGAGGATAAAATTATCGAAGAAAAAATAGCGACAAGGGAAGAAATTGAAGAAACGCGAAATAAGCAAAATGACATGATCCAGAAACAAACTGCGAGAAATCCGATGTGAAAATCTAGCGCGAATAAAACCGCAATTGCCGTTGCAACGCCCTTGCCGCCTTTGAAATCAAGATAGATTGGATAAATGTGGCCAATCACTGCAATCCCTCCGACCAAAACTAGAAACAAGTGTAAATTGCTAACGTCATAAAAAGAAAAACGCGCAACAATAACCATGATTGCGCCTTTAAGGCCATCAAGAATTAGCGTGAGAAATCCAACTTTTTTGCCGGCAACACGAGTGACATTTGTAGCGCCGATATTTTTGGAACCAAATTGGCGAACATCCTTGCCGGTTGCGGCTTTTGTGAGAACCAATCCAAATGGAATTGCGGCAATGAAATAGGTAAGAGCTAGAAAAATTATTTGGTAAAAAATCGTCATGAATTTTCGTCAGGATTATTTGCACTTCTGTTTTTGCGGAAGGCGTCAAGAGAAATTACCTTTGCTGACAAATCAATTCCTCCACCCGATTTTTCTTTACTGGACTGCTTGTTGGCTCGATTTGATTCACCGTAATCATGACCTTCAAGCTCTTCATTATCGCCGTAAGTCATGCTGAATTTCAGCGCAAAATTCA
This sequence comes from uncultured Rhizobium sp., assembly GCA_964447395.1. GTDB lineage: Bacteria > Pseudomonadota > Alphaproteobacteria > Rickettsiales > UBA1997 > UBA2645. The sequence continues at coordinate 49,872 of CAYUSO010000011.1, forward strand.
TCGATGGATCAGAAAAAGAAGTGATGGCTTTATAAGGCACCTGCAATTTTTCATACTTACCTCCGAAACTTAGAGAAACTTTGAAAAAATCATGCTCAACCACCAAAGATTTATACTGATATTGAATGGCGATCGTCATCTCGTCTGGATATTTTTCGCTCAAAGATGCTGGAACTAAAGCGCCCGGAAAACGCGTGAGAAACGTGACGATGAAATAATGTTTTCCCGGCAAACCGTTTTTTTCGATTTTTTTGAGAGTTTCAACAATCACCGAACGCATTGAGTTTTCGATAATTTCGTCATAGCCGATGAGATCTTGCATGGGATGAAAAATTGTGAGGAGAAGTGAGCAGGATTTGCTCTAAGGATTTTGAGTTTGTTCAGTAGGCTAATGTGCTCTAAGGATTTTGAGTGAGGTCGGTGATTTCTTCGACGGATTGAGGAAGGCGCGTATTCAACATACGCAACCGACGAAAACCGTCGAAAAATCGCCGAGATCACTCAAAAGCCGACGAGCAACCCGGGATTCTGTTGACAGGCTCCCGGGCGGGCCCCGATAAAATCACTTATGCAATAGCAACTTTTGTTGCAGGAGCAAATTCGAAGTTATCATTAGCAAAGTTATCGTTTGCGTTTACTTTTTTTGAACGGATGTCTTGGGGCTTTCGCCTTACAACCGGCAGTTTCTCAACCGGGTAAAATCATTTCCTTTAGCGAATGTCGAAAGCTATTCACCCCCCTTCGCTGAAGCTTCGGGTGGCAGGCCCCATAGTTTCAGCATATTTAAACCTTCACACTAACGGTCTCAAACTGACAGATCCAACCATGGCTGGCCTGCCAGCCGTAGCTCGCAAGAGCGAAGGCTGGTGGAGGTGCTGGGTACCGCCCCCAGGTCCATAACGTTTATTACGAAATGCATTTATCACCATAGCTCCTGACCTTACGGACAAAAGCGATGCGCAACTTAATCACAGAAAAAATTTTAACAAGTGCGCAGGGTGGAGAATTTTGGGGATTTATCCCACAACAGACTAAAACTTCTCAGCTCCTCACACTGCGTCGAGGGGTAGGAAAGCAAACTCCCAACCCCTCAACG
>CAYUSO010000012.1:0-46189 GCA_964447395.1 uncultured Rhizobium sp.
GCATACCGCCAGCGTTCGTTCTGAGCCAGGATCAAACTCTCAAGTTGAGAATTTGGTTCTGACTTACTCTTAGAAATCTGACATAAATGTAGATCTAAAAGAGGTAGTCCAAACGAACTACCGCCTTTATTTTTCTCACTTATTCGCTTTTGAAAAAAGCGTAAACGCGACTATTAACGATGTAAAACAGCTAGACTTTGTATAGACTTTGTAAGTGGTAAAACCTCGAAGGGAAAACCTTAAAAAGAGCTTCAAAATCAACTTTTGTGAGTTGGTGATTCCACAAAGGAGCGCGGCAAGTTATTCACCGATTTCTTTATGTCAAGAGGACTTATTTAAAAAAGTTTAAGAAACTAACAATTGGCCAACAAAGCTAGAGAATAAGAGCTTCGGCGGCATTGCTCCGCTTTTAATTTTTATCTCCATTTGCTCTAAGTCGCATAAATTTTTTGTCAAAAATTGCAGCGATAAATTCTTTAAATGTTTACGAAACTCGACTTCGGTTTTGAAAAATAAACGTTGCGACTTCACTGCTTCTTCGAATCCGACGCCGTTAAAATCAATGTCGAGCCGCGCCTGATAAAGTTTCTGCAAATAGTTTGACAAAAAGCGCAAGAGCGTCACCGCTTCAAAATTATCCCGAAACAGCTTTTCCGATTGCATCAGCGCCAAATCAAATTTCTGCGCCGCAAAATTCATCACAAACTCGTTCGCAGAAATCTCCGCTTCCGACGCGGTTAATTTCTCGATTATTTCCGGCGTAAGATTTTTCTCATCGCCGAGAAAAGTGCAGATTTTTTCCAACTCCGCCAAAATCACCTGACGATTTTTTCCGAATTTTTCGAAAAGCATTTCCGTAGTTTGCAGCGTGAATTTCATTTTTCGCTTCAACAATTCGTCGGCGATAAATTTTTTAATGACGCGATCATCATCTTCGTAGCAAGCAATCGCCGCGAAATAAGGATTATCTTCAGCGATTTTACGCAAAGCCGAAGATTTATCGAGATCGCCGCCTTGAATCAAAATAAAATTTTCACTCTTTTTAGCAAAATCACGATCTTCAACGAGAAGCTTTAGAGCCGCACCAGCGGCAACATCGCAATCTTTAATCAAAATTAATTTTCTGCCACCAAGCATCGAAAAAGAAAAAAATTCATCAGCCAAAATCGCCTTGTCCTGCGTCAATCTTTCCTTGCTCAAATTCACCACCAAAAATGGATCGGACAAATCTGGAGAAATTTTTTTGGCAATCACATCGAAGCGAAAATTAACCGACGAAATCTCCGGCCCAAAAAGCAAACATCCGGCAATTTTTTCGCCAGAAATTTTCTGAATATAATTTTCGATTTGAAATGGAGGAATTTTCACTTACCTAGATTTTGAAATTTGTCGCGCGCATAAAAGTTTCACAAAAATTCAAAAAAGCAAACCATGAGAATCCTCCTCGCCGAAGATGACGCAATGATCGGCAAAGCCATCAAAAACGCTCTCGAAAATGATAATCATGTTGTAGATTGGATGGCCGATGGAGACTTGTGTGAAGCCGCTTTAGATACCGCCGAATTCGGAATTATTATTCTCGATATTAACCTGCCGAAAAAATCTGGTTTGGAAATTTTAAAAAATTTACGCCGCAAAAAAAATCGCACACCGGTTTTAATTTTAACTGCGCGAAATTCAGTTTCGCAAAAAATCGAAGGCCTTGATTTGGGTGCCGATGACTATCTCACCAAACCTTTCGATCTCGACGAATTATTCGCCCGCATTCGCTCTTTAGTACGACGAAGCCACGGCATTGCTGATCCCGTCTTATCTTGCGGCGAAATTATGCTCGACGTGGCGAAACATCTCGTCACTAAAAACCAAATTAAAATCGACCTCTCTCCGAAGGAATTCGCTATTCTCAAACTGCTTTTGGAAAATGCCAAAAAAGTAGTTTCGCGCACACGTTTGGAAGATTTGCTTTACAGTTGGGATGACGCCGTTGAAAGCAACACCATCGAAGTTCACATTCATAATTTACGAAAAAAAGTTGGGCAAAATTTTATTAAAACCGTTCGTGGAGCGGGATATTTAGCGGAATGACAAAAGAAACTTCGATCAAAAAAAATCTTATCGTCAAACTTTCTTCGCTGATTTTATTGGCATTAATCATCAGCTATTGCGCCAGCTTTTTGAACACAGCGAAAGAAATTCGCGAAGTGTTTGATGCTGATATGATTAAGTCGGCAAAGCTGATATTTGGCGTGGTCAAGCACGAATCTTTTGTCGAAAATTCCGCTATTCTTGATTCTGAATTGCAGCAAAAATTTTTGAATCGCTACGAATATAAAATTCACGCACAAGCTTGGAAAAAAGGAAAAATAATTTTTAATTCTGGAGAAAATTTAAATCTGGCAAGGCCTGAATATGAAGGCTTCAGCGATGTTGAAATCGGCGGAAAAAAATGGCGCGGCTTTGCTTTTTTCGATAAAAAATCACAAATCGAAATTTTAGTTTTAGAAAAAAATTCCATCAGAAGAGAGTTGATTTTCGAAATAATTTTTTCGCTGCTAATTCCGCTTTTAGTTTCCTTCATTCCGCTTTTCTTAATCATCATTTCAATTGTTAGAACCGAGCTTAAACCCTTGAATTTATTGGCACAAAAGATCGAAGAAATTTCCAGCGAAACTATAAAAAAATTCAAGAATCCTCACGCGCCGCAAGAATTAAAACCGTTTTTAAAATCATTTAATTCTCTGCTTTCACGACTTTCCGATTCGATGGAATCTGAGCGTCGCTTCACTGATTACGCGGCTCACGAACTCAACACGCCGCTTACTGCAATAAAAATCCAAGCGCAAATTTTAGCGACGAATAAACGCAAAGAAAAAGATGCGGAATATTTGCAAGATCTTCTCGCTGGCATAGATCGCGCTACACATTTAGTCGATCAACTACTTACTCTTTCAAGACTTGAGGTCGATAATAAAAATTTCGCTACAGAAAAATTCTGCCTGAAAAACCTACTCGAATCTCTGACAAAAAACCAACCAAACATCGAAATTTTTTACGAAGAAAAATCAGAAAATTTCAACATCGAAGCTAACAAATTTTACATCGAAATTTTACTGAGAAACTTGCTGGAAAACGCCGCAAAATATGGCGAAAAAAATAAACCAATCGAAATCTCCATCACCAAAAAACACGGCGAAATAAATTTAAAAATCAGCAATTTTGGCGAAAAAATTTCCAACGAAGAAATAGAAAAAATCTTCAATAATTTTTACCGCACCAACAATACTCAGAATGCTTCTGGCTGTGGCTTGGGATTAGCAATCTGCAAAAAAATCGTCGATCTTCACTCCGGAAAAATCTCCTTCAAATCACAAGATGGAAAAAATTTGGTGACAGTGGTTTTGAATTAAAGCTGATCAGTTTGCCTCCCAAACTCCTCGACTCCGCTCAGGGAACTGAGAATTTTTGCCCACCAAGAAAGATCTAGAACGGACTCTTAAGCAAATCTTAATCTTGCCCACAAATTCTGCGCCGCACTTCCAACAACAAATTCTTTTTCCATGAAAAATACTTTTAGCCGCGCCGATTTTTTTGCCGATCTTAAATCCGGATTTTTGATTTTTTTGATCGCCATGCCGCTCTGTCTTGGCATTTCAATCGCCAGCGGATTTCCCGCCATCGCTGGCATCATCACCGCAATTGTCGGCGGATGTTTGGTTTCTCTCTTAGGCGGATCACGCCTCACCATCAAAGGCCCCGCCGCTGGTTTAATCGTCATTGCCATCGGCGCCGTCACCGAATTAGGCCAAGGCGATATGTCCGCCGGCTATCACAAAGCGCTCGCTGTTGGCGTTGTCGCCGCGTTATTGCAAATGATTTTTTCTTTTTTGCGCGTCGCAAATTTAGGAATTTCGATTTCCAAATCCGTCGTTCACGGCATGTTATCAGCGATCGGCGTCATCATCATCGCCAAACAAATTCATGTCATGCTCGGCGCAAAACCAGAGGCAAAAGGAATTTTCGATTTAATTTTCGCCATTCCCCACAGCATCATGGAAGCAAATCCGATCATTGCTGCGATTGGCGTCGGATCATTTTTACTTTTAATTTTTTGGCCAAAAATCAAATCGCGCTTCACTAAAATTATTCCAGCACAAATCGTAATTATCGCGATTGTTGTACCTCTTGCGCTCTTCTTGCGCATTGGCGATGAACACTTTTACAGCTTCATGTCGCACGATTATGCGCTGAATAATCACTACCTCGTAAATCTGCCGGCCTCAATTATTTCCGGAATTACTTTCCCCGATTTTTCAGAAATTTTTAGCAACACTTCGATCAAATACATCGCGATGTTTTCTTTGGTGGGAATGATCGAGTCAACACTGACAGTTGTCGCGGTTGATAGCATTGATCCAAAAAAACAAACTTCGAATCTCAATCGCGATCTTTTTGCGCTCTCTTGCGGAAATTTAGTTGCCGCTTTTCTCGGCGGTTTGCCAATGATTTCGGAAATCGTACGCAGCAAATCCAACGTTGATAACGGTGCCACTTCTAGTCGTGCCAATTTTTTCCACGGAGTTTTCCTTTTGATTTTCGTCGCTTTCTTGCCAAAATTACTCGATCTAATTCCGCTCGCTGCACTAGCAGCCATGCTGGTTTATGTTGGCACTCGCCTCGCCTCGATTTCGGAATTAAAGCATGTAAAAAATATCGGAACCGATCAATTAATTTTATTTCTCACCACTTTGTTAGTGACCATCGGCGTTGATTTATTAAGCGGTGTCGCCGCCGGATTAGCGCTAAAAATTATTCTGCATCTCGCTCGCGGTGTCACTCTAAAATCACTCTTCTGCGGCAGAATCGAAACTTTTCAAAATGACAAAAAAATGCGTTTTGTCATGCATGATGCTGCGGCTTTCCCGAATCTTTTTCGCCTGAGAAGAGCTCTCGATAAAATGCCGGAAGAAGTGACTGACGTGATAATTGACGTCAGCGAGGCCAAATTAATCGACCATACTTTTCTGACCGGAATCAAAAACATCACCTCAGAAAAAAGCGGCATAAATTTTAATTTCATCGGACTAGAAAAATTCCGCGCCATCTCCGATCACCCAGATTCAACACGAACCGCATGCTAAACTCAGAAAAAAATTCCCGAAGAAAATTACTGGAGAGACTTGTCGATGAAGCCGCGCATTTATTGCCCTGCCAGGCTCCTCTGCAGTCTTTCGTTCACCACAATACTTTGCATAATTTTGAAAATTTATACTTCAAAGACGCATTAAAAAAAGCTGCAGAATTATTTGGTTCTGAGTCTTTTATGAATGAAGATTTTTTTCGTAAAGCAATCGCGGAAGAGCGCATAACTCAAAGCGATATTACAAAAATAATTACGCAAGAATGTAAAAATTCTGATGAGAAAATTTTTGAAAATGGCCCAACTTTTTTCGCCTTCAGAAATTGGCGACTAAACAATCTCTTCACAGTTCCGACCATTAAATCCGTGGATTGGTGGCTTTTCGAAAATAAAACTTTTACTCAACCTCATCCGCTTTCTGCAAAAAAAACTTCCTCCGAAAAAGATTTGCGCGCCTTGTGGAGAATTCTCGCGCCAGAAAATTTTGCAGAAAAAAATTCAACGCCACTTCGTCTTCGCGATAAAATTTTTCGTCATTGCAATATCGATATTGATGAGTTGGTAAATCCGCTTTTGATAAAATTATCCGCCGCATATCTCGATCAAGGAATCGCCTTCAACACAATGCCACAGCGCAACGAAGGCTTCCTGACAACATTTCGTAAAATTTACCGCAACAACAAAATAATTTCTGAAAGCTGGATGAAAGATTTGGCGGAAGAGTGCGCCAAGCAAGAAGAGCATTACGTTGACGCCACTGATAGTATTTTAAAAACGCTCGGAATTTTCGGAATTTCTGAATCAGATTGGAAAAAATTTATTCTCGAAACCCTTCTCGCTCTAAGAGGTTGGGCTGGTATGTTTTACCAATTCGAAACCTCTCCGCAAAGAATTCCGGTAAATTTTTTACCAGCAAAAATCATCGATTTTTTAGCGGTGAAATTAATTTTAGAATTATGCGCCATCAAATTTGTACTGAAAAAAATCGACAGTGATTTTGAAAAAATTAGTCGCCTAAATTTCGCTGATGACGATACCGAAAAAAAATTAAAAATCTTGCAATATGAAGCCTTTGTAGCCGCTCAGGCCTTCGGAATTCCCGCCACCAACTTCGACAGAAATTCTGCCAAAAAATGGCTAAAAGAAATCGCTAATTTTAACGATTTTGAACGACGCTATTTTCTCTGTCTCGCTTACGAAAATCATTATCACAAAAACATTCTCGGCTCATTAATCGCTCACCAAAAATTTTTAAATTCCGGCGCCAAAGAAAAAAAATTTCAGGCAGTTTTTTGTATGGATGAGCGCGAAGAATCTTTCCGTCGTCATCTTGAAGAAATTTGCCCAAGCGTTGAGACATTTGGCTTCGCAGGATTTTTTGGTGTCGCCATGCAATTTAAAGGTCTCGATGATATTCGCCCTTTGCCCTTATGCCCAGTGGTAATTTCGCCGGAAATTTTCGTGGAAGAAATTGCGATTGATGAAGCGGTTTCAGAAAAATATGTCAAAACGAAAAAGATTTTTGGCAGAATTGAAAATTTCAAAAGAAATGTGCGCAAGTCGATGATTTATGGCGCCATCTGGTCTTTCATCGCCGGAATTTTTAAAATTTTTCCGCTCATCGGACGCAGTTTATTTCCTTTGCAGACTACAAAAATCCTCAACCATTTTCACTGGTCTAATATCAATAAACCGAAGACGCGCCTGGTTTTAGAACGTGTTGATGAGACTGAAAAAAAATTCGGTTTTAAGGTCGGATTCTCGATTGATGAAATGAGCAACATCGTTTTTTCCGTACTTGATGCCATGGATCTGAAAAAAGATTTTGCGCCTTTGGTAATCATGATCGGCCACGGTTCTTCGAGCATGAATAATCCGCACGAATCTGCTTATAATTGCGGCGCAACTGGCGGCGGTCGTGGCTCGGCGAATGCTCGTGCTTTTGCCTTAATGGCCAATGATGACAGAGTTCGCAGAAATCTCAAAACGCGCGGCATCACAATTCCACACAGCACAATTTTCATCGGCGGCTATCACGATACTTGCAACGATGCGCTAAGTTTTTTCGACACCGATTCTCTGGAAAAAAATTTCGCTGAAAAATTATTTTACGCCAAAAGCATGCTGGAAAAAGCCGCAACTTACAATGCTCACGAAAGATCGCGCCGCTTCGACAGCGTGCCGAAAAACGCCAATCCGAAAGAAGCAAAAACTTACGTCGAACAGCGCGCCATAGATTTGGCGCAGCCTCGCCCCGAATATGGACACGGCACTAACGCAATTTGTATCATCGGCAGAAGAGAAAAAACCGCCGGATTATTTCTAGACCGCCGCGCTTTTTTAATTTCCTACAATCCAAAAAATGATCCGAGTGGAGATGTTTTGACTAACATTCTCGGCGCTGCGATTCCAGTTGGCGCTGGCATCAGCCTCGAATATTATTTCAGTTCCGTCGATCCGACTCGCTACGGCTGCAACACGAAATTACCGCATAATGTGACGGGATTAATCGGCGTAATGGACGGCCCATCTTCCGATTTACGCACTGGCTTACCGTGGCAAACCGTTGAGCTGCATGAGCCAATGCGCTTGCTCACCATCATCGAATCCACTCCAGAAATTCTAAATAAAATCACCGAAGCAAAAGCCGATGTAAAAAGATTGGTCGAAAATGACTGGATTAAATTAGTGGCTTGGGACGCTGATAGCGGAATTTTAAGCGTTTTTGAAAATGGAAAATTTGTGAATTTTTCTGACAGAATAGAAGAGTTGCCGATTTTTTCAGAGTCTGGAAAGCACTACAGCGGCAAAGCGGCTCACTTAAATTGCGCCAACATCATAAATTAAAATCATGAGCGAAATCTACGCAACTTCCATCATCATCGCACTCTTAACAATTCAGCTCGGAACTTTTTTTCTGCTAATTTTTTTGAAGCAAATTTTCAGAAATCTTTCCGAAAAATTAATCATTCGCATCGTTGCCAACATGACTTTGGCTTCGATTTTGATGATCATTTCATTGACGATTTTTGTCATTAGTCATCACGAACATTTTCACATTTTTAATCTCGGAACTTGGTTCAAAACCTTCGACGGAAAATACGAAATTATTTTCATCATCGATTATTTAAGCGTGATTTATTCACTGTTTTCGATGGTGATGATCGGAGTTGTTATCATCTTCTCGCGCCGCTACATGCACAAGGATGCCGGCTATTTTCGCTTCTACAGTTTCATGACACTTTTTGCTTTTGGCGTAAATTTAATTTCCTTCGCCGGCACCATGGAAATCACAATTATCGGCTGGGAATTTGTCGGACTTTCTTCGGTTTTGCTGGTATCATTTTTCAATTACCGCGCTGCGCCGGTGAAAAATGCTTTTTGGGTTTTTGTTAATTATCGCATTTGTGACATAGGCCTTTTTGCCGCGGTTTTATTGATGCACGCCGCGATGCATAATTCGCATTTTCAAACTTTAACTTCGGGAGGTTGGCTAGGAATTTCTGCCGAACATGCGCCGATATTTTTAGGATTTTTAATTCTTTTCGGCGCCATGGGAAAATCTGCTTTATTCCCCTTGAGCGGCTGGTTGCCTCGCGCCATGGAGGGCCCAACTCCATCGAGCGCAATTTTTTATGGATCAATTTCGGTACATTTTGGTCCATTTCTTTTGCTACGCAGCGCTAATTTAATTGCCGCTTCGCCGAGTTTGGCGCTGGCAATAATTGCAATCGGCGCAATCACTGCAATCGTCGCGCGCCTTGTGGCTCATGCTCAAACTGATGTTAAATCCAGCATTGCTTACGAATCAGTAATGCAAATTGGAATTATTGTCGTCGAAATCGGCTTGGGCTGGAACGTCGTCGCCGTCATTCACATCGTCGGACATAGTTGCTTTAGAACCATGCAAATGCTGCGTGCACCAAGCGTGATTCATGATTTACGCAACATTGAACAAATGCTTGGACATAGTCTCGCAACTTTCGTCGTCAGCAAAAAATATGATCACAAAGATTATGCGATTTACCGCTTCCTGCTTGAGCGCGGCTGCATGGATAATTTGGTGAAAGATAACCTAATTCGCTGCATTTTATGGCCTTTTCACCAGATAAATTCGCTCGAAGAAAAGTGGCGCGGCTTGCTCACAAAATCGTTTAGGAAGAAATATGATTAATTTCGAAACCCTTTTCCAATCAATAATCACAACGCTCACGATTACTTCGCTGATAAATTTATTTTTTGCGCAAAAAAATATCGTAGCAAAAAAACTAGCTTTGGCTGGCAATATTTTTTCTCTGTTAATCACTTTATTTTTTACGATTTACGTCGCGAGAAACTCTGAATTTTTAATTTCATCTTGCGTGATTTTGCTGATTTTATGCGCCTATCTTTTGGCAATAATTTTTACTCCTCTTCATCACTCAACCCATAGAAATTATGGCCTGATCGGCTTGATGAATGTTGCGACGATTATGGTTTTTTGCGCCAACAATATTTTGATTTTTTTCGCCGCAATAATTTTCGGATTGCTCGTAATTTTTTTCGCCATGAAAAAAAATCACGACACTAGAAAAATTTTCACGCTCTATATTTTGGGCGCAATTTCTGTCATCACTTTCACGGAATTATTTTTTCCTCAGTCGCTAAAATTAATAATTTTTTACGCCGCCTTAATTCCACTTCTTGGACTTTTTCCTTTTCAAAGTTGGTATGTCAGCCTCTTCGAAAGAGCGCCATTTGGCGTGATTGCAGCGCTTATTTCATTTCAGGGAATTGTGGTTTTTTCTGCAGCACAATTTTTAAAATTAGAAGAATTTTTCGTGCCACAATTATTGCTCTCGATAGCAATTTTGATCTCATCTTTTCTTGCCATCATTCAGCAAGAAACGCGAAAATTATTAGCTTATTTAATCGGCAGCCAATTGGGATTTTTGCTTTTCGCAATCATGAGCAATTCAAGCGCAATCAACTTCGGCAGCGCCTTCATGACACTTTCTTTTCTTGGATCTTCAGTTGGATTTGTAATGATGATTAGCGCTTTAGAAATGCGCAAAAGCGACATTTCGCTCTTACGCCCAAGCGGTTGCTACACCTCCTATCCCAAGTTGGCATTTTATCTTTTAATCTTCGGTTTGATTAGCTCGGGATTACCACTCTCAATTAGCTATGTTGCGGAAGATTTAATTTTCGAACGCAATTTTGAAATTGATCCGATCGCTGATCTAGCTTGCCTCGTCGCCATTGCCATCAACACCATTTCCATCGTCAAAATATTTTTATTTCTCTGCCAAGGAACTGCCGAAAAAGAGAATGGAATTGATCTCAAAAAATCTGAAATTTTTGCCGCAGCTTTTGTGTTAATGGCGGTTTTTTTCACCACATTTTTATCAACCTAGAAAATTTTCTTCAGGATTGTTTTCATCGCTTTTGAGCCTTGCGGGAGAAGGGATTTTGCTAATTCCGTAAAAATAATAATTCTTTTTTCGTCAAATCTTTTTGCCATACAGCCGTAAAAATTTCGTGGCTTGATGTCGTTATTTTTTACCAAATATTCGTAAAAATTTTTTAGCTTCTCCAGGCGCGGTTTATAATTTTTTTCTCCCACTTCCATCAGAACTAAAGCCAGAATTTTCAGCGCGATTTTCTCGTCGAGTTTTTGGAATTTTTTGTGATTAATTAAAAAACTGCCATCACGTTGCAACTCCAGTATTTTCGTAGCTTCCTGCAAAACTATCTCATCAAAAAAATCGCGCATTTTGGCAATTTCATCGGTGGCATTTTTGATACGTTTTTGAATTAAATTTTTCTCCTCAAATGAATCAAAAAATTTGCGAATTTTATTGCGCAGAAATTTTTCATCTTCGTTAGTTTCATCCTCAAACCAGCGAATTTTTTTGGCACGTAAAAATTCTTTCAGATGTTCTTTTTCGGAATTTAGAAGAGGCCTTATAAGCTTGATTTTATTGAACTCAGAAACTTCTGCCATCGTTGATAATCCATCCAATCCACTACCGCGAAAAAGACGAATTAAAAAATTTTCTGCAACATCTCCTAAGTGATGTCCGAGAAATAAAAACTCGATTTTGTTTTTTTGACAAAAGTTGAAAAACAGTTCGTAGCGCATTTCGCGCAACTTCGCTTCGATATTTTTCTGCGGAATTTTTGCGGCGGAAATCGTCAAAATTTCGTGAGGAATTTTTCTTTTCGCTAAAATTTTTCCAAGCTCTAAAGCCTCTTTGGACGAGGCTTGGCGCATTTTGTGATCAACTGTAATTGCGAATAATTTTATTTTCTTGGTGCGACAAAAATCATCAAGCAGCAAGGTTAAAGCCAAAGAATCCGCCCCGCCAGAAACGGCGACGGCAATTTTTTTTGGTAATTTTTTTTGAAAAATTTCTTCAATCTTAACAAAGAAAGAATTAGTCAGAGCGTCCATTTCTTAGAAATTGTTTGCGATTTTTTAACCTCAGAGTTTGGCATGTTTTTAGCGCTTTTTTGACAAAATTACGAAGCGTATCTGGAAATACGGTGAGTAATTTTGTCAAAAAATAAGCAAAAACAGGGTGAAATCTGAGGTTAAAAAAATCGTAAACAGTTTCTTAAACTCCTTAAAAATGTCAAAAATCAAATTCGCTTTACCACTTTTCCTGGCAATGATTTTTTGCGCATCCAATGCTGGAGCGCTTTCTCTGCCTGAATATCTCGAACAAGTAAAAAACCAAAATTTGACTTACGCCGCCGCCAGCGAAAATGCTGAGGCTTACGAATTGTTGCGAGAAAAAGCGCAATTAGTGACTGCGGTTAAATTATACGGCTATACCGAATCAGCTTTTGCCGAGCAAAATCAAGCCTTGCAGATCTTTCGCTACAACCGCACTTACACACAAAAACAACAAGTTGGACTTTCGCAAACTTCTGATTTCGGCTTAAGCACAAATTTTTATTACACGCTGGCGCACACGACTTACAAAGGTTTGAACACTTCAACATCCGCTAATCCTGCCCTCGCCAGCTCCAATTATCAAAGCACACCAACTTTAGAACTTTCTTTGCCTTTATGGCAAAATCGTCTCGGCGCTTCAACCAAAGCACTTCGCGACTCAACTCACTTCACCAACGAGGCCGAAAAATTAACCGCAAAATCACTAACTATTTCCGAATTAGTTGATTCCGAGAAAACTTACTGGGCCTTAGTTTACGCACGTCGCGCTGTTGCAATTCAGAAACGCGCACTTGAAAGCGCTAAACAAATTTTGGCCTACGTTTCCAAAAGAGAAAAAATGAATTTGGGCGAAAAAGGCGATGTATTGCAAGCGCGCGCACTCGTTGAAACTAAAGGCCTCACACTCAAGCAGGCCGAAAATGATGAAAAAATCGCCAGTCGTGCTTTCAATAAAAAACGCTTTGTCGCTTCTGATGAAGTTGCAGAAAATCTCGATGATTTTGATCTCGAAAAATTGCAAAATTTTCTCGTTCCAAAAATAAAAACCGCTGATCGTCTCGACATCAAAGCCAGTGAAGCAGGCATGAAAGCCGCCGTTGCCGCCGCAAAAGTTGAGGAGGAAAGCAATAAACCTTCGCTAAACTTATACGGCTCTTACGCGGTGAACCAAGTGGAGCGCAACAGGCAGCAAGCGCTTTCCGGAGCGTTTGATGAAAAAGGTCGCGCCGGAAAAGTTGGTGTAAATTTCTCCATGCCAATCAATTTTGGTCTCAGTTCTGATATCGTGCGCGGTGCCGTCAAAAGCGCTTCCGCAGCCAGAATTGACTATCGCCAAAAAGTTTTCGAACAAGAAAATGATTGGGAAAATCTGGTGCAAAATATGACCAGCTACAAAGAAAATTTGAAACTCGCTTTGACGATTGAATCATCGCAAAAATCAAAATTGGAAAACGAACGCAAGCTGTTAAAACAAGGCCGCACCAGCACTTATCAAATTTTACTTTTCGAACAGGATTACTCAAATTCAGAACTAACAACGCAGCAAATTGCCAACAAGCTTCTTGAGCTAATCGCCGAAGAAAAACTTTATCGCCAATGAACATTACCGAACTCTCAATCAAGCGCCCCGCCTTCATCTCCAGCGTGATGATCGCCATCATCACGGTTGGTTGGATTTGCTTCAACAAGATGAGCGTCGATCTTTTTCCTCACGTTGATATTCCGATTATTTTCGTCTCCACAGCCTACACCGGCGCGGCTCCGTCTGAAATCGAAAATCTCGTCACTAAACCACTCGAAGATGAACTCAGCACAATTTCCGGCATCAAAAAACTTTCTTCGCGCAGCTTAAAAGACAGCAGCCAAATCATCATTCAGCTCTATCAGGGCGTCGATATCAAATATGCCGAACAGCAAGTGCGCGACAAAATAAACCAAGCGCGCGGCGAACTTCCTGAAGATATAAAAGAGCCGGTAATTCGTCGCGTTGATCCCGCAGATCAGCCCGTGATGACGGTGGTTTTAAATGCCGATCTTCCTGAATCTGAACTTTTTGATTTGGCGGATAACTATGTGCGCCCTAGAATCGAGCAGGCCGCCAATGTTGGCATGGTAGAAATTTTAGGCGCGCGCAAACGTGAAATTCAAATTTTGCTCGATCAAAATCTTTTGAAAGATCGACAAATTTCACTCTCGCAAATCAACAAACAGCTGATGATTTCCGGACAGAATGTTTCGATTGGAAAAAATGACGATGGCGAAAAGGAAAATGTTTTTCGCAATAAAAGTGAATTCAACAATCTCGAGCAAATCGAAAATACGATTGTGAATTTTTATTCCAACGAAGTGCCGACTAGAATTTCTGACATCGGAAAAGTGGTTGATACTTTGGAGGACGAGACTTCGCGCGCTTTCATCAATGGCAAAAAATCACTGTTTTTAACCGTTTATCGCCAATCCGATTCCAACATTATCAACGTGGTTGATGGCGTGAATGCGCAGTTAAAAAAGATGGAAAAAGAATTTTCGCAAATGCCGGGAAAGCCTCAGGCGCAAGTGACGAAAGATGCCAGCAAATATATTCGCGGCAACGTTTCTGACATTTATGAAACCATCATCATCGCCGTTATTTTAACCGTGCTGACGGTTTTCTTCTTCCTTGCCAACACTAGAGCCACACTGATTACAGCGATTTCTTTACCGATTTCTTTGATCGGATCTTTTATCGTGATGTATGCTGCGGATTTTTCGATAAACGTGATTTCCCTTCTCGCTCTAAGCCTCGCCGTTGGTCTGCTGGTTGATGATGCGATTGTAGTTGTCGAAAATATTTACCGAAAAATTGAACACGGATTGGCGCCAATCGAGGCGGCGATTGCTTCCTCAAAAGAAATTTTAATGGCGGTTGTCGCAATTAGCGCCGTGGTGATTTCGGTCTTCACTCCGATTTCATTCATGAGCGGCGTGGTCGGGCAATATCTCAAACAATTTGGTTTGACGATTGCTTTTTCGATGATGATTTCGCTCATCGTCGCCATCTCAATAATCCCAATGCTCTGCGCCTATTTGTCGGGAAGAAAAATCGAAAAAATTTCTGAACAAAAAAGTAATTTCTTCATCACAATTCTGCTAAAAAAATTCGATAACTTTCAAAGTTGGCTTGAACAAAAATACGAAAAAATTCTGATTTTTTCGATCAATCGCCCAAAAATTATTCTGCTGATTACCTTTGCTACTCTAGCTCTCAGCGTGTTCGCATTTAAAGCGGTACCAAAAACTTTCATGGCAGAAAATGACAATGGTGAATTGGTTTTGAGTCTCGAACTTCCAGCCGATGCAAGTCTTAATGCCACTTCAGAAGTAGCGTTGAAAATGGACGAAATTATTCGCGCTCATCCTGAAGTTTTAGTTTCTGCAGTATCAACTGGCACAAGGTCTAGCCAAGCAAATCGTGGTGAAATTTATGTGAAGCTAAAACCAAAAAAACAACGCGATGTTAGCACTACAAAATTCAAAGAAATTTTACGCGGACAGCTAAAAATTTTCGCCTTCGCCAATCCAGTTGTAAAAGATTACGACCCTTCCGGAGGTGCGTCTCGCGGGCAACCATTCAATTTATTTTTGATCTCGAGCAACAAGGATGTGCTCGAAAAATACGCTGAAAAACTTTACGAATTTTTAAAAAATGATGTGCGCTTGAAAGACGTCGACTCAAGCAACAAGGCCACGCGCAACGAATTTCGCGTCGTCGTAAAAGATGAAGCGGCAAAAACTTACGGCGTAAATGCGCAAGTTGTTGGCGATGAATTGCGTGGTTATGTCGAGGGCTATACACCAACAAAGCTACGCCAGAACGGCTTGGAATATGATGTGCGAGTTCGACTCAAAGATGATCAGCGCGATTTAAAAACAAATTTCACAAAAATTTTCGTGCCGAATTTGAATCAAAAATTGATCAAACTTTCTGATATTGCCGAAAGTGAAGAAGGCTTGGAAGCCGCGACAATCAACCGTCAAGACCGTGGTCGCTATGTGCAAATCACCGCAAGTTTGGCGAGTGGGGTTGGGCTTGGAAATGTCATCGCCGAGATCGAACAAAAATTCACACAGGGTGATTTAAAAATTCCAAGCGACGTGCGCTACAGCTTCTCCGGCGACTCCGAAAATATGCAGGACATGCAAAGCTCGATGAAAGCGGCATTACTCATCGCCATCATTTTCATTTACCTGATTTTGGCCAGCCTTTACGAATCATTCATCATACCTTTCACGATTTTACTCGCCCTTCCTCTCGCCTTCTGTGGCGCGGCTTACGCGCTTTTCATCATGCACGAATCGATGAATATTTTTACAATGCTGGGAATTTTTATGCTGGTCGGCGTTTCAGGGAAAAACTCAATTTTGCTTGTCGATTTCACCAATCATTTGATTGACCAAGGCAAACCGCGAGACGAGGCTCTGCTTGAAGCGGGAAGAATGCGTCTGCGCCCGATTCTAATGACATCAATCGCGCTAATCGTCGGCACTTTACCAGTTGCTATCGGCATGAGCGAAACCGCTTCAGCGCGCACCGCGATGGGCGTCGCCATCATCGGCGGATTAATTTCGTCAACGATTTTAACGTTGGTTGTAGTGCCGGCAGTCTTCAGCTACATCGATCGCTTCCGCCTGTGGATTAAGCAAAAATTGGTGCAAATGGTGGAGTAATCTCTATTTGACAAAATTGTCAATTATCACAATTTTGTCGATAATGCAATTTTTATCAAATTAACCAATTTTCACATGACTAGAGTTTCAATCGAAGTGACTGACCAGGAGCGCCAACAGCTTAAGGTTTTAGCCACTATCAACAACCTTTCGCTGAAAGATTTTATTCTACAGAAAACCATCGGCTCATCAGAAAAAAAACCGAATAAAAAAACGCTGCAGGCCTTCGAAGATGTGAAAAAAAATCGCAACTTAACCAGACATTCCAATTTCAATAAATTCCTGAAAGACATCAAAAAATAAACACCGCCAGATACTCGAAATCACCTACACCACGGCCTTCAAGAAGGATTACAAGCACATGTCAAAACAGCGAAAAGACATGTCGAAAATCGACGAAGTTTTATATATGCTTTCGCATAAAATCCCCTCAGTATAAAATTTCGCGATCACAAATTGTCAGGTGAGATGGCGGGAAAAAGGGACTGTCATATAGAGCCAGATTGGATTCTGATTTACGAAATTTCTGGCAATGAATTAATCCTCTACAGAACTGGTTCGCATAGCGATTTGTTTTAATTGGCTTGATTGCGTCTTTACTTTGTCATTCTCGCTTTCATGGGGATGACATAAGTGGTCGCGGAGGCAGCGATTCACTCGCTGCGCAGAGACTTCATTTCCCTAAAATTTCGTCAGAAATTTTTAATTTAGAACATCCCGCATCGAATAAAACCCTGGCTGTTTTGCACTTCCCCAAATTGCCGCGCGCACTGCGCCTTTGGCGAAAATATCGCGATTGGAAGCTTTGTGGGTGAGTTCGATTCTTTCGCCATCTCCAGCAAAAATCACGCTGTGATCGCCGATGACATCGCCGCCGCGCAGCGTGGCAAAACCGATTTCGCCTTTGGTTCTTTTGGCTTCTTTACCTGATCTTGTGGTTGTGCCGACTTTTTCCAAATCAACTCCTCTGCCTTTTGCAACTGCTGCGCCAAGTGATAACGCTGTTCCAGAAGGTGCGTCGATTTTATTTCTGTGATGCATTTCAACGATTTCAACATCAAAATCATCGTGCAAAATTCCCGCGACTTTTTCGGCAAGATTCATCAATAAATTCACACCCAGAGACATGTTGGAAGACCAGATAATCGGCGTATCTTTAGCATAGCTGGCGAATTTTTGCTTTTCGGAATCGGAAAAACCTGTAGTACCACAAACCAGAATTTTCTTGGCCTCAGCGCATTTTGCCGCCATTTCCAAACTTAAATTTGGCGCAGAAAAATCGATAATTGCATCGCAGGAATTTATGAATTGATTGATGTCAGAAGTCATTTTTGCGCCACTTTTTTCGAATCCTAAAAATTCTCCGAGATCGCTTCCCTCTTGGCCTGATCCTTTACGCACCAAGGCTGATGCAAGCTCAACTATAGCATCTTGTAAAACTAAAGTGGCAATGGTTCGACCCATGCGGCCAGTGATTCCAGTGACTCCGATTTTCATGATTTTAAAAATTAATTTTGAGGAATTTTTAGCGATCATTCCTTCTGACGCAAAGACAGATCCCGAAACGAGTTCGGGATGACAATTAGGGGCAATATCTCGTCCAAGATGTCATCCCGAACTCGTTTCGGGATCTGTCTTTGTGCGCTTGGAAAAAACCACCACTTTTCCTCACAATTTTTTCTTGCACTTGAGAGAAGGAAGGCTGTAAATTCCGCGCCCTGTCTGCTTAAAAGAGCATCACCAATCTTGTCAAATTTAAAATCATAAAACTTCAAAAAATGACTAATCAAAACGTAATTTCTGTTGCTGTTGGAAAAGATATTCAGTCCGTTTCGCTCGTCTCCGAAATGAAAAAATCCTACCTCGATTATGCCATGAGCGTAATCGTTGCACGCGCAATTCCTGATGCTTGCGATGGCTTGAAACCAGTGCATCGCCGCATTCTTTACGCCATGTATGAAGGCAATTACGATTACAATAAACCCTTCAAAAAATCGGCGAGAATTGTCGGTGAAGTGATGGGTAAATATCACCCGCACGGCGATTCGGCGATTTACGAATCATTAGTGAGAATGGCGCAAGATTTCTCAATGCGAGTGCCATTGATTGACGGACAAGGTAACTTCGGTTCAATCGATGACGATCCTGCGGCGGCAATGCGTTACACCGAATCACGTTTGGAAAAAGTTGCTCATTCGATGCTTGATGATCTCGATAAAGACACTGTCGATTTCATTCCGAATTATGACGGCCACGAAAAAGAGCCGAAAGTTTTGCCAGCGCGTTTTCCGAATTTATTGGTAAATGGTTCAGGCGGCATCGCTGTAGGGATGGCAACCAATATCCCGCCGCATAATTTGGGCGAAGTAATCGACGCTTGTTTGGCCTATATCGACAATAACGAAATCGCCATTGAAGACATCATTAAGATTGTTCCTGGCCCAGATTTTCCAACTGGCGGCATCATTTTAGGCAGAAGTGGCTATGACTCAGCAGCTCGCACTGGACGTGGTTCGGTCGTGATGCGTGGTCGCCACAAAATCGAGAAAAAGACTGGCGGAAAAGTTGCAATCATCATCGAAGAAATTCCTTACCAAGTTAACAAAGCCAAGCTCGTAGAAAAAATCGCCGACTTGGTGAAAGAGAAAAAAATCGAAGGAATAACCGATTTGCGTGATGAATCTGACCGCGATGGAATCCGCGTCGTTATTGAGCTGCGCCGCGATGCCATGGAAGAAGTTATCATCAATCAGCTTTACAGTTTTACAGAATTACAGAGCAATTTCAGCGTCAATATGCTGGCGCTAAATCACGGCAGACCGCAGTTGATGGGCATTCTCGACGTCATCAAAATCTTCACCGCTTTCCGCGAAGAAGTGACGACTCGCCGCACCAACTTTTTACTCAATAAAGCGCGCGATAAAACTCACATCTTAATCGGTTTGGCCGTTGCAGTTTCTAACATCGACGAAGTTGTCGAGCTGATAAAAAAATCGAAAGATGTCGTGGAAGCAAAAGAAAAATTGCTCGCAAAAGCTTGGTCTTCAGCGATTGTTGAAACCATCATCAAGCTCGTTCAAGACAAGGGCAACATCATCAAAGGCGGCAAATTTTATTTCACCGAAGCGCAGGCAAAAGCAATTTTGGAAATGAGATTGGCGCGTTTAACTGGTCTTGAAATCGAAAAAATTAACGACGAATTAAAAGCTCTCGCGGCAGAAATCGCGGGCTATCTCGAGCTTTTATCCGATCGAAAAAAATTAATGGAATTGGTGAAAAAAGAATTGCGCGAAGTGAAAGAGCAATTCGCCACACCACGCCGCTCAACGATCGAGGATAGCGAATTCGAAGTTGATATCGAAGATTTAATTCCAAAAGAAGACATGGTCGTGGTTTGCACGATGAACGGCTATATCAAGCGCGTCGCGCTTTCAGCCTATCGCTCGCAACGCCGCGGTGGCAAAGGACGCAGCGCCATGGATGTGCGCGACGAAGATGTGACAACTGACATTTTTGCAACCAACACGCACACGCCGATTTTGTTTTTCTCAAACAAAGGAAAAGTTTACCGCTTAAAAACTTACAAACTTCCACTAGGCACGCCACAAGCACGCGGACGCGCTTTGGTGAACCTTCTTCCTCTCGAAGCTGATGAAAAAATCTCAACAATTCTAGCGCTTCCTGAAGACGAAAATACCTGGAAAGATTTGAGCATCGCCTTCGCTACATCTCACGGCGACGTGCGCAGAAACTCGATGGATCAATTCATCGATATTCGCTCTTCGGGAAAAATCGCCATGAAGTTAGAAGGTGATCACACCTTGATTGGTGTGGCTCTATGCACCGAGAAAGATGATATTCTTCTCTCAACAAAAGATGGAAAATGCATTCGTTTCCCAGTTGAAAAATTGCGCGTTTTCCAAAGTCGCAACTCCACAGGAGTCCGCGGAATCAAGCTCGACAGCAATAACAAAGTAATCGCTATGTCAGTTTTAAAACATGCTGGCGAAGATTCCGAAGTTAAGGATAAATATTTAAGCATCGATCTAGAACAGCGCCTGGCCTTGCGCGAAGCCTTGCTTCACAATAAAAAGCTCAAAGAAAATCCGTCTGCTGATTTACTAGAACAGCCAAAAGAAATTCCGCAAATCAAAGCTGAATTGCCGCAACAAAAAATCGAAGAAATGGCCGAAGTTGAAGAATTTATTTTGACCATGACTGAGAACGGTTTCGGCAAACGCTCTTCAGCTTACGAATATCGCATCACCAACCGCGGCGGCTCAGGAATCACCAATATCATCACTTCCAAACGCAATGGCAACGTGGTTGCGAGCTTCCCAGTTGAGGTGAAAGATCACGTGATGATTATCACCAACAAAGGAACTTTGATTCGCACCGATGTTGAATCTGTGCGCATCTCCGGCCGCAACACGCAAGGCGTGACACTCATCAAAACCAAAGATGAAACTGTCGTCTCAGTTGCAAGGATCGCTCATACTGGCAACAAGGAAATTGACGAGGCAGAAACTGCGGAGGAAGGCGGCGAGACATCTGGTGAATCAATCGAATCAACTCAGGCAGCATAATGATGTAATCAAATTTAATCACAAAACGGTGATTATTTGATGACTCAAAGACAGATCCCGAAACAAGTTCGGAATGACGATTATGAAATTTTAACCGCCGAAATTTCGAAAGCGACTTTTGGGCTGACACCATCTGAATATAAAAAACACAAGGGTTTGAAGCGGCAAAATCTTCGCGATCATATGTTTTCAACATGCTCGGCGAGCGCTCAACCACTGAAATCCATCGCAACGAAAATTCTCGCGGCGTAAAAAAATTAAAAGAAGATTCTAAAATCGGCGGAAGAATTGCTGGAAATGCTCGAAAAGAATTGGAAAAAAAACTTGGCAGATCAGTGGTTTCAAAGAAAAACTTTCTGCCGAAAAATCATAAAAAGAAATTAAAATGACCTACATCATCAAAGGTAAAAATAACGATTACGAACTCGTTGTTGGTTGCGAAATTCACGCGCAAGTGGCGTCGCAATCTAAACTTTTTTCGCGCGCTGCAACGGAGTTTGGTGCGGAGCAAAATTCGCAAGTATCTTTAGTCGATGCAGCCATGCCAGGCATGCTTCCAACCATCAATGAAGAATGTGTTAAGCAAGCGGTTAAAACTGGGCTTGGAATTAATGCGCAGATTAATTTGCGTTCGGTTTTTGATCGCAAAAATTATTTTTATCCTGACTTGCCGCAAGGTTATCAAATTTCACAATTTTTTGATCCAATTGTTGGCGAAGGTGCGGTGGAAATTTCGCTCGAAGATGGCAGCAAAAAAATAATTCGTGTTGAACGAATTCACCTCGAGCAAGATGCAGGAAAATCAATTCACGATCAACATCCTTCTCTTTCACTAATCGATTTGAACCGCTCTGGCGTTGCGCTGATGGAGATTGTTTCAAAGCCCGATATGCGCTCACCTTTCGAAGCGGCGGAATATGTCAAAACAATTCGCGCTATTTTGCGCGCGCTTGAAACCTCCGACGGCGATATGGAAAAAGGCAATTTGCGCTGCGATGCCAATGTTTCGGTGAGAAAAATCGGCGCAGAAAAATTGGGAACGCGTTGCGAAATAAAAAATTTAAACTCGATGCGTAACATCGCGCGAGCCATTGAATTCGAGGCGGCGCGCCAAGTTGAAATTCTTGAAAATGGCGGAAAAATCGATCAGGAAACTCGTTTGTTCGATGCGATAAATGGCGAAACCAGAACCATGCGAAGCAAAGAAGATGCTATGGATTATCGCTATTTCCCCGATCCTGACCTCCCACCACTCGTGCTTTCGCAGGCATTTGTCGATGACATAAAAAAATCTCTGCCAGAACTTCCGCAGGCAAAAAAAGCGCGCTACATTTCGCAATTCGGAATTCCTGAATATGACGCCGGAGTTCTAACCGCCAGCGACGAAATTTCTGCCTATTTCGAGAAATTAATTCAAAAACACGAACCAAAAATATGCGTGACGTGGCTTACAGTCGAGCTATTCGGCCGCATGAACAAACTCGGAATTAATTTCGAAAATCTAAAAATTTCTGCAGAAAATTTATGCCAACTTTTAGATCTGATTAAGAGCGGAGAAATTTCTGGAAAAATCGCCAAAGATGTTTTGGACATCATGATCGAAACTGGCGAAGATGCAGCGCAAATCGTTGAAACTAAAGGCTTCAAACAAGTTTCTGATACTGGAGCAATCGAAAAAATCATCGATGATGTCATCGCTAAAAATCCGCAAATGCTCGCGGATTACAAATCAGGAAAAGATAAATTATTCGGATTTTTCGTCGGCCAAGTAATGAAAGAAAGCAAGGGACAAGCCAATCCAGCCGTGGTGAACGAATTGCTGAAAAATAAATTAAAATAAAATTATCGCTCTTCGACGAACCGCTTTTAGAAGAGCGATCAACTTTTCTAAAATTTGCGCAAAGCAAATTTTAATTTAGTGCAAGCCAATCCAGCCGTGGTGAACGAATTGCTGAAAAATAAATTAAAATAAAATTATCGCTCTTCGACAGGCAGCTTTTAGAAGCGGAAG
Source organism: uncultured Rhizobium sp. (assembly GCA_964447395.1). Taxonomy (GTDB): domain Bacteria; phylum Pseudomonadota; class Alphaproteobacteria; order Rickettsiales; family UBA1997; genus UBA2645. The sequence goes on from CAYUSO010000012.1 coordinate 22,884, forward strand.
TTTTTACCAATCCGCTGAACCCATTTTCTCCTTCCAGCGCTTTCTCTCAGCTGCAGCGGCTTCGCGGGCAATTCGCTTCTCTTCTTCAACTCTGTCTCTTTCAAATTCTTTGAGAACTTCAAAAAGTTGTGGCAACCAGATTTTTGCTTCTGGATTGGAATTTCCTTCGCTGGAGTTTGCAGCGATCACCTCTTCCATCGCTGCTAAAGTCACCTCATCAGCGGAAAGAATTTTCAACATTTCGATAGCGTGATCTAATTTCAGCGAAGCGATTACTGAATCATCGCCATGTTTAAGCAGAAAGTGGCGCTCTTCCTTTTCCATGGCTTTGACGATTTCCATCTCTTCGTCATTTAAGCCAAAAACGCTTTTGCAGCATGCCGCAACATTTCGATCTGGCATAAAAATCTCAGTGGCGAGATGTTTTTTTATTTCGAGAGAAAGCGCGCTATTAGCGATAGTTTCGGAATCTTCAGAAGAAAAAATCACTACGCAGTTTTTCTGCTTCATGCGTTGTAAAAACTCAGAAATCTTTGGCGCCAAAACTATGTTATCAAGCAACTCCCAAGCCTCATTGAGCACGATTGTGGTTGGCGAACCATCCAAGACTAATTCGATACGATATAGCAAATATAAAACCGTTGGAATTAGCACCGGCTTTTGCGGACGAATCTCGCTCAAATCAAAAGCAATAATTTGATCTGACCAGTTGATTTCAGTAGTTGAGCCAAAAATATGGCCGAGCTTTCCGCCGTTCCAAACTTTCAACTTTTCGTAAATTTCGCGCGTTTCTGCGGTGTTAAATGCCTCAGCTGCAAGAGAAAAATTATTGGCGCCGGAAGAGAAAATTCGATCAACAATTTGCGGAATAAATTCCAACTCATTTTGCGGAATCGGATTTTTGCTGAAGGCAACTAAGCTGGTGAAAAAATCTGCCAAAAATTTTTGATTAGCGCTGTTATTTGGCAAAGAAAGTGGGTTGAGATGAAGAAAGTAAGAATCGCTTAATTCGTGATGAGAGATGTCGTAATAATGCCCTGACATCGCTTTAATGAAGCATTTCGCCGCATTGTTGAAATCGAAGTAAAAAATTTTGCTATTAACACGCCGAGACTGTGCCAAGAAAAAATTTAACAGAACTGTTTTGCCAGAATCTTGCGGACCAAGAATCATGGTATGGCCAGAATCACCGTCGTGAAAATTGAAAAAATAAGGCGTGTTAAGAACAGTACGAAGCACGGAAACAGCAGGTCCCCAGTGATTTCCAGCAATTGAACCTGAGGGAAAATTATGCAGAGCTGCAAACCCCGCAACACGATGAGTGTTAATAATTTTTTGACGACGTAAGTAGCGGAAATTGCCCGGCAATTGTGCCCAGAAACAATGCTCAGAAAATATGTCTTCACGAACCACAACAAATCCTAACGAGTGAAATTGATCTAACGCTTCTTTGGCTTCCTTCTCCAACCCTTCCTGAGTGCTACTGATAAGCATTATGGTTGTCTGCTGCTTACCGTAATCGGTTGGCAAATCATGCTTACTTTCTGCAAAATTAGCTGCTCCGCTAAGCTGACGAAAATCTTCATCGCCGCTAACTTGCAGAATGTAATTTTGATATTCGTACGGATCTAATTCCTTCTTGGTAAAGGCAAAATCGAATGACTGAGTGATGATAAACTCGAAAGGCAATTGCAAAATGCGATCAAGCGAGGCGGTGGAAACTTCGAAATATTCTTTCAAAGAAAACATCGCAGCAAAATTTTTATTTTGGTATCCGATCACCTCTAATTCGCGATCACCAAAAGCGATTTTATGGCTAGATAAATCGTTGGAAATATCGTTTGCTGCCACTGGATAACGCTCTTCGTAAAGATTGGTAATTTTGCCAAAAAAACGCATCGGCTCAGAATAAAGCACGCCTTCCCACTCTTTAAAACCCAATAATTTCGCACCATATTCTTCGGTGTCTCTGAGAATATTTTTTACAACTTTAGATAATTTTTTGTGAGCTTCTTCAAGAAATTTTCTGTGCAGATTTTTGATGGTGAAGTAAGAAAATGAGCGCGCAAAAGAGTTAAGATTTACAATCGAAGTGTCGAGACCTTCGGTGATTATGCTGATGTAGAGCTCATTAACGAATTGATCATTCCAACTGTTTTCCTTTGTCCAAGATTCATCGAGTTTTTGCGAAAAGAAATCCTGAAATTTTCCTTTTGGAGAAATGTTTTTCTTGCGGCGAATTGTCGTAAACCAAAAAGCGAATTTGTTATCCGGAACATTATCCACCACGGCATCGCGCACCGCGTCACGCAAAGAGATAAGCTCAGAAATAACCGAAGTGCTACTAAAACCAGTGATGCGAATAATTTGCAAAAGCTCGCCATTCTTGGTTAGAATCGTATTTGGATCATAGTGACAAACGTAAGGAATAAAATCCTCATCTGGCATTTTTGCCGCCAACTTCTTTGGATCCTTAGCCGCTTTTTTTAAAAGTTTTTCTAAAATGAAATTCATCTTTTGCTGATTTCAATATAATCGCGTTTAACGTTCCCGGTGTAGAGCTGACGCGGTCTGCCAATTTTGAAAGCTGGATCTTCAATCATTTCTTTCCATTGCGAAATCCAACCAGCAGAACGTGCGATAGCGAAAATTACGGTGAAAAGATTGCTCGGAATTCCCAGCGCTTTGTAAATTATTCCTGAGTAAAAATCGACATTTGGGAAGAGCTTGCGCGAGACGAAATATTCATCATTGAGCGCGATTTTTTCTAACTCCATGGCGATGTCGAGAAGCGGATCTTTTATTCCCAACTCTCCCAAAACTTCGTCACAAGCTTTTTTCAAAACTGCAGCGCGCGGATCGTAATTTTTGTAAACACGATGACCAAAACCCATCAAGCGGAATGGATCATTTTTGTCTTTGGCACGCGCGATAAATTCTGGAATGCGCTCTTTTTTGCCAATTTCTTGCAACATTTCGAGCACCTCTTCATTCGCGCCACCGTGAGCAGGACCCCACAAAGAAGAGATTCCTGCACCAATACAAGCAAAAGGATTTGCGCCAGATGAGCCAGCGAGACGCACGGTTGAAGTCGAAGCATTTTGCTCATGATCAGCATGCAAAACCAGAATCATCTCCATCGCCTTTGCAATGGTTGGGCTAACTTTATGTGGATAATTTGGCTTGTCGAAAAGCATGTGCAGAAAATTTTCTGCAAATCCATATTCCTTGTTTGGATACATCAAAGGCTCACCAATTGAGTATTTGTAAGCCATGGCAGCAAGTGTGGGCATTTTGGAAATTATCTTATAAGCCACGTCCATTCTGCCTTCCGGACTATGAATATCCATGGTTTCGTGATAAAAAGCAGAAAGCGATGCAACGGCTCCAACCATGATTGCCATTGGGTGAGCGCGTCTCGGAAAGCCACGATAAAGAATTGTTAGCTGTTCATGAACCAGCATGTTTTTGATGATGCCGCTACGAAAATCGCGATATTCTTTTGCACTCGGCAATTCGTGATTGAGCAACAAATAAGCCACTTCGAGATATTCACTTTTTTTCGCTAATTCTTCGATTGCATAGCCGCCGTGCCGCAACACGCCTTGATCGCCATCAATGAAAGTGATTTTTGATTCGCAAGAAGCAGTGGCCAAAAAACCCGGATCGTAGGTGAACATGCCGCTTTCTTTGTAAAGCGAAGTAATGTCGATCACATCTTGACCAACAGAAGCTTTGCGAATCGGAAGAAGAATTTCTTTTCCGTTTGGAAGCACGAGTTTAGCGGATTCAGACATGAGAAGTTAAGAATTATGAATTAAGAATTATGAATTAGATTTGAGTCTTTTAAAACATCAAAATCAAAAGAAAAAACCTCTAATTCGCAATTCATAATTCTTAATTCTTAATTTCGTGAACTCACTCGGTTTCAACAAACCAAACTCTAAAACTCGCGTCGTCGTTGCTATGTCCGGCGGCGTTGATTCTTCTGTCGTCGCAGCGCTTTTGCACGAGCAAGGTTATGAGGTAATTGGCATCACTTTGCAACTTTACGATGTTGGGGAAACGCTGAAAAAAAAGAACGCCTGCTGCGCTGGAACTGACATTTACGATGCAAAAAAAATCGCCGAAAAATTTGGCTTTCCGCATTACATTTTGAATTACCAAAATCTTTTTCGTGAATCGGTAATTGATGATTTTGCTGACTCTTACTTGCAGGGCGAAACGCCAATTCCATGCGTAAAATGCAATCAATCAGTGAAGTTTCGTGATTTGATGAAAGTGGCACGCGACCTTGGCGCTGATGCTCTCGCAACTGGTCATTATGTGCGCAGAATTGTTGGAAAAAATGGCGAAGCACAAATGTTGAAAGCTGTCGATGACGATAAAGATCAAAGCTATTTTTTATTCGCGACAACCAAAGAGCAGCTCGAATTTTTGCGCTTTCCTCTTGGCGAAAATAAAAAAGAAAAAACCCGCGAAGAGGCTCTGCGTCTTGGTTTAGAAGTTGCGAGCAAACCAGATTCGCAAGATATTTGCTTCGTGCCAAATGGCGATTACGCCGCCGTTATCAAGCGTCACCGACCTTCTGCTTTCAAGCGCGGAAAGCTAATTCACATCACAACAAAAAAAGTTTTAGGCGAACATGAGGGCATCATAAATTTCACTTTGGGTCAACGCCGCGGACTAGGAATCGCCTACCCAGAACCACTTTACGTAATCAAAATTGATCCGACGGAAAATGTAGTTTTTGTTGGCGAAGAAAAATTTTTACAAAATAAAAAATTCAAGATTCGCGAGATAAATTGGCTGGCAAATGACATCGATAAAACCTCGCCGATTCAGGCTAAAGTACGTTTGCGCTCCAATCACGAAGAAGAATCCGCGACAATAAATTTTTTGGAAAATGATGAAGCTGAAGTTGAAATGAAATCAATGACGCGCGCAATTACTCCGGGACAGGCTTGCGTGATTTATCAAGATGATCGCGTGCTTGGCGGCGGTTGGATTACGAAGGAAATTGAGTAAATTTTTAACTCCCCGAGCAAAGCGCATCGCCTTATTTAGTTCCCCGAGCAAAGAATAATTTTTTGGGGAACTTAAAAAAATTTAAACCGGAATAAAAATCATCACGCGCAAACCGCCGAGTGGGGAATCGCTGAGTTTAATTCTGCCTCCGTGAGAAGTGACGGCATCCATTGCAATTGCTAGTCCTAAGCCTGATCCGCCTGATGAAAGTTTTTTGTCGAGATTGCGCGAATTGTCGATGCGGTAAAAAGGCTTAAAGACGTTGCCGCGTTCAGCGGCGGGGATTCCCGGACCATCATCATCAATGGTGATGATTAAATTTTCGTGCGAAAGTTCGGCACTGAGATTTACTTTTTTTCCGTAATTAAAAGCATTGTCGATCAAATTCATCAAGGCGCGCTTGAAGGCGAGACGCTTGATTGGAATTTCAAAATCAGATTTCAACTCGATAAAATCACCAATTTCACGATTCATTTTGGCGTAATATTCGATAAATTTTTCGCGCAAAAATTTTCTGATTTTCACCGGATGAGGTTTTTCTTTGTCGTCAGAGCGCGCGAAATCGAGATATTCTTCGACCAATTTTTCCATGTCAGAAATATCATTTTTTAAATCAGCAATTTCCGCAGAATCTTGCATCATCGCCAATTGCAATTTCATGCGCGTCAAGGGCGTGCGCAAATCATGCGAAACTCCCGAAAGCATATCGGTTCTTTGCGAAATTTGGCGCATCACCCTCTCCTTCATTTTGATGAAAGAAATCGTCAGCGAACGAATTTCTTGCGCACCGGCTGGCTTCAGATTTGGCGCGTCTTGGCCGCGTCCAAATTTTTCTGCTGCATCACTTAATTCACGAATAGCGCGAATCTGATTTTTAAAGAAAATAATCGAAACAATTGAGGTGATGAAGGTGATTAGAATCATCCAAAAAGTAAAAACGTAAGCGCTCGAACTGGTGATTTTTTTTATTGGAACTTCGAAGGATAAAACGCCTTGTGCGGTTTGAATTTTAACCGTGATGAGATCGTCATTTTCATTGTTTTCGTAGATCTCGTAAGGTCTGAGACCATGACTTTCCAACTCGGATTTGAAACGATTATAAGGATCAATCAGCGGATTTATGTATTTGTAAATTTTACTTTTTTGCCAATCGGAATCACCAATTTTTTTGCGCTTCAAGCGACGCTTCTCTTCCAGAGTAAGCGTTAGTCCCGTGCTTTGCGAAAGGTCTTTTAGCAGAGTTTCATATCCTGGTTTATTGATAGATTTCTTAACAAAAACCATCTCCGAAATCACACTGCGAGCCATTTGTTTACTGATCACATCGAGATGCGTGTAATAAAAAACATAAATTGAAACTAATTGCACGATCAAAGCCGAAAGCACGATTATCAGCAGAAATCGGCCATAGAGAGATTGGGGAACAAATTTTTTCAGCCTTTGCATTTGTGAAATTTATTTTTAATTTGAAGAGGCCTTCCAACCAAGAAATTCAGACATGAGCAGCAAAATTTCCGCAAAAAATATCAATTTGTTTTATGGCCAAAAACAAGCGCTATTTGACATCAATCTTGATTTCAAAGAGCACAGCGTCACCGCTTTAATTGGACCTTCCGGCTGCGGAAAATCTTCTTTCTTGCGTTGCATAAATCGCATGAATGACACGATTTTAAACTGCAAAATTAAGGGCGAAATTTTACTTGATGGCCAAAATATTTATCGCAATGACTTAGATCTCGTGCTTCTGCGCGCCTCGGTTGGCATGGTTTTTCAAAAACCAAATCCTTTTCCAAAATCAATTTACGAAAATGTTGCTTATGGCCCGCGGATTCATGGACTCTTCCGCAACAAATCTGAGCTCGACGAAATTGTTGAAAAAAGTTTAACCAAAGCTGGTTTGTGGAATGAGGTCAAAGATCGCTTGAATGATCAGGCCTCTGGGCTTTCTGGCGGACAACAACAACGCCTCTGCATCGCGCGCACCATTGCCATTGAACCAGAAGTAATTCTGATGGATGAGCCGTGCTCAGCGCTTGATCCAATTGCCACCGCAAAAATTGAAGAGTTGATTGATGAGCTCAAAGAAAATTTTACCATCATCATCGTCACTCACTCCATGCAACAAGCTGCGCGCATTTCCAACATGACCGCCTTCTTCAACATGGGAAAAATTGTTGAATATGACACTACGGATAAAATCTTTACCAACCCAAGCAATCAACAGACGCAAGACTATATCACGGGTCGCTTCGGATAATTGAATTAGACCTTTTTCAAAATGTTTGGCTTCTCCCTTGCAGAATTAATCGTCATATTTTTGGTAATTTTAATCTTTATTAAGCCAAAAGATTTGCCCGAAATTGCCCATTTCTTGGGAAAAATTTATTATCGTGCGAAGCGCCTCTATCAAGATCTCAAGAGCTCTCTCAAAGAAATGGAAAAAGAATTTGGTGTTGATGATCTAAAGCAGGAATTGCATCGCGGAATTGCAGAAGAAAAATCTAAACTTGAAGAAGAAATTACTGTGATTGTTGACATCTATGGCAATGAGCATCGCGTAGCGAAAGTTTCCGATGAAAAAATCAATGAAGTAAAAAAGCTCAACGAAGAAAATTTAAAGTCAGTTCAAATCAAAAATTAAACCAATCGTCACGCTGCGACTGACGCTGTTTGACACCACTCTGCTATCATCATCTTCATAGCGCCTTTTTTCAAAATTATGCCGCAGCTCGAAAGACATCTTGTCACTTAAGCGATAAACCAAACTGGTTTTAAATTCATTATCGATACTTTCATGATCAAAGAACCAGTAAGCGCGCTGCATGAATGAAAGATGTTCGGTGATTTTAAAATTAGCGCGCCAGGAAGTAATTACGTCAACCTCGTAGCCATAATTTTTAATGTCATGATATCCCATACTGACATCCCATTCGAGTTTTTCTCTAAAGAACATTCTGCCCAATCCTACAGCGGTTCGAACGTCGTAATAATATTTTGAAAGATCGTCGTAAATATCGCGGTTGAAAAAAACGGCGTAATTTTCTGACTCTCCAAGACGCGCTTTGCTAGCGATTGTGAGATCGTAAAGTTCGGACTTTTTAATATCATATTTCTTATTTTTGCCGCTACCAGTGTCGGCATAATTGCTTTGGTGATCAAAGTTAATTTCATGAATGTATTTCTTACTTTGATAGAGGTAGCGCGAAGTCAGCTGATAATTTTTGGAGTTGTAATCAGAGGAATAACTGCCGCCGAAAGAGAGATATTGGCGGGCGCGATCGGATTTGTAGAATCTTTTGGTTCTAGGGGAAACAACGGCTTCACGATCAGAGCGCGCCTCAATTGCAAAGACCTCTGAATCGAGTAATATAAAAAATAGAAAAAACGAAAAACGCGCGAGAAAAATTTGTGACTTCATTTGTTTTTGTGATGAAAAAACAACTAGAGCTAGTAGTGACTAATTAGCGTTCTGTTGTGGGTTGTTGGCATCAACTTCTGCTGGCGCAGATTCTTGCATTGAGTGACCTGAGCTATTGGAATTATCCATTCCTTCTTCACCTGGAGCGGTGATTTCAACGCCGCTTTCATTTGATAAATCTGGCAAAGCAACCTCCTCTTCATCCTTAGTTTCGAAAAGCCAGCTGGCGTGATTTTTTACTGAATCGGAATATTTTACTCCGGCGAAAAATGAGAAAATTAACAAAGTTGCGACAACGATTAATTCGATTGTTTTGATCATAATTTAAATTGATTTTAACCTAGAGGGACATGGCTTGAGACCATGTAGTGAAAATTGTTTTGCGGAAAATAAAATCGCTTTCTCTGCAAAGCAAATAAAATTTTTGCTCGCAGAAATTTTATTTACACCAGCATCAAAATTGGATGTTCGATGTAGCGACGCAGCGCTTTTAAAAATTCTGCACCAACTGCGCCGTCAACAGAACGATGATCTGAAGAAAGAGTCACATTCATCATGTGTCCGATTTTAATTTGGCCATGTTCGATGATTGGTTTTTCAACAGTGCGCGCAACCGCGAGAATACAGCTTTGCGGCGGGTTCACGATGGCAGCGAAATTGTCGATTCCAAACATTCCTAAGTTTGAAATGCTGAATGATCCGCCTTGGAATTCTTCTGGTTGCAATTTTCCGTCGCGCGCTTTTTTGGCGAGAGATTTTGCTTCGGAAGAAATTTGCTGAATGGTTTTTTGATCAGCATTTTTGATGATTGGCGTAATCAGCCCGCCATCAATGGCCACGGCCATTGAGATGTCGATATTGTTGTAAACCAAAACCGCATCATCAGACCAAGCAGAATTCGCCAACGGAACTTTTTTCAAAGCCAAGGCGGTTGCTTTGATGATCAAATCATTCACCGAAATTTTGTAAGATGGATTGCCATTAGCATCATGTTCAGCAACTTCATTCAAAGCGGCACGAAGCTCGAGAAGCTTGTCCATTCTAAGCTCGCAAGAGAGATAAAAATGCGGAACATTTTGTTTTGATTCGAGCAATCTTTTGGCGATGACTTTGCGGATGTTGTTATTTTTGATCGCGTAAAATTCTTGTGCATTGCGACGAACCACGCCAGATCTGCTTCCGCCCGAATTTAAAAATTCTAAAACATCGTCTTTGATGACGCGACCGTGCGGGCCAGAACCAGAAATTTGCGCGATGGAAACTCCTTCCTCTTTTGCAATTCTTTTAGCTAGCGGGCTGGCTTTTGCGTTAGAATCACGAGAAAAAGTTTGAGCGGTTTGAGGCGCTGCTGGCGCGGCTGCAACCTTTTCTTCTTTTTTCGCTTCTGCCTTTGTTTCGGTTTTTGGCGCCGCTGATTTTGCCGCGTAATTTTCGAGAGATTTTTTATCTTCACCCTTGTCGAGAATTAGCGCGATGCATGAATTTACCGCGACATTTTCAGTTCCTTCCGCGACTAAAATTTTTCCCAAAATTCCTTCGTCAACCGCTTCAACTTCCATCGTTGCTTTATCGGTTTCGATTTCTGCAATCACCTCGCCAGCCTTGATTTTATCGCCTTCTTTTTTCACCCATTTCGCAAGATTTCCTTCTTTCATTGTTGGTGAAAGAGCGGGCATGAGAATTTCGATTGGCATGTTCGGAATGTTGATTTTGTTGAGGGGAATGACTTCGCGGCGAAACTATTTTTCGATCACGAAAAGTAAATTATTTTCTAGACACTGTTAGCTAATTATTTTTCTCGGGATTTTTCGCCAATTTTTAGCGATTTTTTCGTAAAATTTTTTGGAGTATCTGGATATACTTCGAAAAATTTTACGAAAAAAAGAGCAAAAATTCGCGGAAAAGAGCGGGGAAAATAATTAGCTAACAGTGTCTAGTATCGAAAGCGTCGCGCACAGCTTCGCCGATAAAAACGAGAAGAGTTAAAATCAATGTGATGGTGATGAAGCCAGTAATTCCAAGCCACCATGCGGTTAAATTATTTTTTCCCTGCGCTAGTAATTCGCCAAGAGATGGTGATCCGATTGGCAATCCGAGACCGAGAAAATCGAGCGAAGTTAAAGTTGTGATTGAGGCGGCGAGTAAAAATGGAATGTTGGCGATGATGATGGGAGAAGCGTTGGGAAGAATGTGGCGAAAAATAATTCGCGAGTTAGAAGCGCCAAGCGCTTTGCTGGCGCGCACAAAATCGAAATTTCGCAAACGCAAAAATTCGGCGCGGACGTAGGAAACTAGCGACATCCAACTGAAGAGCAGCATGAGTCCGAGCAAAATAAAAAAACTTGGTTCGATGATTGAAGATAAAATTATCAGCAAAAATAAAACCGGCATGCTCGACCAAATTTCCATGAAGCGCTGCAAAATTAAATCGGTGAGACCGCCAAAATAGCCCTGAATCGCGCCGAGAAAAATTCCAATTGCTGCAGAAAAAAAAGTGAGAATGAAACCAAAAATTAGCGAAATTCTGATGCCGTAAATCGTGCGCGCTAAAACATCGCGACCATTATCGTCAGTGCCAAGAAGGTTTGCGACTGTTGGCTTAGAAGGCGCAGGAGTTTTTATTTCGTAGTTGATTGTATCGTAAGAAAAACGAATTGGCGCAAAAATTATCCAGCCGTTTTTTTCGATTAATTTTTGCACGAAAGGATCGCGAAAATCTGTCGCAGTTTCAAAATCTCCGCCGAGATTTTTTTCGGAAACTTCTTGAAAAATCGGAAAATAAAAATGGCCATCAAAGCGCATCAGAAGCGGCTTATCATTGGCGATTAATTCGGCAAAGAATGTAAAAAAAACCAGCGCACTAAAAATCAAAAACGAAAAATATCCGCGACGATTTTTTTTAAATTTGGTAAAAAAATTTTCGTTCATCTGATGAATTTTAGACAAAAAAAAGGGGCTCTTTCGAGCCCCCTTTCTTCGAAGCTTAAGCTTCTGATTTGGTCGCGAGATTTTCGTCTCGTTCTTTTGCCGCAAGCTCTTCAGCTTGTTTTTCTTGATTGGCAACTTTGCGATATTTGCTCGCCATCAAGCCAGTTCCGGCAGGAATTAGACGGCCGACAATGATATTTTCTTTCAAACCTTTGAGGTTATCGATTTTTCCTTGAACCGCAGCATCAGTTAAAACGCGAGTGGTTTCTTGGAACGATGCCGCAGAAACGAATGACTTAGTTTGCAGCGACGCTTTGGTGATACCAAGCAATACTGGTGCGCACTTAGCTGGCTTCATTTTGCTCGAGATCATTTTTTGATTAATTTCTTCAAAAACGTCACGATCAACATATTCGCCAACAAGTAGAGTTGTGTCGCCAGAATGAATGACTTCAACGCGCTTCAACATCATGCTTAGAATGACTTCGATATGCTTGTCATCGATTTTCACGCCTTGCATGCGATAAACTTTCTGCACTTCATTCACCATGTAGTTCGTGAAAGCTTGCATGCCAAGAATGCGCAGAATGTCGTGAGGAACAAGATTTCCATCAACCAACACGTCACCGCGTCTGACAAAATCTCCTTCACCAACAAACAAGTGTTTGGATTTAGAAATGCTATATTCAACCGGTTCTTTTGAAGCATCTTCGGAACGAACGATGATGCGACGCTTGGTTTTGTAGTCTTTACCAAACTCAATACGACCATCGATTTCGCTCATTACGGCAGCATTTTTTGGCTTGCGCGCTTCGAATAATTCAGCAACGCGTGGGAGACCGCCAGTGATATCGCGAGTTTTTGAGGATTCTTTTGGAATTCTGGCGATTACATCACCAGCCTTAACCTCATCTCCGTTAGAAACGCCGATTACGGTATGAACAGAAAGAGCATATTCTTTCTCGGCCTCTTCTTTGCCTTTCACGATTGAAAGTCTTGGTTTGAGATCTTGTTTAGAATATTGCTTCCAATCCATGACTATCTTGGTTGAAACGCCTGTTGATTCTTCAATTTTTTCACGCAGAGAAACATTTTCGGTTAGATCGTTATATTTGATCACACCGCTAGTTTCAGCGACTACTGGAATGTTGTATGGATCCCACTCTGCCAAGTGATCACCTTTTTTCACTTCTGAGCCGTGCTTATGAGTGATTACAGCGCCGTAAGGAAGTTTGTAGCTGTGAATTTCCTTCTGATCCTTGTCAACCAAAGTGATTTCGGAATTTCTGCTGATTACGACAATTTTTCCATCGCGATCAGTGATGGTGCCCTTGTCAGAGATTTTCAATTTACCATCAGCAATTGCAGAAATTGAGGATTGTTCAGTTCCTCTTTGCGCCGCACCACCAATGTGGAAGGTTCTCATTGTAAGCTGAGTTCCCGGTTCACCAATTGATTGAGCTGCGATGACGCCTACAGCTTCACCAATTGAGACGATGTTTCCAGTTGCTAAATCGCGTCCGTAGCATTTTACGCAAACACCTTCGTGAGATTTGCAGGTCAGAACTGAGCGCGCTTTGATTGATTTAACTCCAGCTTTTTCAATCGCATCAGCCAAGGCTTCGTCGATCATATTGCCGGCGTGAACGATGATTTTTTTATTGTCTGGGGATTTGACATCTTCAAGAGGCACGCGACCGAGAGCGTTTTCTGCCAAGGAAACGATGGTTCTGCCATCGTCAACAACAGGCTCTAGAACAACGCCTTCTTTGGTTCCGCAATCTTCTTCAACAACGATGCAATCTTGAGAAACGTCAACCAATCTTCTGGTCAAATAACCCGAGTTTGCAGTTTTAAGAGCTGTATCGGCCAAACCTTTGCGAGCACCGTGAGCGGAAATGAAATATTCCAAAACGCTCAGGCCTTCTTTGAAGTTTGCAGTGATCGGAGTTTCGATAATTTCGCCCGATGGTTTAGCCATCAAACCACGCATACCAGCAACCTGCTTGATTTGGTTCTCAGAACCTCTCGCGCCAGAATCAGCCATCATGAAGATAGAATTTGCGGTCACTGGAGTTGAGAATGCAGAAATTGACGACATCATTTCACGAGAGATTTTTCCGGTGCAATTCGTCCATTCGTCAACAACTTTGTTGTAGCGCTCACCCGCAGTAATCAAGCCTTCGCGATATTGTTTTTCGAGTTTTTTAACTTTGTCAAAAGACTCGGAAATATGCTTTTGTTTGGTTTGCGGAATGATCATGTCGTCTTTACCGATTGAAATTCCGGCACGACCTGCATTGCTAAAACCAAGAGTCATGATGCGATCGCAGAACATCACGGTTTCCTTTTGGCCGCAATTGCGATAAACGGTGTCGATGAGGTTGGTGACCGCTTTTTTAGTCATCGCTTTATTGACGATTTCGAAATCGCCTTTCATCGCATTTGGCAAGATGTTGTAAAGCGCAACGCGTCCTGGCGTGGTTTCAACACGAGCAAAAGATCTTTCGCCATCAGCATTTTTCAATGTGAAGCGGTAAAGAATTTTATCGTGAAGAGTAATGGTCTTGCTGTTCAAAGCGTGATGCATTTCAAAATCATCAGAAATCACGCGGGCTTTAGCTTTAGCAAAATCTTTGGCTTCCATCGAGATGTAATAAAGGCCAAGAATGATGTCTTGCGAAGGCACAATGATTGGTTTTCCATTCGCTGGGCTGAGGATGTTGTTGGTTGACATCATCAAGGCGCGAGTTTCGACCTGAGCTTCGATTGAAAGCGGAACGTGAACTGCCATTTGGTCACCGTCAAAGTCGGCGTTGAAAGCAGCGCAGACAAGCGGGTGAAGTTGAATAGCCTTTCCTTCGGTTAAAACTGGTTCGAAGGCTTGAATACCAAGTCTGTGTAGAGTTGGTGCGCGATTCAGAAGAACTGGGTGCTCTTTGATAACTTCATCCAAAATATCCCAAACTTCTGGTCTTTCTGCTTCGACCATTTTTTTGGAAACTTTGATTGAAGGCGAAGTGCCATAAAGTTCGAGCTTCGAATAAATGAAAGGCTTGAAGAGTTCGAGCGCCATTTTTTTCGGCAAACCACATTGATGAAGTTTGAGTTCCGGACCAACAACGATCACACTTCGTCCTGAATAGTCGACGCGCTTACCGAGCAAGTTTTGACGGAAACGACCTTGTTTTCCTTTCAACATGTCGCTGAGCGATTTGAAAGGTTTTTTGTTAGAATTTTTAACGATTGCACCAGAGCGGCCGTTATCAAGAAGAGCATCAACTGATTCTTGCAACATGCGTTTTTCGTTTTTGATGATGATTTCAGGCGCGCCCAATTCCATCAAGCGTTTCAAACGATTATTGCGGTTGATCACGCGACGATAAAGCTCGTTTAAATCAGAAGTTGCGAAACGACCGCCATCAAGCATTACCAAAGGTCGAATATCAGGCGGAATAACTGGGAGAACAGTCATCACCATATGCTCTGGTCTGTTGATGTCAGAATCTAAAAACTGCTCAACCAATTTTAATCTTTTGATGGCTTTTTCTTTTTTGATTTCAGAAGTGACGGTTGCGAGCTCTTCACGCAATTCTTTTTGCAATTTTTTTAGATCAAGTTTTTGCAAAAGTTTCTGTACTGCTTCCGCGCCCATTTCAGCAACGAAGCTGCCGTAGCCATGTTCCTGCTGTAATTTTTCATATTCATCTTCGGACAAGATTTCGCCTTCTTTAAGTGGCGACATTAGGCCATCAGTGACGATAAAAGCTTCGAAATAAATAACTTTTTCGATCGCCTTCAGAGTTGTTCCAAGCATTGTTGAAATGCGTGAAGGCAGAGATTTTAAGAACCAAATGTGAGTGACTGGAGCAGCAAGTTCGATATGTCCCATTCTTTCACGGCGAACTTTTGACGAAGTGACTTCTACGCCGCATTTTTCGCAGACGATGCCTTTGTATTTGATGCGCTTATATTTGCCGCATAAGCATTCGTAATCTTTGATTGGACCAAAAATTCGTGCGCAAAATAAGCCATCTCTTTCTGGTTTAAAGGTGCGGTAATTGATGGTTTCAGGCTTTGCTACTTCTCCGAAAGACCATGATCTGATTTTATCAGGATCGGCGATGGAGATTTTGATGGCGTTAAAATCGAGCAAATCAACAGCGCTGTTTGAAGTGATGCTTAAAAGACCGTGGGATGAAGTTCCTGCGAGTGTCATGTTTTTATTTTTTTAATTAAAACTCGGTTTGTCGCTAATGAAGATGAGGACGGAGTTAAAAACCCCGTCCCGCAATTTTTCTATTTTTCTACCAATTCGATGTTCAGACCAAGAGATCTAACCTCTTTGATCATCACGTTGAACGATTCTGGAATGCCGCAATTGAAGTTTTGATTTCCTTGGATGATTGATTCGTAAATTTTAATTCTACCAACCACATCGTCGGATTTAACGGTGAGCATTTCTTGTAGAGAATAAGCTGCGCCGTAGGCTTGAAGAGCCCAGCATTCCATTTCACCGAAACGTTGTCCACCGAAGTGAGATTTGCCACCAAGAGGTTGTTGAGTGATGAGACTGTAAGGTCCAATCGAACGAGCGTGAATCTTGTCGTCAACCAAGTGATGCAGTTTCAGCATGTAGATATAACCGACGGTCACTTTGCGATCGAATCTCTCGCCGGTTTTTCCGTCGAAAAGTTCGATTTGACCTGATTTATCAATGCCAGCCTCTTCGAGCAATGTTGTGATATATTCCTCTTTCGCACCTTCGAAAATTCCAGTGGCAAAATGCACACCATTTTTAAGGGTTGAAGCGAATGAAATCAGCTCATTGTCTGACATTTCTTTGATTTTTTTAGTCTCTTCAGCCGATGAATAAATCGCCAAAACTTTGTCGCGCAATTTCTTCACAAACTCAGTTTTTTTCGCCGCGATTTGATCAAGCAATTGAGAAACTTGTTTGCCCAATTCTTTCGAAGCAAATCCTAAGTGAGTTTCAAGAATTTGACCGACGTTCATACGAGAAGGCACACCCAGCGGGTTCAGCACGATATCAACTGGTTGACCATCGGCTGAATAAGGCATGTCTTCAAGTGGTGCGATTTTAGAAACCACACCTTTGTTTCCGTGACGTCCGGCCATTTTATCGCCTGGTTGCAAGCGATATTTGGAAGCGACGTAAACTTTTACGATTTTAAGAACACCTTGACCAAGCTCGTCTCCCGCTTTGATGCGAGCGACTTTATCGTTAAATTCTTTTTCAATTTCAGCGATTTGCTTGTTGTGAGCTTTGATGAGTTTTTCTGCCTTATCCATTACCTTAGAATCATCAACCACGATCTTGATTAGATGATTTTTTGCCAAACCTTCCAACTCTTTGGCATCAAGCTTTGATTTCGCTTTTAGCTTCTCAACATTATTGGTGAGTTTGTGACCATCAAAAAGGTTGATAAGCGCGTCTTTCAAGGAATTTTCGAGGAAAGAAACGCGAAGATTTTTACGCTTAGAAAGATCTTCGATTTCTTGCATTTCGATGTAAATCGAACGCTCGTCTTTTTCGATACCTTTGCGCGAGAAAACTTTTACATCAACGACAGTGCCGCCGATGCCAGTTGGAGCGTAGAGCGAAGAGTCTTTAACATCTGCGGCCTTTTCTCCAAAAATCACTTTCAAAAGTTTTTCTTCCGGAGTCATTGGCGATTCAGATTTTGGTGTGGTTTTGCCAACCAAAAGATCTCCCGGCTCAACTTCGGCGCCGATGTGGATAATACCTTCTTCGTCAAGCTTGGTAAGAATTTCTTCGCTAACATTTGGAATGTCGCGAGTGATTTCTTCGGGCCCAAGACGAGTGTCGCGAGCAACTACTTCAAGCTCTTCAATGTGAATTGAGGTGAAAGTGTCGTCAGATAAAAGCTTTTCGGAAATGATGATTGAGTCTTCGAAGTTATATCCGTTCCAAGGCATGAAAGCGACGCGAACGTTTTTTCCCAAGGCAATTTCACTATTTGCGATTGAATGGCCGTCGGAGATGATTTGTCCGGCTTTCACCTTTTGTCCAAGCTCAACAGTTGGTCTTTGGTTGACGCAAGTATCTTGGTTGGTTCTGACGTATTTTTTGAGATTATGAACTTCGATGTGAGGAATGCCGTCATTTACTGATTCGATAACGATTTTCGAAGCATCGACGAATTTCACTACGCCATCTTTTTTAGTGCGAACTGCGGCGCCAGAATCTGCGGCAATTACTGATTCCATGCCGGTTCCAACAAGCGGAGCGTCTGGGCGCAACAAAGGAACCGCTTGACGTTGCATGTTCGAACCCATCAAAGCGCGATTTGCATCGTCATTCTCAAGGAAAGGAATGAGCGTTGTAGCGATTGAAACGATTTGCTTGGTCGAAACGTCAATATAGTCGATTTTATCTGGCGACATCATGACAAATTCACCATTTTTACGGCAGCTCACCAAATCAGATTTGATGCGACCGTGATCGTCAATATCGATGGTTGAAGGCGCGATGGTGAAATCAACTTCTTCCATTGCTGAAAGATATTTCACTTCAGAAGTGATTTTTCCACCGACTACTTTGCGGTAAGGAGTTTCGATAAAACCGTAATTGTTAACGCGGGCGTAGGTTGCCAAGCTGTTAATCAAACCGATATTCGGACCTTCCGGAGTTTCAATCGGGCAAATACGGCCATAGTGAGTTGGATGCACGTCGCGAACTTCAAAACCAGCTCTTTCACGCGTTAAACCGCCTGGCCCTAGGGCTGAAAGGCGACGCTTGTGAGTGATATCAGAAAGCGGATTGGTTTGATCCATGAATTGTGAAAGCTGTGAAGTAGCGAAGAAATCTTTCACGGCAGTGATTAGTGGCTTAGAGTTGATCAAGCTTTGCGGCATGATTGTATCAACTTCCACCGAGTTCATTTTTTCGATGATTGATTTTTCGATTCTGGTCATGCCAATGCGCAATTGATTCTCGATCAATTCGCCCACGGCGCGCACACGGCGGTTCGCCAAGTTATCAATATCATCAGTTTTGAGATCGTTATGTTTGATCAAGCTCAAAATTTTGATAGTTTGCTCAACGTCTTTATTGGTGAGGAAAAGCGTTTCTTTGTTGATCTCAAGACCCAAACGATGGTTCATTTTCATTCTGCCAACATCGGACAAATTGTAGCGCGTGTCGTTGAAGAAAAGATTTTCGAAATAGTTTTTCGCAACTTCGAAAGATGATGGCGCCTCGCCCAATCTAATGGCTTTGTAGATATCAAACAAAGCGTCTTTTTGATTGACGTTTTTGTCGATCAACATCGTGTTATAGAGGTATGGCCCGATGTCTGACTTGCTTGGATTGATGATGGCGATGGTTTTGAAATTCAGTTTTTTCAAAATTTCTAAACTTTCTGAAGTGACGATTGAGCCAGCCTCAAGAAGCAATTCGCCAGTATCAGCTTCAACGAGATCTTGCGCGACTACATAGCCGAGAAGAACTTCGTCAGTTAGCAAATAGTGCGAGAATTTTTCTGCTTGTAATTTTTCGATTATCTTGCGGTTGATTTTGGTGCTTTCTTTGATTTTTACTTCACCAGAATCTGCACAGATGAAGTCGTGAGCGACTTTTTTACCCAAAAGAGATTCGCCGTCAAATTTCAGCGCCCAACCTTTTTTAGTGATTGTTGCATCAACTGAGCCGTAGAAAGATTTGATGATTGATTCAGAAGTCATGCCAATTGCACGCAGAAGCGAAGTGGCAGGAATTTTTCTTTTTTTATCAACGCGGAAATGAAGGATATCTTTGCTGTCAAACTCGAAATCAAGCCACGAGCCGATATGCGGGATGATCTTAGCGGTGTAAGATTTTGAGCCGGAAAGTTTTACGTTTTCGCTATCGAAGAAAACACCAGGAGCGCGACGCATTTGCGACACAATAACGCGCTCAGCGCCATTAACGATGAAGCTACCTGTTTCGGTCATCAAAGGAATTTCGCAGAGATAAACTTCTTGTTCTTTGATTGAGCGAATTTCTTTTACTTCGCTGCCTTCTTCTTGATGCCACAAAATCAAGCGCAACTGGGCATGAAGAGGAGAGGAGAAAGTTCTTCCCGCTGACAAGCATTCATGAGATTCGTATTTTGGCGAACCGAGAGAATAGCTAACAAATTCAATGGTGACACGACCTGCTGAATCAGAAAGCGGAAAAAAAGAATTAAAAACAGATTGGATGCCGATATTTTCGCGCTTCTCTGGCACAATATTAGCTTGCAGGAATTTTTCGTAAGAATCTTTTTGCAGCGAAATCAGATGAGGAATTGCCTCTCTGTCTTTGTTATTGCTGAAACTTTTTCTGAGGAGAGCTTGATCGAAATTACGAACTTGAACCATAAAACCCTTTTTTGAAGTTGAGCATATTTGTGGCGTTGCGGGAGGCGTAAGTAGCCGTGAAATAAAACGCCAAAAGCCAATTCAACAAAAACGTTGAATTGGCCTTAGAAAACTAAAATGAATTACTTCAATTCAACTTTGGCACCAGCTGCTTCAAGCTTTTTCTTCATTTCTTCAGCATCAGCTTTAGCAACATCAGATTTTAGAGTTTTTGGCGCGCCTTCAACTAGATCTTTAGCTTCTTTTAGACCAAGACCGGTGATTACGCGAACCTCTTTGATGACGTTGATTTTATTGTCGCCAGATGCAGTCAAAACAACTTCGAATTTGTCTTTTGCTTCAGCGGCAACAGCTGCGCCACCAGCTGCAGGAGCAGCAACTGCGAAAGAAGCGGCAGAAACACCCCATTTTTCTTCCAATTTTTTGCTTAGCTCAGCAAGCTCAAGCACGGTTAGTGAAGATAGAGATTCTGATAATTGTTCAAGATTTGCAGACATTTTTTACCTTTGGTTAGAGTTGTTAATAGTTGGAATTACTGAGTTTTTAAAGTTGCCAAGCCTTTTTCAGGAGCAGTAAGAACCCTGACGAAGTTTGTTTGCGCAGCTTTGAGCACGCCGATGAAGGAAGCACGAACTTCTTCCAGAGAACCGAGTTTAGCCATTTCTTTAACGGCCGCCTCAGTCATTAGCGATTTATTGAAAAAACCAATTTTGATTTTTAGAGCTTCAGATTGCTTAGAGGCATCTGTTGCAACTTTAGCAAGAGCAACTGGATCTTGAGAATAAAGAACCGCAGTTGGACCATTGAGATGAGAAGACAAAGCCTCCAGATCAGTTCCCTTAATGGCAACTTTTACCAAAGTGTTTTTGGCAATTTTCATGTTGCAGCCTTTTGATTTCAGCGCAACGCGAAGATCGTAAAGCTGTTTGTCATTCATCCCGCGATAGTGAATCACGGCAACGAAAGCGCTGGTAGTGAGTTTCTGCTTTAGCGACGAAACCAGATTTGATTTTTGATCTCTGTTCATGTTTTAAAAATTCAATTAAAGCGATTCTACAGCCACTTGTACAGATGGCCCCATTGTTGAGTTGAGATAAAATTCTTTGATGAATTTTCCTTTAGCTGTTTCCGGTTTAGAATCTTTGATAGATTTGATGATAGCCTGAATATTTTCGAGCAATGACTTGGTTTCAAAATCAACTTTTCCGATTAGGCAGTGAACGGTTCCGGCTTTATCATTTTTAAAATCAACCTTCCCCTTCAAGGCCTCAGAAACTGCTTTTTTGATATCGTTGGTGACGGTGCCATTTTTTGGACTCGGCATCAAACCGCGAGGCCCTAACTTTTTTGCAACTTTGCTAATTTTTTGCATAACGTCAGGCGTTGCGACGCAAACGTCAAAATCAACAAATCCGCCTTCGATTTTAGCAACCAAATCTTCAAGTCCGGCAAAAATTGCACCAGATTCAAGGGCGATCTTTTTTTGATCTTCATTAGCGGCGAAAACCACAACTTTTACTTTTTTTCCTGAACCATGAGGAAGAAGAACTGAGCCTTTAACAGTTTGATCGCTTTGCTTAGCATCAATACCTAAATTGACCGCGATATCAACAGACTCAACGAATTTACGCTTTTTAGCGATTGCTAATTCTTGAACTTTTTTAACACCTTCTTCAAGGCTTGCAGCTTTGTGTTTCTCAACAATCTGCTTTGTTTTTTTAATATTTTTTGCCATTGCTTAATTGGAATTTTATTTATTCA
Source organism: uncultured Rhizobium sp. (assembly GCA_964447395.1). GTDB lineage: Bacteria > Pseudomonadota > Alphaproteobacteria > Rickettsiales > UBA1997 > UBA2645. Next base: position 44,404 of record CAYUSO010000012.1, read on the forward strand.
ACTATTTCAAGACCCATTGAAACTGCAGAGCCTCTGACCATTGCTGCGCAAGCTTCGAGATCAGTTGCATTCATGTCGACCATTTTCTTTTTGGCAACATTTCTGATTTGAGTCATAGTGATTTTTCCAGCAGAATCTTTGCCAGGATTTGAAGAACCTTTTTCCAATTTGATTTCCTTCATGATGAGGTAAGAAACCGGAGGATTTTTGGTTGTGAAGGTAAATGACTTGTCTTTGTAAGCCGTGATTGTGACTGGAATTGGCGTGCCAGCTTCATAACCTTCGAATTTCATAGCATTAAATTGCTTACAAAATTCCATGATGTTTAGGCCTTTTTGACCTAGAGCTGGACCAATTGGAGGAGCAGGATTGGCTTTCCCTGATGGCACTTGTAATTTGATAAGGCCAAGAATTTCTTTAGTGCTTTTTGACATATTTTTAAAGTATAAAGTGGCACGAAGCCTTTATTTTATTGACTTCACGACAGATTGAACCGTCTTCCACGTCTTAAGAGGCGCGGCAATCTATTTTTGAAGAAAAAACTTGCAAGTAGGTTTTTTAAGAAACTTTTTCGACCTGATTTACATCAAGCTCAACAGAAGTGGCGCGACCAAAAATTAAAACTGAAATTTTAACTTTTTGCTTCTCGGCATCGAAATCTTCAACGACTCCAGAAAAAGACTCGAACGGACCTTCAATCACATTCAAAGTTTCTCCGATTTCAAATGCGACATTTTTGCTTTCTGCGCCCTGCTCCGAAGATAGTCTTAGAATTTCTTGCATTTTGGCATCTGCCACTGGTTGAGGAGTGTTTTTCCCACCAAGAAATCCCATTACTTTCGGAATTGAATTAATGAGATTGTAGGATTCTCCACCCAAGTTGGCATTTATGAAGACATAGCCAGGAAATAGCTTCTGCATTTCTTGAACTTTTTGCCCTTTTTTAACCTTGATCACCGGCTTAGTTGGCACCAAAACTTCAAAAACATTTTTGCTGATGGCGGAGCGAGCAATCAGTGACTTAATGTCAGAAGCAACTTTATTTTCTTGACCGGCCATCACGTTAAGGATGTACCATTTGCTTTCGTTTTGTTCCATGAGACTGTTGAGATTATAAACCAAAGATTAGTCCGATGATTTTCGAAATTAGAAAATCAGCGAATAAAATTGCCAAAGCAACTATAGTGATTGTGACAAGTATGGTGATGGTTGTGACATAAGTTTCCTTTTTAGAAGGAATTTGAAGCTTTTTTATCTCTTCAATTACGTCACGAAAAAAATTTAACATAAATTTGGATTAGTCGTAAGTCGTAAGTCGTAAGTCGCATCAAACAAACTGGGTTTGGCTTACGACTTATGACTTACGACTAAAATTGGCAGGAGCGAGAGGAATCGAACCCCCAACCAACGGTTTTGGAGACCGCTACTCTACCAGTTGAGCTACGCTCCTAGAAAATTATTTTTTGAGTGACTTAGCTTCGTTCGTGAATTTGTGAAAACCGGTTTCGAAGCAAGTTGGATCTGCCGATCCATCAGTTTTTATATTAGCTCTGCAGAAAACCAAACCCATATCTGAATCGTTGAACCAGGCATCTTTATGATCGGTAACGAAATTGTTGTGAGTGGCGCAGGCTGCAAACAATAAAAATAGAAAAATGGGAAAAAATTTTGGTGAAAATTTCATAATTCAAAAAGAGGCGAGCAGTTTCGCATCGCCTCTTTTTTAAAACTTATTTGATAATCTTAGAAACAACCCCCGCACCCACAGTTCTGCCACCTTCTCTGA
>CAYUSO010000013.1:0-35982 GCA_964447395.1 uncultured Rhizobium sp.
GGCGGATTAACTGAAAATTTACCAAGAGTTTTAAGCAAAAATGTCACGCCAAAAATCGATTTTAAATCTTGGAATCGCCCAGAAATTTTTAACTTTCTCCAAAAACTCGGCAATGTTTCCGACGAAGAAATGCACCGCACTTTCAACTGTGGAATCGGCATGGTTCTAGTCGTCGAAAAAAATCACGCTGACGAAATCAAAAATATTTTAACCAAAGCCGGCGAAGAAGTTTTTGTGATTGGGGAGTTGGCATGATCAACCGCAAAATTTCCATTCATCTTCAAGATTTTCCCGATGTTTCTTTTTTGTCTGACGAGAAAGATTTAGTCGCTGATATGGATCTCGTTCGAGCCATATGTTCCGTGGCTTTGTCGATTCGTGATAACAAAAATTTGCGCGTGAGATTGCCGTTAAAATCTTTGACGATAATCGGAAAAAATGCGCCGCGAATTTTAGCTTTTAAAGAAATTATTGCTGAAGAAGTGAACGTGAAATCTGTCGAAGTGAAGGAAGAAATTTCCGATTTGGCCGAGCTAAAATTGCAGATAAATTTCAAAAAAATCGGCGCAAAATATGGCGCGAAAATTAAGGAAATTACCGGCGCTGCAAAATCTGGTGAATGGAAAAAAATCTCCGAAAAAGAAATCGAAATTTCCGGCGTAAAATTGGTCGATGATGAATTCGAAATTAAGCTGATGACCAAAAACCAAGATGAAAAAAAATTCGCGCTACAAGCGCTTCCAACCAATGATTACTTGGTTCAGCTCGATATTGAAGTGACGAAAGATTTGGAAGATGAAGGCATCGCTCGCGACATCATTCGCGCCATTCAGCAAAATCGAAAAGATGCAAATCTCGACATTTCTAATCGCATAAAATTGCAAATTTCTTCAAGCAATCCGCGTATTTTGGAAGTGGCGAAAAATTTCGAAAATTACATCAAAGAACAAGTTTTAGGCGATGAGTTAAAATGCGTTTCCGAAAAAATTTCCGCGAAATTTTCTTTCGAAAATAAACTCGATGATGGTGATTTGATGGTTGGGATTGATCTTTAAACTACTCCGCGCTCGAAAGTTTTTTGGCCTGATCGTCAGCGATTAGTGCATCGATAAATTCATCCAATTCTCCCAACATCACGCCGTCGAGTCGATAACTTGTGAGGTTAATTCTGTGATCTGTCACGCGACTTTGTGGGAAATTGTAAGTGCGGATGCGCTCAGATCTGTCGCCGCTTCCCACCTGTTCTTTGCGACTGGCGGCACGCTCTTTATCCATTCTTTCACGTTCAGCTTCGTAAATTCTTGAGCGCAAAACTTTCATCGCTTTTTCACGATTTTTAATTTGCGATTTTTCATCTTGCATCGAAACCACCACGCCAGTTGGGATATGCGTGATTCTAACCGCCGAGTCAGTTGTGTTAACCGATTGTCCGCCCGGGCCAGATGAGCGAAAAACATCAATTCGCAAATCTTTTTCTTCGATTTTAATGTCAACTTCTTCAGCTTCAGGAAGCACGGCGACCGTTGCGGCTGAAGTGTGTACACGACCTTGATTTTCCGTTTCAGGAACGCGTTGCACGCGATGAACTCCGGATTCGAATTTCAATCGCGCGAAAACTCCACGACCAGAAATTGTCGCCGAAGCGTCTTTATAGCCTCCCAAACCAGTGTCGGAAATTGAGAGAATTTCGAATTTCCATTTCCGTTTTTCCGCATATTTTTGATACATGGCGAAAAGCTTGTAAGCGAAGAGCGCGGCCTCTTCGCCGCCAGTTCCAGCGCGCACTTCGAGGATGGCGTTTTTTTCATCGGCGGCATCGCGCGGCAAAAGTGCAAGTTTGATTTGTTGCTCAAGATCAGGAATTTTTTTCGTGAGATCGAAGCGCTCAGATTCCATCATATCGCGCATTTCCTTGTCAGAAGTTGTAGGCAACATTTCATCAATATCGGCAATTTCTTTCTGCGTTTTTTGATATTCGCCAATTAGCGCTACAACTGGCGCCATGTCAGAATGTTCTTTTGAAACTTTAGCAAAATTTTGCCCCAATGATGACGGATCAAGCAGCTTTTTTTCCAACTCGTTAAACTTGGCAACAATGCCGTCGAGCTTTTGGGTGAATGACATTTTGAAATTAAAAGAAATTGTTTTAGAAAGCGGCTACAAAGCATGTTCTGGCCGCAGAAATCAAGGCTGCGCAAATTACAAATCACAAAACAAAAAACAATGAGTTCGAAGAATTTTTACATCACTTCCCCAATTTATTACGTCAATGATGTGCCGCATATCGGCCACGCTTACACCTCAATTGCATGTGACGCGGTTGCTAGATTCAAGCGGCTCGACGGCCATAATGTTTTTTTTCTAACGGGCACTGATGAGCATGGACAAAAGGTTGAAAAATCGGCTCTAGCACGCGGAAAAAATCCGCAGGAATTTTGCGATGAAGTTTCGCAAAAATTTCGTGAGATGGCGCAAATGCTGGGTTTGTCGCATGATGATTTCATCAGAACAACCGAAGAGCGTCACAAAAAATGCGCGCAAAAATTTTGGGAAATTCTCGAAAAAAACGGCTGGATTTACAAAAGCACTTACGAGGGTTGGTATGCTCTGCGCGACGAAGCCTTCTACTCCGAAGACGAATTGGTAAATGGAAAAGCGCCCACCGGCGCTGACGTTGCTTGGCACAAAGAAGAAAGTTATTTTTTCAAACTTTCCGCCTTCCAAGAAAAATTACTCACACTCTATGAGGCCGCACCAGACTTCATTCGCCCGCAATCGCGTTTCAACGAAGTTGTCTCTTTCGTTAAGGGTGGGCTGAAAGATTTATCAATTTCACGCACGTCTTTTTCTTGGGGTGTGAAGGTTCCGTCTGATGAAAAACATGTGATGTATGTTTGGCTCGATGCGCTAACCAACTATCTCTCCGCCCTCGGATTTCCCGACGAAAATTCTGAACTCTATAAAAATTTTTGGTGCAATACCGTTGATTCACCGGTGCACATGGTTGGAAAAGATATCCTGCGCTTTCACGCCGTTTACTGGCCAGCCTTCTTGATGGCGGCGAATGTCAACATTCCGCATTCAGTTTTTGCGCATGGCTGGTGGACGAATGAAGGGCAAAAAATTTCTAAATCTCTCGGAAATGTCATTGATCCGCTGAAAGAGTTGGAATGGTTGGAGTCGCTTGGCTGTAGTCACCACATGGCTGTCGATTATTTTCGCTATTTTCTTTTGCGTGAAGTTCCCTTCGGAAATGATGGCGATTATTCGCGCGAAAATTTTATCACGCGCATAAATTCTGAACTTGCGAATAACATCGGAAACCTTGTCCAGCGCAGCTTGACCATGATTTGGAAAAATTGCGATGGTGTTGTTTCCGAAGAAAATTCTCACGCCAAAGGCCTGATCGAAAAATTTTCCGAAGAGATTTTTATCGCGATGCATAATTTTTCTTTCGAGCGTGCGATTGGCTCTGTCATTGAGTTTGCGAGTGTAGTAAATAAAAATTTCAACGATGCTGCGCCATGGAATTTGAAAAAAGAAAATAAAATTTCTGAGATGAATGACGCTCTTTATACCGCAGCAGAATCAGCGCGAATGATTGCAATTTTGCTTTTGCCTTTCGTTCCATCTTCGGCAAATAAAATTCTCGATTTACTTAATATTGACGCGGATCAACGCCATTTCGCCGCGCTAAATAATCCACTAAAATCTGGTCACAAAATCAACGAGCCGAAAGCAATCTTTCCGAGGTTGGAAGCGACAAAATGAAAATAATTTCATGGAATATCAACTCACTGCGTTTGCGTCTTCCGCTGCTAAAAAAATTTGTTGCGCAGGCCAATCCAGATGTAATTTGTTTGCAGGAAATAAAGGTCTCCGATCCAGAATTCCCGCTGCTTGAAGTCAAATCTCTTGGTTTTGATTTCATCGAATTTTTCGGCGAAAAATCTTACAATGGCGTGGCGATTTTTTCGAAATTTCCGCTGACAAAAATCGAGAAAATCGATGTGCTAAATTATGGCCATAAACGTCATATTTCTGCAGCTATTCAAACTAAAGTCGGTGAAGTTTTTTTGCATAATTTCTACGTGCCCGCGGGTGGCGATATTCCTGATGTCGCGCTTAATAATAAATTCGATCACAAACTCAAATTTTTGGATTGGATGAGTGAATTTTTCGCGTCGCAAAAAAACAAAAAAATTGTCATGGTTGGTGACATGAATATTGCGCCCCTTGAACATGATGTTTGGTCGCACAAACAGCTGCTGAAAATTGTTTCGCATACGCCGATTGAAGTGGAAAAAATGGCCGCTTTGCAACGCAGTTTGGATTGGGTTGATACTCACCGTTTTTTCGTCGAACCAAGCGAAAAACTTTACAGTTGGTGGAGCTATCGCGCCGTTGATCCTCTAGGCGCAAACAAGGGTCGCAGACTCGACCATATTTGGGCAACTCCCAACTTAAAATCGCAAATAAAATCGATGAAAATTTACAAAGATTTTCGCAGCGAAACTCAACCATCGGATCATGTTCCAATCGAAACCGTTTTTGATTTGGTATGAACCCTTCGACATCGCTCAGGGACAGATTTATGAGAAAAATTATAATAAATTCCAAATCAGAAATGGCCAATCTAGCCAGAGAAATCGCGGCTTCAGCGCGTGTTGGCGACATCTTTGGATTGAAGGGAACTCTCGGAGTTGGCAAAACATTTTTCGCAAAAAATTTTATAAATTCTCTGTGTGAAAAAGAGTGCGAAGTGTTAAGTCCTACTTTCAATTTGGTTTATTCCTACGACACAAAAAAAGGCGAAATTTTTCACTTTGATCTTTATCGTTTGAAAGATGCACAAGAGCTTGAAAATATTGGCTTTATCGATGCTTTAAAGAGTGGAATTTGTTTAATCGAATGGCCAGAAATTGCGCAGGATTTCTTGCGAAAAAATTACACAGAAATCGAAATAAAAACCGCTGCGGAAAATAAAAATGCACGTGAAATTTTAATCACAAAAAAATGAAAAAATTTGAATTCGAAGTTGCAGAAAACGAAATTGGAATACGTCTCGATAAATTTTTGACAACAAAACTTCCCGAAATTACGCGCAACAAAATCCAAAATCTTATCGAAGAAAAACAGGTCTTAAACCAGCAAAATCAAGCCTTTACCAGTGCATCGCAAAAAACAAAATTAGGCGAAAAAATTTTTGTCACCATTCCAGCGCCAAAAGCTTCGCATCTAAAACCAAAAGAAATTGCCTTCGAAATTATTTTTGAAGATGACGATTTGTTGGTGATTAACAAACCAGCGGGACTCACTGTTCATCCAGGTTCTGGCAATCAAGATCATACTTTAGCGAACGCACTTTTATTCACGCATCAGAATAAATTATCTTCGATTAACGGCGAATTTCGTCCCGGCATCGTTCATCGTTTGGACAAGGATACATCTGGCCTCATGCTGGTTGCGAAAAATGATTTTACGCATCAAGCGCTTAGCCAGAAACTCAAAGATCGCGACATAAAACGTACCTATCTCGCTTTCATCTATGGCGTCTTCAGCCCAAGCAGAGGAAGGATTGACAGGAATATCGTACGCTCGCGATCTAATCGTTTAAAAATGAAAGCGGCCAAAACTTCTGGTCGTGTTGCCATCACAAATTACGAAACTAAGGAAGTGTTTCTTGACGGATTTGTTAGCCTAGTTGAATGCAAGCTGGACACGGGTAGAACTCATCAAATTCGTGTTCATTTGGAATCGCAAAAACACTCGCTAATCGGTGATCAGCTTTACAATTCTTGCAAAAAACTAGCGCCAAAAAACCTCGATTTAGAGACAAAAAAACTCATCGAAAATTTTCCACGACAAGCGTTGCACTCTTACAAAATAGGCTTTTCGCATCCGCGCACAAACGAAGAAATGTTTTTCGAAATTCCACTTCCTGATGATTTAAAAAATTTGGAAAAATGTCTAAAAGAATTATCATAATTTCTGGCCCAACTGCTTCAGGAAAAACCGATTTAGCCTTGAAACTAGCCGCTCTGCGCGATGTGGCAATTATCAATGCCGATTCACTGCAAATTTACGAAGGCTTGCCAATTCTGTCTTCGCAGCCAAGCGTTGCGGATAAAAAAATCGTGCCGCATTTTTTATATTCCCATTTACAGCCAGAAGAAAATTCATCAGTTGCATCTTGGCTGAAGATAGTAAGGCCAATAGTTGAGAGCGTTTGGGCGCAAAATAAATTGCCGGTAATCGTTGGTGGCAGCGGCATGTATATTTCAAAATTGGTGGAAGGAATTTCTGAAATTCCGGAAGTGGAAGATGATTTAAGAAAAGGCGCAATCGCGCTTTATGAGGCGATTGGTCACGAAGAATTTCAAAAAAAATTAATCGATTTGGGTGAAGGTAAAATACTCGACAAGCATCGTCTTATCAGGGCTTACGAGGTTTTAACTCAAAGCGGAAAATCGATTTCTTATTGGCAGGCGCAAGCGCCGAAAAAACTTTTTGCTGATGAAGTGTTTCTTCACATCAATCTTAATCCCAATCGCGAAAAACTTTACGAAAATTGTAATTTGCGTTTTGAGAAAATGTTAAAAAGTGGTGCAATTGAGGAGGTGAGAAGCCTTGTGGAACAAGGAATTACAGACGATAAGCAAATCACCAAAACTCTTGGATATTACGAAATTTGCGATTTTCTTTTGGGAAGAATTTCGCGCGATGAAGCCATAAAAATTGCGACACAAAAAACTCGTAACTACGCCAAAAGACAACTCACCTGGTTTCGCAATCAACTGCCGAGAAAGCGTGTGTTTGAAGGGTCTGAAGCAGCTTTGGAATTTTTTACTAACTTTTATTCGAATTAAAAATGTCGCGACCATATTTTCAGAAAGAAAAAGAGTTGCTGTTGTTTTTCTATGAAATTCCCATTCTGAGTTCTGATGGAAAGTTCGTCGATTATAGGAGAAAAGTCGGTGGAGTTTCTGCGTCTAGAAGTCGAGCTGGAGAGGCTGTTGAAATTTCTGCGAAAGGTGTTCAGGACTTGTGCAATCCAACTCCCATGACGTCCGACAGTGTTCTTGATATAGCAAGCATTGGTAAGCAATTTACCGCCGCAACTCTTCTAAAATTATGCGATGAAGAAGCTTTTGCAGAAGAGCAAAAAGGTGAAGCAAGAAAGAATTTTCCTCAAGGGATCGATACGCCGATTAGTCACTTCATGCTGCGTTTGAGGACGAGATTTTCTCAGCCGGAATGCCTTGCTGCGCTTGATTTGATTGAGGATAATGAAGATTACAAAAAAATTACACTTCGAGATTTGCTCAATCATACCCATGGCCTTGGTGTTTCTGAGAGGATAAACCAGCTAATGTCAAATGGCGATTCTGCCCCGATGGAGCTGCATGAAATATTGGGGGTTGTGATAAAGAATGGAGCTAAGAAGCATGGTGAGTTTGACTATGGCGGGCCTGGTCCTGACATTGCTGCTATGATTATCGAAGCAGTGACCGGAAAATCTTTTGATGATGCGGTAAGAGACGTTGTTTTGACACCAAACCAATTGCACAGCACTTATCCGCAAGCTCATGCAATGAGGGAGTTTGAGGTTAATAGTAGAATGACGAGAGGACATAAAATTGCTGGTTTTGTGGCTAAAAAATCTGATGATCTTGATGAATTTTTAAAAGTTATTCACATGAATAGTAGGCCAAACACCCGCGCCGCTTCTGGTTTCAAAACCACAATGGGTGATCTTGTAAAATTTGCCGATCTGTTCATGGGTGCAAAAATGTTTCAGAGTGAAGAAATAAAAAATTTGGTTCGCAACAGAGAGAGGGAAGTTTGTGTAGATGCTGATTATGGAAAATTTAGCTACCATCTGGCCATCAAAAAAGAAGAAGGTAGCGATTTTGTTGGCCATCCGGGAGGAAGTCATATCTGCAGCTCTGAGCTCTCTTACAATCCGCAAACCGGCGAAACAAAGGCCCATGCGGAAGTTTTAGAAAACGTGACTCACAGTTTAAGCGCTTTTATTTTTCAAAAAGTTTTTCCTGATCACCAAGATTTTTTATCGAATAAGGATGGTGATTTTCGCAAGTTGAGAAACAGCTTTTTTTGGAGGATTAACGAGAGGATGTCGGAAGAGGAGAGAGTAAGAATTTTGGCGGAAGAAATGCAGAAAAACTCGCAAGGTGCCTATTTGGTTGGTCAATATGCGGCAATTGCAAGAGATGTGCAAGAGCATCCGGAAAGACTGAGAGAGCCAAGAAAAGAAATGGTGTTTGAACTAATTGAGAAAGCAAAAGCAAGGCTTGTGCCAGCTTCTCAGATTGGCGCAGCTTCTGCTTCTGCAGCGGTTTTGGCCGCCGCACCCACAAAACCAATAAAATGAAATTTAACGACTGCGGCATCATTATCAGTATTAAGAAATATAGCGAGAATTCTGCGATTGTGAAAGTTTTTTCACAGAATCATGGAATTTATCGCGGCTTCGTGAAGTCAATAAAATCAAGCAAAGCCAGAGCAATTTATCAGGTTGGAAATTTGGTTTCATTTGAGTTTCGTTCTAGACTGGAAGAAAATTTGGGAAGTTTTTTTGCGGTTGATTTGGTAAAATCTTTTTGCGCAAAAATCATTTTTGATCCGCTGAAGCTTGATTGCGTCAACTCACTATTTTCAATGGTTGATGAGCTTTTTCTGGAGCGTGAGAATCATCAAGATCTCTTCGAAGAAATGCAAAATTTTCTGCAAAAAATCTCACGTGATGACGTCTCGCCAAATGATTTTCTTGCCGACTACGTGCGGGCAGAATTGTTGATTTTGCAAGTGCTTGGATATGGCATTGATTTGTCATCTTGTGCCGCCACAAATTCAACAGTTGATCTGGTTTTTGTTTCGCCGAAATCTGCTAGAGCTGTAAGCCTTGAAGCCGGCAAGCCGTTTCAGAATAAATTGCTAAAATTGCCCGAATTTTTGCACAAAGATTCAGCAGAAATTGACGAGAAGAATCTTCTCGAAGGTTTGGAATTAAGCGGATTTTTTTTACAAAAATTTTTATTTGCCGAAAGAAAATCACCAAAAATTTCTTATCGCGACAACATCAAACAAAAATTAAAATCCCTGAAAGAATAAGGCTGATCCAATTAAATCCACCGGATTGATTTTCTTGTCAAAAAGCAGACAAATAAAGGCTGAAAGGCATATTGCAGGAGCAAAAGGAAAGGTTTCATCTTGCTTAATTTTTTGCCAGAGAGCGCCAAAAATTAGACCAAGAACTCCGCTTAAAAGCATGAAGGCTAAAAAATTTTCTGCTCCCAACATTAATCCTGCGATGAAGAAAAATTTGATGTCGTCAATTCCGATCGCTTCGATTTTTGCAGCAAAATAAAAAAACACCCAAAGAACTATGCCGAAACCTGCATAGAGAAAAGCACTCTTAACATTGATCAATGCTGCGTTGGTGCCGCCTTCAACAATCAATAAAATTGTCGTTAGAATTGCTAAAAAATATTGGGTGGAGTTGGGAATGAAGTAATATTCGAGATCGATTATGCACATCACAATCAGCGTGGCGGCGATCAAAAAATAGAGCACCATTTTGATATTCAGCTCTTTTCCTAAAACAAAAAATATCGCGAGAAAGCTGATTAAAAAACTGAGCTCAATTAGCGGATAACGTAGTGAAATTTTGCATTTGCATTCGCTGCATTTTCCGCGTTGAAAAATCCAAGAAAATAGCGGAATTAAATTTCTTACGCATAGTTTATAACCACAGCTGACGCACTCTGATCGCGTTAAGATAAATGGTTTTTTATTGGCGAGGCGATAGCTTAAAAGACTAGCAAAACTACCAAAAATTAGTGCAAAAATTCCTATTAAAAAAAATTGCATTTCGGCGTTTGTTTGAGAAAAAAAATCCATAAAATCCCTAAAGAATTGAGCCTCTTTCAAACGATTTTGCGAAAGTGCCATTATAACAAATAAGCCTTCGCAACAATGCCTTAAAATTGCTAATTTGAAAGTGACAAATAACCTCGAGAAAAATCTCAAGCCAATATTTTTTACAATGAAATTCTTATTAAAATCGCTGTTGATTTTAACGCTTAGTCTTGCGGTTTCATGTCGTCAAAAACCAGCGCGAATCGTTAACCATAGCCGAGTTATCTATGCAAAAGGAAACGAGCTAAACAAAGAAAAATATCAAAATTCTGGATCTGGTTTTTCGCAAAAAAAACTCAGCGGCAAAGAAATTGAAGTTGCTGCTGGAGATACGCTTTTTTCTATCGCCAAAGAAAATCAAGTGACGTTGCGGGATTTAATTCAGCAGAATAATCTTTCTGCGCCTTACTCTCTCAAGAAGGGAGAGCGTTTAATTATTCCTTCACCAAAATATCACGAAGTAAAATCTGGCGAAACGCTTTACTCGATTTCGCGTCTTTATGACATGAAATTGGATCAGCTAATTGAGATGAACTCTCTCAAAGAGCCCTACTCAGTCAAGGTTGGTGAGCGCATCAGAGTTTCAAAATTTGAAACAAGTCAAGTTGCGTCGCAGCGAGTTGTCCCATCGACAAAAAGCGAAGCACAAACAGGATTTGTTGAAAGGGCGCTAGATCGCTTCAATCATTTTTCCTGGCCAGTTCGTGGTATGGTGGTTTCAAAATTCGGGCCAAAACAAGGTGGGCTTTACAACGATGGAATCAACATTGCCGCCAAAGAAGGTGAGGCGGTGCGCGCTTCTGAAGATGGGGTGGTTGCTTATGTTGGCAATGAATTGAAGGGCTATGGCAATCTCGTTATCATAAAACACTCTGGCGGCTGGATTACGGCTTATGCGCATCTCAAGGATTATGCGGTTAAGCGTGGGCAAAAAGTTGAGAAGGGCGCAAGAGTCGGTTCAGTTGGCGCCACGGGAAATGTGGTTTCGCCACAACTTTATTTTGGTTTGCGCAAGGGTCGTGACGCGGTCAATCCGCAAAATTATTTGAGAAGTTGATGTTGAAGATTTTTTCGCCGTCAAAGAATAATAAAATCGGCAAAATATCTGCGGCGATTTCGCAGATTTTTACACATAAGAAACTTGATGTTGAAACCATCGAAGAGCTAGAAGAGACGCTGATTATGAGCGATATGGGAAATGAAGTGGTAGCGGGAATTATTAAAAATCTTCAGACAAAAAAATTTGAAAAAAATATCGGCGAAAAAGAGATAAAATTTTTTTTGACGCAGGAGATTGTGAAAATTCTAAAGCCTTGCGAAAGGGCTCTGAACCTGGACAAAAGCCATAAGCCGCAAGTTATAATTTTTAACGGCGTTAACGGTGCTGGTAAAACAACTACAATTGGCAAAGTTGCTTCCAATCTAAAAAGTCAAAATAAAAAAGTTTTAATCGCGGCTTGCGACACCTTCAGAGCAGCGGCTTCACAGCAGTTGGAGGTTTGGGCAAATCGTGTTGGTTGCGAAATAATTTTGCCACAAAAAGAAGCGGAAGATCCGGCGGCGGTTGCTTATCGCGCGCTGGAATTTGCCGTAAAAAATAATTTTGATGTTCTGCTAATCGACACCGCGGGACGCTTACAAAACAAACAAAATCTCATGGATGAGCTGAAAAAAATCGGCACGGTTTTGAAAAAAATCGACGCCAGTGCACCGCATGAAAATTTGCTGATTTTAGATGCTACAATTGGACAAAATGCCAAATCACAAATGGAAGTTTTTGATCAGATTGTTGGCATCACCGGCCTAGTAATCACAAAGCTCGATGGCACAGCGAAAGGCGGAATAATTGTGGCATTGGCGCAAAAATTTAAGAAGCCAATTTATGCAATTGGTGTTGGTGAAAAAATTGAAGATTTGCAGGAATTTGATGCAGAAGTTTTTGCCAGAAATTTGGTCGGATGATTATCGGAAATTATATCGAGATTGACGACGAAAGAGAAAACATGTCCACACCTGCTGCACCGTCATCCCGAACTCGTTTCAGGATCTGTCTTTTTAGCAAGAAAATCCCCGAATTATCTCCCGAAATAAACCTCAAAACTCGCCTTAGCCAAAATATTTTGATGAATAAAAAATCCTGCCAGCGCTGCAGTTGAATTTTCTTCGAGATTAATTTTATCGGTTTTTAGCGCGTAAATTGTGAAGATGTAGCGATGCGGTTTATCGCCTTTTGGTGGACAAGCGCCGCCAAAAGAAAAGGTGCCAAAATCGTTGCGCGCTTGAGTTGCTCCATTTCCCAAAACGAATTTATTTTCGCCGCCAAAATTTGATGGAAGCTTGTTGTAAGTTGCGGGAATATTCACCACCAGCCAATGCCACCAGCCGCTGCCTGTTGGCGCATCTGGATCGTAAACCGTGAGAGCAAAACTTTTGGTTTCCGCTGGAGCGTTGCTCCAAGAAATTTGTGGAGAGATATTTCTGCCATTGCAGCCAAATCCGTTAAAAACTTCTTTATTGCTCAGCATTTGTCTCGCTTTCAAATCAGTGCTCGAGATGGCGAATCCAGCAGCGTGAGACATTGAGCAAGAGACAAAAAATGCTACAAAAAAAAGTGGCGCGAATTTCATGTTTTGGAATTTTAATTGAGGAAATTTTTAATTTGCTCACAAGCGCGAACCAAGGCCTGAGCTTTGTTGATGCATTCTTGATATTCAGATTTTGGATCGGAATCAAAAACTACTCCAGCACCAGATTGTAGATAAATTTTTTCGTTTTTAATGAGCGCCGATCTTAGAGTGATACAGGTTTCCATGTCGCCATTGCTAGAAAAATATCCGACGCATCCGGCATAAAAGCTGCGTTTAACTTTTTCAATTTCTTCGATGATTTCCATGGCGCGGATTTTTGGTGCACCAGAAACTGTTCCGGCAGGAAAGCCCGCGATTAGTGCGTCAAGAGCATCTAGATTGTCGCGCAAAATCCCTTCGACATTGGAAGAAATATGCATGACGTGAGAATAATGTTCGATAACCATTTTTTCTGTCACCACCACCGAGCCAGGTTTGGCAACGCTTCCAACGTCATGTCGACCGAGATCAATTAGCATTAAATGTTCAGCAATTTCTTTTTCGTCTTTGAGAAGTTCAGCGGCGATTTTTTTATCTTCTGCAGAATTCTTTCCGCGTTTGCGAGTTCCGGCGAGTGGACGAATTGTCACTTTTTTATTTCTCAAAGAGACCATGATCTCAGGACTGGAGCCGCTCAAGGCGAAGTCTTCAAATTTTAAATAAAATAAAAATGGCGAAGGATTTACCGAACGCAGCGCGCGATAGAAAGAAAGTTCGTTGAGATTTTTATCGAAGTTTGAAGTGAATCTTTGCGAAGGTAAAACCTGAAAAATATCGCCGTCGATGATGTATTTTTTGGCGCGTTCAACCATGTCGCAATATTCCTTTTCTGAACAATTCGAGGTAAATTTGAACTTGGGATCAGCCTTGATTTGCTTGGTTTTGTAAGGTTTGGTAATGATTTCTTCAGCGTGAGAAATTTTAGCAACAACATCTTCAAATTTTGCTGCCGAAAAAATTGGAGCACAAATTAATGCGCAGTCAAAAAGATTGTCGAAAACGATGATGATTTGCGGACGAATAAAAATGCTGTCAGGAATTTTTAATTCATCTTTGAGGTGATGATTGGGAATTTTTTCGATGAGGCGAACAATGTCATAATTCATGTAGCCAAAAATTCCGCCGCATATTCCCGGAAGTGCTGTTGAGCCATGATTTAAAAGGCTCCAATTAATTTGCGATTCTGTAATTAAGTGCCGCAAATTTTGCAAAGCACTACCTTTTTGCGGCAGAAATTTTTGCGGATTTCTTTGAAAGTCGGAATTGATAAAAGATTTTTCGCCGTCGCATTTCCACACTAAATCTGGCATGAAGCCGACAACAGAAAATCTGCCTTTGTTATTTCCTTTTTCTGCAGATTCGAAAAGAAAATGATGATCGGGAAAATGCTGCGAAACCTTTAGACAAGCAAGAACTGGCGTTATCGTATCAACGGGAATTTTTTTGAACAAAACCGTGGTGCCGTGTTTTTTTAGCGCGGAATTGAACTCGGTTTTGCTGAAGTTGAGAGTCATTAAAATTTATTTTTCCTCTTCTTTGCCAAAGAATTTTTCATTCACTTTTACCGGATATTTTTTGAGCAAATAAGTGTTATATTCCTGCATGATAAAGTTTCGTAAATCTTCGCCGGCACGCTTCTTTGCTTGTTCAAATTGAGCTGGGTTTGCAGCAGACTTTTTAATTTCGCGCAAAATTCCTAATGCGTATTCTTCTTCTCCCTCCTTCTCAAATCGAGTAGCTTCACCAATTTTTGAAGCGAATAAATTTTGAGAAAATTTGCTTTGATAAGGAATTTCTCGGCCTTGAAAACTGATGTAAGAGATGCGCGAAAACTCACGATTTTTCTCAAAAGCGACGCGATATTTTGCGGCGATTTGTGCAGCAGAATTTGGGTTTGAATTAACCTCTTCACCAATCTTTTTGATTAGATTTAGTAAGGCTTCATGGCGTTTCTTTTTGAGAAGATTTTGCATCACCAAATCTTTAACTTCTGACAAATCTCTGTCATGTGCGGCAAAAATTTCTTCGACTTTTAATGCATAAAATTTTCCCGAAAGAACAGATTGGAAAATTTTTGAAGCCTGATCTTTTTTGGCTGCAAAGGCATTTTCAGTAAATTGGCTTAAATCCTTGACCTCAGCGACTTGCTGACCTTTTTCATTTTGTCCTGATTGATTGATTTTAACCGCGGTAAAAAGTCTGAGATTAAACTTTTTTGCCACTTCTTGCAGCGAATTTGTAGTTAAAAGCGCGTCATCAATTGCTGAAAGTTTTTCTTGTAAAACCTTCTCTTTTCTGCCTTCGGATAGTTTTTGAGTCAGCGCTTTTTTTACTTCAGCATAAGAAAGCGGTTGCGATTCTTTTATCTCAAGTAAGAGAAAAACGTGAAAACCAAGAGGGCTTTGCAAAACCTCGCTGGTCTGGTTTGGCAACAGTTTAAAAATTGGCTCAGCGAGTTGCGGTATGAGATCTTTTCGTGAAATTTTTGATAGGGTGATGGCCTTTAAATCTTTCTTTGCTAATTCTTTTGCCAATTTGGAAAAATATTCTTTGGAGCTTGATTTGTCTGATTTGATGGCCTGATTAAATTTTTCTAAAAACGCTTTTGCCTCTTCATCTTTTTCAAACAAAACGTGATAAAAATTGCGTGTTTCAGGATTTTTGAACTGCTCTTTATTTTTCTCATATTCAGCACGAATTTCGCTTTCAGAGATTTGTAAATCTTTAGCGAAATCTTGTGCCAAGAAGGTCAAATAAGAGACTTTGCGCATTTCTGGTAAAGCGTATTCAGCTTTGTTTTCGGCAAAAAATTCCTGCAATTCAGCGGCGGTTGGATTTGTGATATTCGAAACATTTTTTTCTGATACTTTGATCACATCTGCGAGGCGTTTTTCTTGCTTGAAATTTTCTTTCGCCAAGATTTCGCCGTAATTCAATGGAGCCGCGAGGGACATGGATTGAAGAATCATCGTTGCAGTCACTTCACTAGAAATTTCATTGACGTAACGCTCTTCGTTAAAACCATTTTGTGACAAAAAGTTTTTGAATTTTTCGCGATCGAATTTCCCCGTCTCATTTTTGAAATTTGGATCTTTTGCAATCGCTTCTAAAATTATTTTTTTGCTGGCGAAAGTGCCGAAATCTTCGGTGAGTTTTTCGATCATGACTTTATTGACCAAGCGACCCAAAACTTCTGATTTAAATTTTTCAGAATCTGCATATCGCAAGGCTTCTTCGCTTTTATTTGAAGCTAAGATTATTTCGCGATCAGAACGCAGAGCATTGTTGAAAGAATTGTGACCGATTGAGGTTCCGCCAACCTTTGCTACCCAGGCGTTTGGACTTCCTAGAATGAATCCGCTAATGCCGAAAAGGACGAAGCTGAGAGCGACAAAAGCCAGAATAATTTTGAAAAAAATATTGCCAGCTAGCTTGCGAAAAAGTTGCATGTTTAGTGAGGAGGGTTGAGTTGAAAAAGAGCGGCGGTTTCTAGAAGTGCCCACTTCAAAATCAATCTTCTTAAATTTGCCTGAAAGCACTTCGCACACTTTTCTGCTTGAGAAAATTCTGCAGTTTCCAAAAATCCGCGCTCCTTTTTTTAAAAATCCAAAAAATGCTTATAGTTCAGAAATTTGGCGGAACTTCAGTTGGCGATATTCCGCGCATCAAAAATGTTGCGCGAAAAGTGAAGTTCGAGCTCGATAAAAAAAACAAAGTCGTCGTTGTCGTTTCGGCAATGTCTGGCGTCACCAATCAATTGGTCAATTATTGCAATCAAGTTTCGTCGCTTACCGATGACGATTCTCTGATCGAATATGATTCAATCGTGGCAACGGGAGAGCAGGTGACGTGCGGCTTGCTGGCACTCGAATTGCAATCGATGGGCTACAAAGCGCGTTCATTTTTGGGCTGGCAATTGCCGATAAAAACCGATGCCGTTCACAGCAAAGCGAGAATCGAATCAATCGATGACGCCGCTATTTTAAAAGCTCTAGAAGATTTCGATGTTGTAGTAATCGCCGGATTTCAAGGAATTCACGAAGAATCAAATCGCGTCACAACTCTTGGCCGTGGCGGCTCCGACACTTCTGCCGTTGCAATTGCGGCGGCGATAAAAGCTGATTTATGTGACATCTACACCGACGTAAACGGCGTCTACACCACCGATCCGCGCATCACCGACAAAGCGCGCCGTTTGAAAAAAGTGACCTACGAAGAAATGTTGGAAATGGCTTATAGCGGCTCGAAAGTTTTACAAACGCGCTCAGTTGCAATGGCCATGGCGCATAATGTTCGTGTGCGAGTTTTATCAACTTTTGAAGAAGTGACCGAATCTTCGGGAACAGTTTTAGTCAACAATAACGAGGAAATTATGGAACGCAGATTGATCACCGGAATTAGCTACAGCAAAAACGAAGTGCGCATCACTTTGGTAAAAATGCCAGATCATCCCGGAGTTTCGTCGGCAATATTCGGCGCTTTGGCAGAGAAGGAAGTCAACGTCGACATGATCGTGCAAAATATCAGTCACGACGGCAAGACAATCGACATCACTTTCACCACCGGAAAGGAAGATTTAGAGCGCGCCAAACTTGCGATTGAAGGAATCAAATCGGAAGTGAAATACGAACAGGTTTTGGTTGATGAAAATATCGCCAAAGTTTCGGTAATCGGTGTCGGCATGATTAGCCATTCCGGCGTTGCACACACCATGTTCAAAATTCTCGCAGAGAAAGGAATCAACATCCTCCTGATCTCAACTTCAGAAATAAAAATTTCAGTTCTGATCGCCAAAGAATATGGCGAACTAGCCGTGCGAATCCTCCACGATGCTTATGGGCTCGCCGCGCCGCGCTAGCGGAAAAATAGCCTAAATGGCTATTTTTAGCGGCGAGCGGGCATGAGCGACAGCGAATCCCCGGACACGGCTTGCGCCGCGTTAGCGGAAAAATAGCCTAAATGGCCATATTTACAAAACATCAGCCGCAGAAATTTTTAGGATTTTTTCATCGGATTTTAGCAGCAGATTTCCTTCGGAATCCAAATCTTTCAAAACGCCTTCTATCTGCTTTTCATCTAGCTTCACGGTGATTTTTTCTTGGAGACGAAAAGCTTTTTCCAGCCATAATTTTCTGATTCCTTCGAAACCAAAATCGAGCCAGTTTTGGTAAATTTTTTCGAATTCATCGAGAAAGTTTTTCAGCAGATTTTGCGGTAAAATTTCGATGCCGAAGCTTTTCAAATTGCTGGCAGGGAAAATTGTGTGATCAGGGTTGGAGTCAATATTTACGCCAATTCCAAGAATTGCAAATTTACAATTTTTTGCAGAAATTTTGCTCTCGAGAAGAAGTCCGGCAATTTTTTTTTCTTCAATTAGCAAGTCGTTCGGCCATTTATTTTGTGGCGAAATTTTTGTTAATTTTTCGATTGCCAAACGTAGCGCGATAATTCCTACGAAAGAAATTTGCGGAATTTTTTCGGCAGAAATTTTTGGACATAAAACTAGCGAAAAATAGAGATTTCCTTTTGGCGAAATCCAGTGGCGATTTTGGCGTCCGCGCCCGCTCACTTGTTGATCAGCGAGAATTATTTCCCGATCAAAAATTTCGTTCGAATCGGCGCGCGAAAATGCGTAAGAATTTGTGCTGCCTAACTCATTAAATTGATAAATCGTGAAGTTTTTGTAAGTCCAATTTTTCATCTAACGAAGACCCAATTTTTTTCAGTGGAAAGCGCTTTATCGAAGCGATATTTTTCTGCAGAAAATTTTTTTAAATTTTGCGGTTCGGTAATTCTGTTTTTGATTATAAAATTTACCATCAGTCCGCGAGCCTTCTTGGCGTTGATTCCGATCACTCTCAATTTGTCGCCACTTTTTTCTTTGAAGATGATATTGATTATTTTTTGCGGGATTTTTTTTGTGTTTATCGCCGAAAAATATTCTTCCGAAGCGAGGTTTATCAACTCTTTAGCGCCGCTGTTTTTCAGCTCTTCTGTGATTTTATTTTCCCAAAAATCGTAAAGATTTTTGATCAGAAAATTTGTTTTTTTGAAGTCGGTTCCCATTTCCAAGCGATAAGGGCGAATCATGTCTAGCGGCTTTAGAAGGCCATAAAGGCCGGATAAAATTCGTAATTGGCTTTGAGCAAAAGCGAAGTCAGTTTTGTCGTATTTTGTTTTTTCAATTCCTTCGTAAACATCGCCGTCAAAGGCCAGAATCGCTTGGCGCGTAGGGTTGGTGTAGAATTTTTTGAAGCGATCAAAATTTAATTCAGCTAATTTTTTGCTGATTTTCATCAATTTTTCGAGATCGGAAACGGAAAATTTTTGCATCTCCAAAACCAGTTTTTCTGCCTCTTTTGCGAATTGTGGAATGGTTGAAGTTTTGCAATCGAAGACGGTCTCGAAATCCAGTGATTTCGCGGGTGAAATGACAATTATCATAATGATTTCTTGCTTTTAAAATGGCTGTTAATTAAACCGCGCGCCCACATTTCACGCCTCTTTTCAAGTTTCAATTTCTTTTAAAAATGACTCAAGAATTACCCCTAATGCGTAAGGCAACTGCTGTTTGGTTGGTTGAAAATACATCTCTCACTTTCGCTCAAATTGCCAATTTTTGTGGGTTGCACGAGCTAGAAGTCCAAGGCATTGCTGACGGTGATGTCGCTTCAGGAATTATCGGGCAAAATCCGTTTTTATCTGGACAGCTTACCCAAGAAGAAATCGAGCGTTGCGAAAAAAATCCTAACCTAGTTTTGGCTCTAAACAAAGGCGCAGCAAGCCAAGTTAAATCAAGCGAAAAAGCCTCAAAATACACGCCAATTGCGCGTCGCCAAGATAAGCCAGACGGCATTGCTTACTTGCTAAAATACTATCCAGAAATCACTAACGGCCAAATTAAAAAACTGGTTGGAACAACTGACAAAATGATCGATTCCATCAGAAGCCGCGCGCATTGGAACATGAAAAACATTAAACCAAGAGACGTGGTTTTACTTGGTCTTTGCAGCCAGTCGCAATTCAACGATGTGATCTCGCAAGTCAAATCTGGCGCGGTTGAAGAAAAGCCGGCAAAAAAGAAAAAAGCGGTAAAAAAATAATGAAACTCGAAATCGGAAATGCTGCTCCACTTTTTGCGCTGAAGAGCGACGAAGGTAATGAAATAGAGCTTTCAGAGCTTAAGGGAAAAAACGTAGTTTTATATTTTTATCCTAAAGATGACACGCCGGGTTGCACCATCGAAGCGCAAGATTTTACCAAAAAAATCAAAGAATTTGAAAAGCGCGATTGTGTGGTTTTAGGCGTTTCCAAAGACAACATTGCCAGCCATTGCCGCTTCATCGAAAAATACGATTTGTCTTTCAATTTATTGGCTGACGAAGATGGCGAAACCTGCGAAGAATACGGCGTCATCAAAGAAAAATCGATGTTCGGCAAAAAATACATGGGCATTGATCGTAGCACGTTTCTCATCGATAAAATGGGAAAAATCGCACAAATCTGGCGTTCGGTTAAAGTAAACGGTCATGTCGAAGAGGTGTTGGCCGCTCTGGCAAAGCTATAAATCCACTTGATTGTTTGACTTCGCTAAATAGCTTGCCGCGCTCTTTTTGGCGGGGTTGTCCGCCAAACTTCCAGCAAATTTAATTTTTCCACAACTTTAGGAGTTCTATGTCTATCGCGTTGAAAGCAGAAAAAAGAGAAAATCTTGGCTCTTCTGCAACTAGAAAAATCAGAAAAGAAGGTCACATTCCTGCGGTGATTTATTCCAAAAAAGGAAATGTCAACCTTAGTATTCAAGCTCGTGAGTTCGAGATCGAATATTTAAAAGGCATCACTCTAACTTCAGTCATTGAGCTCGAAATTGGCGGCAAAAAAACCAAAGTAATTGCTCACAAAATTGATCTTGATCCAGTTTCTGATCGCCCGATTCACGTCGATTTCTTAAATTGCGAAGAAGCAAAAACAATTCGCGCTAAGCCAAAATTGGTTTTTGTAAACCAAGATAAATCTCCTGGTCTAAAAAAAGGCGGATTCCTTCACATCGTGCTTCGCAGAGTTGAAGTGGTTTGCGAAAATGAAAAAGCCATTCCAGAAAAAATCGAAGTTGATGCAGGCGCAATGCATGTTGGTAGCAAAATCAGAGCTCAAAATTTGCAGCTTCCAGCCGGCGTAAAATTGTTAAAAAAAGATAATTTCTTGATCGCCAGCGTTATCGGTCGCGGTAAATCTGAAGACGAAAAAGCGGCAGTTCCTGGCGCGACTGATGCAGCAGCAGCGGGTGCGGCAGCTCCAGCGGCAGGTACTCCAGCAGCGGGTGCAGCAGCTCCAGCAGCAAAAGCTGACGATAAAAAACCGGCAGCGAAAAAATAATTTCTCTGCAAAAAAAATTTTAAAAAAGGGAAGTCTTGAAAAAGACTTCCCTTTTTTGTTGAGCGCAATTTAGGGCGATTATTCCCCGACTCACAATTTCAACTCTCCGAGCAAAGCGACTCACAATTTCAGTTCCCCGAGCAAAGCATAGCGTCGTCGAGGGGTTTGAAGATGGCCCAAAACCCCTCGACGACGGCCTTCGGCCTTTGCTCGGGGAGCTAAATTTTGGAAGGAATAATCGCTCAATTAGAGCGCCTTTTTCCCGGGTAATTTTGCAAAAATTGGATCGGTGATTTTTGTTGAAAGCAATGTGGCCAGCCAAACTGCGAAATAGAGCGGAAATGGAAAAGCGATGCGCGATTTATTTTTTGCCAAATCGCATTTTATTTTTGCGGCGCATTTTTCGGCTGACATTAGGAATGGCATGGGAAATTCATTCACGTCAGTCATTGGAGTTGTGATATAGCCGGGACAAATTGCGCTTACTTCGATGCCGAATTTTGCCAAATTTCCGCGCAAAGATTCCGCATAAACTCGCACCGCAGATTTGCTTGCGGAATAGGCTGGGGAGCTAGGCAGGCCGCGGAATCCTGCTAGTGATGAAACCAAAGCAAGTTGACCTTTTTTTCGTAATTTCATCACTTCTATTGCGGGGTGAATCAGGTTTAAAACTCCGTCAAGATTTGTCGAAAATATTTCCTTAACCTGCGCAAAACTTTCTGTTCCGGAAGCTGTGCCAGCAGAGATTCCGGCATTGGCGATTAGCAAATCTAACGCGTGATTTTTTTCAATTTTTTCGATCCAATTTTTAGCTCCGATTTCATCGCGCACATCTAAAATTTCGTAGGAAACATTTGCTTTTAAAGCCTCGCAGAGAATTTTCGTTGCCTCTAATTTTTCTTTATTTCGACCACATAAAAATAAATTTATACCTGGCGCGGAATAAGCAATTGCAAGGGCGCGTCCAATTCCACTGCCGGCGCCACTAATCAAAATATTTTTTGGATTTTTCATGAAATTTATAACTTTTGAAGGGATCGAAGGTTGCGGAAAATCAACTCAGGCAAAAAAATTGCACGAGTTTTTTTTGTCAAAAAAAATTGATGCAATACTCACGCGCGAACCAGGTGGAACAAAGGCTGGTGAGAAGATTCGTGAAATTCTAATTGATGAAAAAATCGAAAAATTAAACGCAAAAACTGAGCTTTTTTTAAATTTTGCTGCGCGTTTG
Organism: uncultured Rhizobium sp.; assembly: GCA_964447395.1. GTDB lineage: Bacteria > Pseudomonadota > Alphaproteobacteria > Rickettsiales > UBA1997 > UBA2645. The sequence goes on from CAYUSO010000013.1 coordinate 22,177, forward strand.
GAACATGTCGAGAAGCTAATAAAGCCAGCGCTTGCCACCGGAAAAACAGTAATTTCTGATCGCTTTTTTGATTCAAGTTTTGCTTATCAGGGCAGCGCTTTTGGACTTGATGAAAATCTCATCGAAGAAGTAAAAAAAATCACCGTTGGCGACTTTGCGCCCGACATTACTTTTTTAATTGATGTGCCAGTGGAAACAGCATTTGCGCGTATTGAGGGCAGGGCGGGAAATAATCGCTACGAAAAACTTGGCCTCGATTTTCATCAAAAAGTTCGCAATGGATTTTTGAGTTTGGCTAAAAAGAATCCGCGCGTGAGAGTCATCGACGGCACAAAAAATCCGCAAGAAATTTTCAACGAAATCATTCAAAAAATTAAATTATGAAAAAGAGAAATAAAATCGCACTCATCGGCGCAGGCAATATTGGCGGCACTTTAGCGCATCTCGCTGGTTTAAAAAATCTCGGCGATGTTGTTTTATTTGACGTTGCTGAAGGTGTGGCGAAGGGCAAGGCTCTTGATCTCGAGCAATCTTCTGTGGTTGAAGATTTTGATGCTAATTTTGTTGGAACAAACAACTACGCTGACATTGGGGGCTCCGACGTAATCATCGTCACCGCTGGTATTGCGCGCAAGCCAGGCATGAGCCGCGACGATCTCATGGCCACCAATACCGCAATCATAAAATCGGTTGCCGAAGGAATTAAACAGCACGCGCCAAATGCTTTTGTGATCGTCATCACCAATCCGCTTGATGCGATGGTCTATGTCATGCAAAAAATTTCGGGATTGCCAGCGAATAAAGTGGTGGGAATGGCCGGTGTACTTGATTCCGCGCGTATGTCACTTTTCTTGGCGCGCGAATTTAATGTTTCGGTTGAAGACGTAAATGCCTGCGTTTTGGGTGGTCATGGTGACACGATGGTTCCACTAATTCGCTATTCTTCAGTCGCGGGAATTCCCTTGCCAGACCTGATTGAAATGGGTTGGACAACCAAAACAAAAATCGACGAAATCGTGCAAAGAACACGCGATGGCGGTGCCGAAATCGTAAAACTTTTAGGAACTGGTTCGGCTTTTTATGCGCCGGCCGCCTCAGCAATTTTAATGGCCGAAAGCTATCTTTTTGATAAAAGAAAAGTGTTGCCAGTTGCTGCAAATCTCAATGGCGAATATGGTGTTAAAGGCATGTATATCGGGGTTCCAGCTATCATCGGAAAAAACGGTGTTGAGAAAATTGTTGAGATAAAACTCAGCGCGCAGGAATTGACAATGTTCAACAGATCGGTTGAAGCGGTAAAAAAATTAATCGAAGAAGTGAAGTTGTAAAAAATTAGTCGTAAGTCGTAAGTCATGAGTCGTAAGTCAGCCAGGCTGTAGCGACTTACGACTCATGACTTACGACTTACGACTGATCCCCATGTCTCACATAGAAATCAAAAAATCTCGTCTTGCTTTCATTTATTTCTGCATTCTGGCAGTTTTTGCGCTAATTGTCGTGCGCATGATTTTTGTGGTGGTGATGGGCGATAAAGTCAAAATCAGCGGCATTTACGATCTTCATAAATCAAGTAAACGTGCCAATATTTTTGATCGCAATGGCGTGTTGGTTGCGACAGATCTTAAAACAAAATCTCTCTATATCAGTTCAGTTTTGATCAAAAATCCGCAGGCGATGGCGCAAGGCCTGTCGCAGATTTTTTCCGATCTCTCATTTAACGAAATTCTAAAAAAAATTTCTGATGGCAAACGTAGCAAACAGTGGATTCTAATTCGTCGCAATCTTACTCCCAAGCAAGTCGAAGAGGTTCAGAATTTGCAAATGGCGGGTTTGATTTTTGAGGATGATCGCATTCGTGTTTATCCGCAAAGATCAATCGCCAGCCATTATGTCGGTTATGTTGATCTTGATCGCAAAGGCCTTGCTGGCATTGAAATGCAATATGATCGCAGCTTGGTGAATGGTGAAGATTTTTATCTCGCTCTCGATGTTCGTGTTCAGGATATTTTGCATGATGAATTACTAAATGCGATGCAGGAATATCGCGCTAAAGCCGCAGCTGGCGTGGTTATGGATGTTAATAGCGGTGAAGTTTTGGCGTTGTCATCTCTGCCAGATTTTGATCCGAATTTGCAGAATGAAGCGGATGCTGATCAGCGATTTAACCGCGTCACCAACGGAACTTACGAACTTGGCTCAGTGATGAAAATTTTTACCAACACCATCGCTTTCGAAGAAAATTTGGTGAAAATGGATGATGTGTATAACGTGCACGACCCGATAAAATATGGACGCTTCACCATTAAAGACGATCACCAAGTCAAAGATGAAATGACGGTTGGCGAAGTTTTTGCTTATTCTTCCAACATCGGAACTGTGAAAATTGCTGAAAAAATTGGCGCTGAAAATCAAAAAGATTTTTTGGAAAAAATCGGTTTGTTGAAAAAACTTGATGTGGAATTTCCTGGTTTAGGTCGTCCGATTTATCCAAAAATCTGGCGCGAAATTAATCTTTTTACAATCTCCTACGGCCATGGCATTGCTATCACTCCACTGCATTTAGCAACCGCAACTTCGGCAATCGCTAACGGTGGAATTTTGTATCGCCCATCATTTTTGAAACTGGAAAAAGAGGCGGAAGGAAAGCGCGTTATCAAAGAAACAACTTCGAAAATTATGCGCTTGATGTTGCAAAAAGTTGCGCAAGAGGGCACCGGGAAAAATGCTAATGTTGAAGGTTATGAAGTGGGCGGCAAGACAGGAACTGCCGAGCGCGCCGAATTTGGTGGTTATAACGAGAAACAAACCATGGCATCATTTGTGGCGGTATTTCCAATTTCTGAACCGCGCTATTTGGTTTATGTAGTTTTTGATCGTCCAAATTACACTTTTAACACTGGTGGAATGGTTGCAGCACCAGTTGCAGGAAAGGTTGTTAGGAACATCGCGCCGCTGCTGGGAGTGAGGCCAAAGCTTAATTAACAAAGTGTCATTATAAATTTTCTCCAATCGCTTTTGCTAAAATAATTCCGCAACTAATCGCCACATTTAGCGATCTCATTTCGTTCTTCATCGGAATAAAAATTCTCTGATTGGCTTTTGCAGCCACGTCATCAGGCACTCCAGCGCTCTCTCTGCCAAACATCAGCACATCATTTTTTTCAAATTTAAATTTGTTGTAATCACAACTTCCTTTTGTTGTCGCCAAAATTAATCGCTGATTTTTTTGTAAAATTTCTTCGTCAAAAAATTTTTCAAAAGAAGCATGACGAAAAATTTTTGCGTGATGAATGTAATCAAGAGCCGATTTTTTTACGCGTTGCATATCAAGCGGGAAACCGCATGGCTCAACGATGTGCAGCTCCACATCAAAACAAACGCAAGTGCGAATTATAGTGCCGACATTTCCAGCAATGTCGGGTTGAAATAAAACAATTTTGGTCATGGAGAAATTTTTTTTCAGAAATTTTTCAAACTTCTTTCCTTTTAAAATGCGCTTTTTTAAAAAGCGCAGCAACTTTTTCCTCCCTAGAAAACCAAGACTTTATCGATGTCCGAAACCGTTAAAATCATCTTCATTGCCAAAGGCGAAAAAAAAGAATTCGATGTTCCAGTTGGAACAACAGTTCTCGAAGCCGCTCACAATAACAACATTGACCTAGAAGGTGCCTGCGAAGGCTCTCTAGCTTGCTCAACTTGTCACGTTGTCGTAGAAAAAGAATTTTACGACATGCTCAAAGAACCAAGTGAAGACGAAGAAGACATGCTCGATTTGGCTTTCGGCCTCACTCCAACTTCACGTTTGGGTTGCCAAATTATCATGACGAAAGAATTGGACGGCCTTACTCTCACCGTGCCAGACGAAACCCGTAATGTTTCAATCAACAATTAATTTTTATGAACAAAAGTTTAGTGATCAAATTAGTGATCGTTTTAGTTGTAGCAGTGCTCTCCTACAGTGTGTTCTGGTTCTTCAAAATCGGACAGATGGAAAAACAAGTTAACAAATTCATCAGCGAAAATAGCGCTTATGTTTCTGCCAGCGAAGTTTCAGTTTCGGGATTTCCTTTCTCGCAAAAAATCACAGTTAAGGATTTAAAATTTACCATTCCAAACGCGGCTTTGGACAAGCGTCACGCTGTAGTTAAGCATCTCGAAGCTACTACAGGAGTTTTCTCTTCTGAATTTTCTGTCGCCTTGATTGAGCCAGTGACAGCCGAAGATAATGATGGAAACATTGCCAATGTTGAATTCAGCAAAGAGCCAGAAATTTCAATCTCAATTTCTGAAGGAAGAATCGCAAAATTATCCTACCAAGATTCTGGTTATCGCATTGTTGATGCTGAAAAAAATGTGCTTTACGCAGCAAGCAGTTCTGCGATCTCAATCGAATCTTCGGTTGGAGAAGGTGAAAAAATTACCACAAAATTAACCGCTGAAATTAAAGACATTGAAGGCTTCAGCGTCATCGACATTTACAAAAATTCTTTGGAAAAGAAAATTATCGACGGCATTAAAACTGGCGAAATTGCCATCGGAAACGCTTCTAGCGCTTTGATTCCAGCGCAAGCTGCCGCACCTCAAGCAACTGCAACACCAGTCGCAACTGCACAAGTAGCTCCAGCTTCTCAAGCGCAAGCAGCTCCAGCCGCTACAGTTGATGCGACAGCTGCCGTGTCTGAAGCTGCAGCAACAGCTCCAGCTGCTCAAGAAATTCCAGCAACAATTGCCGATAACAGCATCGTAAAAAGTAATTTCACTCTCAGCGTTGAATATATCTTAACCCCGAACAGTGAGCAGCAGGCGCAAATCCCACTTGATCCAACTCAAATCCAAGAAGCTCCGCTGCAATATAGCAAATTGATCAAAATTAATAATTTGAAATTCGCTAACCCGCTTTACGAAATCGTGATTAATGGCGAAATGCACGCGCTTCCCGACGATAATTTGCCATCGGGCGGGCTCTCAATCCGGATCGATAAAGTCGATAATTTGGTCAGCCAAATTTCTGCTGGACTTACTCAAATCACTGAAAAAACCAAACCAGTGGTTGATGTGCAAGCAATTGATCTAGTCAATACTAGCGGCGCTCCATCTGAAGATGGTTACCAAACTTTCTTAAAAAGAATTTCCGCTGGCTTATCTCCAGTTTCTAAAGAATTAGCGGCGAAAAATGCGGTGAGCAAAGAGCAAGTTGCTCAGTTCGATGTGAGAAGAGAAAAAAATCTCGACTTCCTAATCAACGAAACAACCTTGCGCGAAATTTTAGGAAAATTTTAGTAAATGAAAATTTCTGACGCTTTGGCGCAAGCCAAGCGTGATCTGGATTCAAAGGGTGTGAGTAATAGCAAATTAGATTCACTAATTCTGCTAACTCACACCCTTTCTTTTTCGAAAGAGCAGGTGATTTTTAATCCAGATTTTCTTTTGGATTTAGCACAGCAGCAGCGTTTTTTTAGCCTTGTTGAGTGTCGTAAAAATCGCCAACCAGTTTCACAAATTATCGGCAAAAGAGAATTTTTCGGTGAGAATTTTTTGGTGACAAAAGATGTTTTGGATCCGCGTCCTGACTCGGAAAATCTAATTGAGTTGGTGATAAAAAATTTCCCAAAGCGCGAAGAGAAATTAGAAATTTTAGAGCTAGGAGTTGGCTCGGGATGTTTGATTATTACCCTGCTTAGAACTTACAGCCAAGCGGTTGGAATTGGTGTTGATATTTCTTCTAAAGCGCTAGAAATCTGTCGTAAAAATGCCAAAACTCACAATGTTTTGTCGCGATTGAAATTGTCGGAATCAAATCTTTTCTCGGCCATAACTAATCAAAAAAAATTCAATCTCATAATTTCCAATCCGCCTTATATCGCTTCGGAAGAAATTAAAACTCTGGAGCCCGAAGTCAGAATACACGAGCCTTTAAACGCTCTTGATGGCGGAGAAGACGGACTCGATTTTTATCGTCGCATTGCTCTCGAGGCTGGAAATTTTTTAACCGAAAATGGCAAAGTGGTTTTAGAAATCGGCCAAGGACAAAAAGAAAAAATCGTTGAAATTTTTAGCCAAAATGAATTTCTTTTAAGCGATTCCAAGCAGGATTTATCAGGGATTTGGCGCATTCTCGAATTCAAAAAAAAATAAAATGCTCATCGCAAAAACAGTCGCAGAAATCAAAAATTTTGTAAAAAACGAAAAAATTTCTGGCAAAAAAATTGCCTTCGTTCCGACCATGGGAGCATTGCATGACGGACATTTATCCTTGATTAAAAAAGCCGGCGATCTCGCGGAAATCGTGGTTGTAAGCATCTTCGTCAACAAAGCACAATTCAACGATTCAACTGATTTTGAAAAATATCCCAGACAGCTCGAAAGCGATTTAGCTAAGCTCAAGCAATGCAAAGTTGATTATGTTTTTGCGCCGCAAAATGACGATATTTTTCCCAGCGATTTTGCCTTCAAAATTATCCCGACTCATCTTGCCGATTCGTTGTGCGGAGCCACTCGCCCTGGGCATTTTGACGGAGTTGCGCTGATTGTTGCAAAGCTGTTCAACATCGTGAAACCTGACGTCGCAATTTTTGGTCAGAAAGATTTTCAGCAGCTTAAAATTATTCAAAAATTGGTCGAGGATTTGAATTTCGAAATTGAAATTTTTGCTCATGAAATAGTTCGCGAAGTAAGCGGATTGGCAATGTCGTCGCGCAATCAAAGACTTTCGGAATCGGCTAAAATAAAGGCTGCAAACATTTTCAGAATTTTGTCGGAAATAAAAAAAGATCCAAAAATTCTAGAAAAAAAACGCCAAGAATTTCTCGATCTAGGTTTTGAAAAAGTCGATTATTTAGAAATTCGTGACGAAAAAAATCTAAATTTGGTCACTGATTTTAGTCATAAAAATCCCGCCCGGATATTTATTGCAGTTTATTTGGACGGACTTAGGTTAATCGACAATATGAGGCTCTAAAGTGGCTTGCCTCTAAGTCCCAAACATAATCGGAAATATGATTTATATCATCATCAGCAATGTCGGAATGGCGCTAATGATGCTTTTTATTTATTTCCGCTATTCGCGTTTTCGTCTTTCTTCCGCATCAGAAATTAAGGATTTGCGTAAAAAGAACGAGGCGCAAGCGGAAGAAATAAAAAATGCTGACAACAAGCTTTTGCAGGCAACAAAAGCTGATAGTGAGAAAGTTCAATCTTTGCTTTCTGAGGCGAATGAGCTGCGCAAAGAAAAGGAGAACGAAATCAAGCTGCGCATGAATGCTGAGAAGCAGCTCGAACTTACAATGCAAAAGATTTCCGACACAGAAAAGCGCATTAAAGACTGGAGCGTTTTGCAAGACGCGATGATGAAAGATTGCAAAGAAGTGATGCTAAAAATCGGCAATGATCTCTTCAAGAAACTCAACGATAGCTATAAATTAGGAGTCGAAACTAACAAAAATCTCATCGGCAAGCTCACCAAAAATATCGACGATTTTTCCAACAAATTCTCTCGTGACGAATCCGCTGCCAATCCTCAAGAATTAAAGCCAAAAACCTCTTCTTCAGAGATAAAAAAAAATGAAATTTCCAACTCAAGCAATGCAGAAATTCGTATTGAAGGTGCAGCAAAAAAATTAGTTTTCGACCTGCTTGAAACCATTAAAGCCAGCGGTCATTTGGCTAATAAAAATTATTTTACCCCGGCAAATTTTGATCCTCAAAAAGCGAAATTATTACTTTGTGAAATTGCCTTCCTATCTTCCGGAGATCTTTACATCATTGATTTCAAAGCCTGCCAATATTTTGCCGAATACGAAAAATTAAAAGTAAGAGATAAACTCGTAGCAGAGAACAATCTCAAACAAAAACTCGATAAATATTTTGCATATCTCGCCAATGTAAAATATCGCGAGTCGATTCTAAAAGCGTTGTCAGCGAGTAAGGTGAAGTTCGAGAAATCAATAATTGCCGTGGTTCTTCCTTCAAAAAATGAAATTCAAATTCTCAAAGAAATTCATTACTACGAAAAAGCTACCAAGCTAAATTTCGAGGTGCTCGATTCTGACAGCATCAACAACATCGTTTTATAAAATATGGAAAATCAACTTCCCAAAATTGCTGCTAAACATCCTTTTAAAATCGATGTTGAAGCCGGAAAAAAATATTTTTGGTGCTCTTGTGGCGCTTCACAAAATCAGCCTTTTTGCGATGGAGCGCATAAAGCTTTTAAAAATCCAGATGGCACGAGCATAATGAAATCAACCGTCTACGAGGCTACTGAAAATAAAACCGTCTATTTCTGCGGTTGCAAACATAGCAAAAACGGCGTGCTTTGTGACGGTTCTCACAACGGTCTTTAGATGAAACAGCGTAATAATTTCAGCGGCCTCTTTGCGCTAATTCCCTTTTTTAAGCCTTACAAACGTGAAGTTTTTTTTGCTCTATTCGCGCTTTTTATCACGGCGCTGATGGTTTTATTTTTTGGTGAGGCGATAAAATATCTCATCGATTTCGGTTTTGCTAAACGAGATGGAACCTCTCTAAATCTAGTTCTACTCATCTTTATTGCCGCAGTAAGTATCATGGCGATTGCTGGATATTTTCGCTCATCTCTCATCAATAGCGCGGCGGAGAAAGTAATCGCCGATTTACGCAAAAAAGTTTACGATCACATCATTCGCGTCTCAGCAGAATTTTTTGAAATCACAAAAACCGGTGATGTCATTTCGCGCCTAACCGTTGATAGCGTAGTGCTCTACGGCGTTATCAGCAACACAGTTTCATTTTGTTTGCGAAATCTTTTGCTCTTTGTTGGCGGCATCGGATTTTTATTTCTGACTAATTTTAAACTTAGTTTGATCTCATTATTTTTAATTCTAATCGCGATTTCTCCGATTATTTTTATTGGCAGATCAGTAAAATCATTGTCACAAAAATCACAGGAAGCCCTTGCAGCAGTAGGTTCGCACATCGAGGAAAGTATCAATGGCGTAAAAACAATTCAGTCTTATTTGTGCGAAGAAAAAGAAGTGCGAAATTTTTCTGCTTTCGTGAGTTCAGCGTTACAAATTTCTCTCAAAAAAATTCACGCCAAAGCGTTAATGATTTCTTTGGTGATTAGTTTGGCATTTGGCGCCATCGCAGTTGTGCTCTGGGTTGGAGGGCATGATGTCTTGAGTGGAAAAATCACTTCCGGCGATCTTTCTTCATTTATTTTTTATTCAATAATTTCTGCAACTTCTTTGGTTTCGCTAAGTCAAATTGCTGGACAATTGCAAAATGCCTCCGCGGCAGCGCAGCGTATTTTTCAGCTGTTAGAAATAGAGTCTCCAGTCAGAGAAATTGACGTTCCGCAGCATTTTGAATCGGACAAAGAAATTGCGATAAAATTCGAAAATATAAATTTTTCTTATCCATCACGAAAAGATTTCCCGGTGCTAAAAAATTTCAATCTTGAAATTAAACCGCGCGAAAAAATCGCTATTGTCGGTTCAAGTGGATCAGGAAAAAGCACTTTGCTGCAACTACTTCTGCGCTTCTACGACGTGGATTCAGGAGTTATCAAACTAAACGACCAAAATATAAAATTTTTATCATTTTCTGACTTAAGAAAAAACTTTTCCTACATCTCGCAAGACTGTTTTATTTTTTCCGGAAGCGTTTTTGAGAACATCGCTTATGTCGATAAATCAACGACAAAATCTGAAATTGAAAAAATGATTTCTAAAAATTCCGCGCTGCAATTCATCGAAAATTTACCGCAAAAAATTAACACATTTGTTGGCGAGAAAGGCATAAAACTTTCCGGAGGCGAGCGTCAAAGAATTGCCTTCGCACGCGCTATTATCAAGGATTCGCCCATTTTGCTTTTAGACGAAGCAACCTCCGCTCTCGACAATCAAAATGAGCAATTCATCAATCGCGCTATTCTCGATTTTTCTGCCGAAAAAACCGTCATCACAATTGCGCATCGTCTTTCTTCAATCATCAATATGGGTCGTATAATTTTTCTAAAAGACGGCGAAATTGTCGAAGTGGGAACGCATCAAGAATTGATCGCAAGAAATGGTTTTTACAAAAAGATGTATGAAGCAGAGGTGCTGGAGTCGCTCAAATCTTGAGTTTGCCGCTGATGATGCGCGGAATATAAAAAAATAAATCGTTAGGAATCATTCCGATTTCTCCCTGATTCTTAGCAACTAGATCTCCAGCTCGAGCATGAATTTCTACGCCTAAAACCGCAGCATCTTGTAAATTTAGATTTTGTGCGACAAGCCCTGCGATCATGCCAGACAAGACATCTCCCATTCCAGCGACTGCCATTCCAGCATTTCCGAATTGACATTTGTGAAGAAAATCTTTGCCGCAAATCAAACTGTCTTTTCCTTTTAAAACAGAAATTGCGCGGAATTTCTTTTGTAATTTTTTTGCTGCCGATTCGCGATCTTTTTGAATTTGTGAGGTTGATAATCCTAACAGGCGCGCGGCTTCACCAACATGTGGTGTGATGATAGAATTTTTTAAATCAGGAATTTTTTTGCCTTCAGAAATTATATTTAGCGCATCAGCATCAATTATTTTCGGCAGATTTGAGGCGAGGGAGATCTTCAATAAATCATTTGCCCACTTAGATTTTCCAAGGCCGCAGCCGATTACGATTACATTTTTATTCTCAAAAATATTTTTAGAAATTTTTCCTGCGCTAACCGTCATGGCGTTTGGTAATTTTGCCAAAAGTGCCGCATAATTTTCTGCTCTGCTCAAAACTGTCACCTTGCCTGCGCCCACGCGATAAGCGGCTTCTGCCGCCATAATTACTGCTCCGCCCATGCCATAATCACCGCCGATGATAAGCACATGTCCAAAATTTCCTTTATGCGAATCCGCTTTTCGTGCCAATATTTTCTTGAAAATTGTCATATGGAAATGAGGTTGTTGATCGAATTAATTTTATTAAGAATTATGAAACTAAAAAATCTAATTATTGTTCTCGCCTTGATTATCAACGCTTCACAAGTTTCAGCAAAGAATGCTGAAATTCTTATTTTTGACAAAACAAAAATCGCAAAAAATGAAATGCCAGTCGCATTTCGTGATCTGTCAAAATTTGGTTTGAACGCAATTGCCAGCGCACAATTTTCCGAAAAAGAATTGCAAGAAGTGCGAAAAAAATATCCCAACGAAAAAATTATTATTCTTGATTTGCGTCGCGAGCCGCACGGAATCATCAACGGAGAAGCAGTTTCTTGGCGTGAGCAGTTTGATCAATCTTTGTCGAATCGTGGCAAAAAAAATTCGGAAATTATTGCTGATGAAAAAATTCGTTTAAATTTAGCGAAAAAAAATCAGCAAATTCTGATCAATAAAATTTTACAAAAAGATAAGCAAAATGGCTGGTTTAAAGAGGTGAGCCCGCAAATTGTGGAAGTGCAAGAAATTTCAACTGAAGAAAATCTCGCCAAAAAATATGGTTTTGAATATCGTAGAATTGCGGTGCAAGATCACGCCAAGCCAGACGCGGAGCACTTTCACGATATGGTGAATTTTATTAAAACTTTGCCGCAAGATAAAAAAGTTTATGTTCATTGCGCTGGCGGAAAAGGTCGCACCACAAGTTTTTTGGTGATTTATGACATCATCAAAAACGGTGATAAACTGGCGTTGAAAGAAATTCTCGAAAGGCAGTATAAAGCAGGTGGTTCTAAGCTTGATGAGATTGATGAAGATGAAGCCAAGGCTGATCTTGCGAAAGAAAGAATTGCGCTGATCGAGGAATTTTATGCGCAAAATTCCAAAAAATAATTTTTAAAAAATCTTCGAAATCTCAATCAAAAAAGAATTTTTTCCGACGTTTTTTGAATTGGGAATTTGATAACCGCCATAAAACATAAATTCCTGCGGCAGTGGATAGCTGAAGCCTGTAGCAAGTATTCCCAGCGTGTGATCGCCGGAATACCAATCGGAAATAAAACTCAGATCGTTGGTAATTTTTTGTTCGAATCCGCCAATAAAACATGTCACGCTTTCGCCAAAAATTTGTTTGGTGCCGCTGCTAATTCCTGCAGTTAAACGCGTACCGCTTTGTGGAATGGAAATGTTTCCCGCCCCGTAAATCCAGTGTCCAACACCATTTCCTTGCAGTGAAATTGGTGCCATAAATCCCAAAATTATTTTTGGCTGATAAGGATTTTTTTTACCGAGAGATAAAATATTTTTTGCACCAACGCCAAGCGAAACATTGTTGGAGGCAGGAGTGCCTAGGTTGAATTGCGTGATGTCAATTTCTGTATCATGTCCAATGCCGCGTGCAAAATAGTTGGTTGCATTCCAAAATTGCTGCGGATCTTTGGTGCGAAATTGCGATTCATGTTGCAAAAAATTCTTGTCTTTTTTTGTCACCTCAACTGAAGGAACATTAAAAATCGTTTGCTGCGCAAAGGCTTGGGAGTTGATTAGAAAAGCAAAAAGAAAAATTAATTTTTTCATTAATTTTGAATTTTAATTTATTTGATGGGCTTGGTGCTAATGTTGTTAGCCGGCTCAAAAAAAGTGAATTTATCATCGCCGCCACTACATTCCATGATGATTGCCACGCTTACTGGCGCTAGTTGTGGAATCTCCCGCACCTCTTTTAGCGACTGTGGAAGATGATGGTGTTGCTGCTTTTTCTATTTCTGCCATTTTTTTCATAGCTTCTTGATGTCCTTGCCCCGCAGCTGCTTTATACCATATTTGAGCTAGATCTTTATCTTTTACAGTTCCGCGACCATCTTCATAACATTGAGCTAGTTTAAACTGGCATTCAACCTCTCCTGTCCAGGCTCCAGGCTTATATTTTAGCTGCGCCTCATACTCCAATATTGACATCGGTTCTTTAAAAACCTCATTTTCATCACTTTCGTATCTGGTGTAATTTCTAAGTTTTTCTGCAGCAGCGCGATTATTATTTTTATTGGCCATCTCATACCAATATTTAGCACGTCTGCATATCAGATTATGATGCTCCTTAACCTGTTTGCTATCATTTGCTTCGCCTGTTTTTTCTATAATATTTTTTGCGATAATTTCATAAAAATCTCCCAATTCACATTGCGCCTCAGCCATTCCAGAATGGGCGGCAGCTTTAAGCCAATATAAAGATTTGTCGGGATCTTTAGCTAAAAATTCGCTTCCTAACCTATAGGCGTTACTCAACATTAGCTGTGCTCTAGCATCTCCATTGCAGGCAGCACTCATACACCAATCAATAGAGGCGACTCTGTTTTGCTCTACATGGGATCCTATTTCATAAAGACGGGATAATTCATACTGTGCGGCGACGTAAGAATCCTCGGCGGCGTCAGTTAGCAATCTTAAAGGATCGTACTCATCATCATCTACCAGCTTATTAAAATAGCACATAGCCAGCATAAATTGCGCTTTAGTTTCGCCATCATCAAGAGCATCTTTGTATAAAGACACCGCTTCTGCTATTTCAGCTTCTGTTCTATTCGGTTTTTTTAATAAAAGTTCGGCTAATTCATATGTGACCCTAAAGGACCCGTCTTCATATTTTCTTCTAAGATACCCTATTCTTTCATCGTGGTTTGAGTTTTTCATTTAGATCTCTTGATTTGATTAACGGATTCGAACCCCCGCGACCGCGTAAGCGGCGCAAAAAATAATTCGGCGGTTCAATTCCGAGGTATTTGGTGGACTTGGGCGGATTCGAACCCCCGCGACCGCGTAAGCGGCGCAAAAAATAATTCGGCGGTTCAATTCCGAGGTATTTGGTGGACTTGGGCGGATTCGAACCGCCGACCTACTGATTAAGAGTCAGCTGCT
>CAYUSO010000014.1:0-34829 GCA_964447395.1 uncultured Rhizobium sp.
GAGTTTGTCTTTCGACCCCTCGACGACGCGCTTCGCGCTTTGCTCGGGGAGCTTTAACCTTTCTAATTGTTAATTAACCCCATCAACTCTCCCCATTCCCTAGCGCTCAAACCGCTATTTTCCTGCTCAACTTTTTCTCCCCTGAGCATTTTTTTTACGATTTCTAGAGCTGGGCCGGAGAGGTTTTTTCCGTCTTTTTGATTTTTCATGAAGGCTTCGAAACAGTGCGGAACCCACTTTTGAACCATGTCGAGCATGATTTCGGCATAAACGCGAATTTCATATTGCGCGTGGGAATCGGCGCGCAGCTTGAGGAAATGCAGTAAATTATGCAGATCGATTTTCCAATACCATTGCGTGTAGCAATTGAGCGGCAGATTCATGCGCGCCAATTCACGCGCCAAACCTTCTTTTTCCTCATCAGCGACATTGCCGCTAACATCTTGGTTAATCATTTCGAGATAGTGTTCGTATGATTTGGCGGAGTCTTGTTTCAAAATTTCTAGCACGCGTTTTTGCTCGGCAGAATTTAAAACTTTTGTTTCATCGCGGCCTTGGTGATTGATTTTGGATTGTGCCGAAAGATGTTCGCCGCGTGGAATATAAAACTCGTCTTCCATGATCGAATAGCGCGCAGAATATTCATTAACCGAAGCGGTGCGATGGCGAATCCATTGGCGCGCCACAAAAATTGGCAGTTTGATGTGGAATTTTATTTCGCACATTTCGAGCGGCGTGGTGTGACGATGTGCGATGAGATAGTTGATTAAACCCTTATCAGCATTGACTTTCTTCGTGCCAGCGCCGTAAGAAACACGTGCTGCTTGCACCACGGAAGAATCATTTCCCATGTAATCAACAACGCGCACAAAACCGTGATCGAGAACTTCAAAGGGTTTGTATAAAATTTTTTCTAATTCAGGAGAAGTTGGTCTGATGGTTTGATTTGATTGCTCGCGCAGCAAATTAATTTCTTCGAGCTGTTCTTTTTTAATGACCATTTTTGGGGAGTGATTTGGAAATTTTGCGGGAAAAATATTTGCGCGGAATCTAATTTTTGAATTTCGATTTTAAAGTAGTTTTTATGCCAATTTCAGCCATCAAATCCCAACTCAAATCTATTCCCAAAACTAGCGGCGTTTATCAATTTTTTGATGCGAAAGATGGCGTGCTTTATGTCGGAAAAGCGAAAAATCTGCAAAAGCGCGTGACGAGCTACACCAAGGAAAATGGCCTATCGCCGCGCATTTCGCGCATGATTTTTTTGGCGCAGAAAATTGAAATTATTCAAACCGAAAATGAAGTCGAAGCGCTTTTGCTCGAGCATAATCTCATCAAAAAATTGCAGCCGAAATTTAATATTTTGCTGCGCGACGATAAAACTTTTCCGCAAATTTTAATCACCGATCATTTTTTTCCGCAAATTACGAAATATCGTGGAGCCAAGAGTGACAAGGGTTGGCACTTCGGACCTTTCGCTTCAGCTCACGATGTCAATCGCTCTATCGATGTTTTGCGCAAAAGTTTTTTGCTGCGAAATTGTTCAGATGCCGAATTTAAATCGCGGCGCAAACCTTGTTTGGAACATCAAATTAAAAAATGCTCCGCGCCTTGTGTGAGCTTGATTTCGCAGGATGAATATAAAATTTCGGTGCAAAATGCGGTGGATTTTTTGAGCGGAAAATCAGCGCAGGTGCAAAAGAATTTAGCGCAAAAAATGGCGGCGGAAAGTGCCAAAGAAAATTACGAAAATGCCGCGCAAATTCGCGATCAAATCAAAGCGCTAAACTCGATTCAGACCAAACAAAATATCAATGTTGATGAGGAAAAAGATTTTGATGCGATAACCGCTGTGAGCAATAACGGCGCGGTTTGCATCTATGTTTCATTTTTTCGCGGCGGACAAAATTTCGGCGCAAAGCCATATTTTTTTGAAGAGGCGATAGGCGATAGGCGGGAGGCGATAGCCGAATTTCTTGGGCAATTTTATCTCGCGCAAACGCCGCCGTCCTTGATTTTATTGAATTGCGAACTCGCCGAAAAAAAATTACTCGCTGGTTTTTTGGAAAAAATTCTTGGAAAAAAAGTTGAAATCATCACGCCAAAAAAAGGTGCGAAACTGGCGTTAATCAAGGATCAGGAGCGAATCGCGCTTCAGAATCTCGAACAAAAAATTTCACAAAATCTCAATAACAAAGAACTTCTTCTCGAGGTGAAAAAAATTTTCGATCTAACAAAAATTCCGCAGCGAATCGAAGTTTACGACAATAGCCACACTGGCGGCACAAATGCAGTTGGAGCCATGATTGCCGCGGGTTGCGATGGTTTTATTAAAAGCGGATATCGTAAATTTAATTTACACTCTTCACAAAATTCTTACCCCTCCCCCCACCCCTCTCCCACAAGGGGAGAGGGAGTTCCGCCCCCTCTCTCCTTGTGGGAGAGGGTTGGGGTGAGGGGTAAGAATGACGATACCGCAATGCTGCGCGAAGTTCTTACTCGCCGCTTTTCCAAAAAACATGATGGTTGGCCTGATTTTATCATCATCGACGGAGGTAAGCCACAATTGAGCGCAGCGCAAAAAATTTTCGGCGAATTAAAAATAAAAATCCCATTCGTCTGCATGTCAAAAGGCGAAGATAGAAATGCCGGCGAGGAAAATTTTCACCAAAGCGGCAGAGAATTTTTTACGCTGCCAAAACATTCCCCGGTGATGCACTACCTACAGCGCCTACGCGACGAGGCACATCGTTTTGCGATTATGACTCATCGGAAAAAACGGGGGAAGATGATGATTGAAGCCTAGAGTAAGAAGGAATCCGTGATTAGCTAGGTCTGCGTGGACTATTGTTACTATCAACCTTCGGACCAACATTACGATCAGCATCACGCTCTTTTTTCGCTCTAACTTCCATTTTTCTTCCGCCACCACCGCCGCTACCACTTCCCGCTTCCAAACCACCACCAACTGGGGCATTGCCATCAGCCTTAGCACGAGAAGAGGCCGTTTGATCATATAAACGACTTTTAACTGCGGGTCTTTGTGATCTAGTGGCAGAACTTCTAGCAGCAGGAGGTGTTGCTCCGCCTCCGCCTCCAGCTCCACCAGATCCAGCATTAGGAGCATCGCCTCCTGCGGCGGCTGTTGCTCCTCCCGCTTGCGCTGAAGATGCGCCTCCATCTCCAGTGTTAGTGCCTCCGCCTCTTAAAGCCTCGTCATCTTTAGGTTTTTCATCGCCAGATGGAGGAGAAGGTGGGGCTGGCGGCGGTGGTGTATTGGCAGTGGCATCGCCATCTGTTGAAGCAGGTGGAGCTGGAGGAGTCGGAGGAGGATTGCTTCCGCCATCAGGTGCGCCTCCGCCTCCACCGCCATCAGCTTTATTTCCATTGCTAGGGGCGTCGCCTCCACCACCTTTTTGTTGCGAATCTTGTTTTTTATCATTCACGGTGATGTCGCCATCCTTAGCGAGACCTGAAGATTCGGTTTGATCTCCGCCTTTTTTACTGCCATCAGCATCCTTGATAGATTTTCCTTTATCTCCCACTTCTCGAGTTTTGTTTTTAAACGCGTCGACACCTTTCCGCGCCACAGTTCCAGCATGTTTCTTTGAGGCATTTATTGCTCGTTCCTGTATTGCGCGCAGCGCTCCGTAGGATTTGCTTGCCATTGTGGCAACGCCGCCCCAATCAGATTTCAATTCTGCGCCGCCGACCAATTTGGCAGCAAACATCGTGATTTGATCCATAAATTTGGTGAAGATGAACATCAGCAACGCCGCTTTCATGATCGATTCAAGCTTGGTTTGATTCATCGTGAACAACACTGGAAGGCCAATTCCTAAAACTTCAAAACCAGTATAGGTTTGAATTTGAGCGATGCGGAAAATACAATAGATGCTAGTATTGTTGGCAGTTTCGTTGCAGGTAATTGTTTTTGGAACCCTTCTGCCGTAGGTGTCGGTGATAGTGTTGCCATTTGCATCAGTGATAGTTTGCGGCGTGAAAGTGATATCTTTTCCGATAATCACCTGATCGAAAAGTGTGATTAAAATTCCGAGATAAGCGAAGAGAATCATCGGTTGTAAAGTGAAGCCGAGCATCTGTTTCCACCAACCATTGAAGATTCCCTTGGTTCTTTCGAAGAGTGAAAGTGAGATCGTTATTGGCGAAACATACATCAGAATAATCACACTCGTCATTGACATCAGGAAGATGTGAAGTGCGCGCAGAGTTAGCGTAATTAGGAAAAAGGCAAAAACGAAAGCGGCGACAAAAAATACAATTCCGAGCCCGCCAGTAAAGAATCCGCCCAAAATCATCAAAACTAAATTTGGCACAGAAACTTCCGGACCAAAGCCAAGCGCGCGAGCGATTTTGCAATCAAGAATATCCCAAACTCTCAGATAAGATTTTCCCGGAGGGTAGGCTGGATTGTTGTATTTTGTCGTTTCATCACTATCGGCAAAGTTGTAGCGCGGAAATTGGCAGCCATCGAGTTGGTTAGTAGGGAGGCTTTCATCAGCTCTGAACATGAAATCCGCCATAAAAACGGAAGTGTTTAAAACGCTTTTCATAAAGCCCATTTGCCAGCCATCGCCAACGGCAAAAAACATCACTAATCCGATTTTTACCACGTAAGTCAGCAGCACTTTCTTTTTGATGTAAGCGCCTGGAACTGCCAATAAGGTGGCGATGCCAAATCCAACAATTGAGAGGGTTAAGATTAGTTTTATGATTGAGCGGAGATTGTCTTGAATTTTCAAAAAGAATGATTTTCCCGGAAGGTCGTAGCCAGAGCGATAGATATAGCCACTGACACAAGTGCCATCGTTAGAAGGATTTTCGTCGGGATTAACGCATTGCGTGTAGCCAGCTTTGTTGAGGAAAACATTTTCCATGGTTTCCTTAAAGCATTGAATCATTGGCGCGGAGAAGCCGCGTACATTTATGGGAACCAATTCGCTGGTATAGCCGTAAACATTTTGTGAATCGCCTTTCATGTCACGACAGGCTTGAGAAACGAATCCGCCTTCAAAGCTCACGGTGCGAACGTAAGGCAGGACTGGAATCTTGGAACAGTGATTCATGAATTGGCAGAAATTCACCACTTGTGTAGGGTCTGTAGTGCTGTAGGTTTTTTGTTCGGTTCCGCCACCAAGCAGGTGATTGTAAGGGCAGACAGAGTATGTTTTGGCGCAAGCGTAATTGGCTTGAGTTGTGCTGGCATAGACATCGAAAAAAACTGTAGAAACAGCGCAGCGAGATCCAATCTCGCAAAAGGCGTAGCTGTAGTCCCCAAGAATCACGCCTGAACCAGCTCTGTTTTCGATGCACATGGCATTTTGACTTCTTCTTTTGCAGCAATCGTAAGCGACCTGCATGGCTGTTCTATCCGCCTCACTAGTTGCTCTAGCGCGGAATCGGTGACAAGCGTAGGCCGGAGCATTGCCTGGCCCGGTCATGTAGTAGCGCTGTTTGGTGCCGTTATATCCGAGAATTTTCTCTGCTCTGGTCTGAGGTTGACCGCTTGAATCTCTTGCTGCTGCTGTATTCCAAGTTGTTGGATTATCGCAGGAATTATCTCCTTTATCCTCATATTCCTTACCGCCGTAAATAAATTCGCGATATGGTTTGTTTTTGATGTCTATGGTGCTGCAGCCAGCAGTGACGCAGCCTGTTTGGCAAGCTGTGCTTGTTTCGGCGATAGAAGAATCGAGAAAAAGTTTATCTAGACAGAGGTTGTAAGGGCCTTTGGTTTTGATCCATTTTGAGGTGTCGTCAGTGCCGTTTGGTAATTTTGGGTGAGTCCATTTTTTCCAATCATGTCCACAAACTCTGCCATTTTCGAAGGTGATTCTTGCTGTATCCCAAATGATTGCGAGAGCTGCAACTGCGGCTCCAACCGCAACCGCATAAGCTGTAATGGCGCCGCAGCATATTCCAAGGTCGGCAGAAGCTAGAGCAACGCCGGCACATGCGGTTCCCAAAGATCCACTGCATATACCGCTTTCAACCGAGAGCGTAGCAATTCTGACGCCGCATTTGGAAACTTTTGCAGCTATTCTTGCTGGAAGTGCAGGAGTTGGAAATGGTGGAGTTGGAACTTCCGATGCCGCAGTTCCTTGTTCTGCGACAAGGTTCATCGGATTTTGAATCGCAAAAAATTTGCAGGCAACAAAGGCGGCTATTTCGGCTGCTACTAGCGCTGCACCAGAAGCTGCGATGTAAGTGGCACAAACCGGATTACTAATTTCAAAATCAATGTCGTTATTGGCGGATAGCGGGTCGAAAGAAAGCGGACCAACCGTGCACATGTTTTTGGTTTGATCGAAACTAACCGGAGTTCTTACGCCATTGTAAATTGCGAATGACTCGCTGGGAACAACAAGCGAAAGCACGACGAAGCATATGAGCAGTGAGCGCAGCAATGTTTTTGTTGGGCTAGCGCGATGCATCAAAATTTTTTATTAGCTGATTGATCTCGTTATTTGCGGTTTTGAAAGCGGTGCGGTTAACGATCAAGAATGAACTCACATCTAAAATTTTTTCCACTTCGATCATGTCATTTTCAGCG
Organism: uncultured Rhizobium sp.; assembly: GCA_964447395.1. Classification (GTDB taxonomy): domain Bacteria; phylum Pseudomonadota; class Alphaproteobacteria; order Rickettsiales; family UBA1997; genus UBA2645. The sequence continues at coordinate 6,575 of CAYUSO010000014.1, forward strand.
AGGGTTTTTCCGCTGCTCACTAAATCCAAAATGAAATCGCAAAGTTTTAATTTTGGCGCGATTTCAATGGCGCCATTGAGTTTGATGGTTTCAGCCTGAATGCCAATTTCAGAAAAATAACGGCTGGCGATGGCGGGATATTTGGTGGCGATGCGGAGGTGGGAGAGAAGTCGCAAGTCTTTAGCTGTAAGGTGTAAGTTGTTTTTGCTGGCGATTGCGAGGCGACATTTTCCAATTTCTAAATCAAGCACCGGAAAAATTTCTTCTGAGGAAAATTCTTCCAAAACATCGGAGCCGCAAATTCCAAAATCTGCAGCGCCGAATTTGACGAAAGTGGCGACGTCGAACGAACGTACTTTGATAATTTCAAGATTTTCGCGATTGGTTTTAAAAATTAATTTGCGCGAAGAATCGTCAAAAAAATCTTTTTCAGGAACAATGTCAGCCCGCGCCAGAAGAGGATTTAGCTCGTCTAGAATTCTACCCTTTGGAATTGCGAGAAGTAGTTTTTTCATTCTTAGAAATTTTTATAATATCGCACCAAAAGCCCAAAAACATTTTGGGTTTCTAGGCTGGTTTTATTGTTGGTGCGAAGATTTTTATAGCCAGCTTGCAAAGTGAATTTATCGAAAAAATTTGTTTTATCGAATTCATATCCAAAAGAAATTTCTGACAAATTTTGGTCATAACCAAATTGTTCAACTTGCATTCTTCTGGTGCTGGCATTGCCCAAAAGCATAGTCCAGTTTTTGTAAAATCTGGCGATGATATTGGCGGTGAAATAGTCGTCGGTGATGTCGGAATTGCCGTTAACATTTTTCATTTTTGCATATTCCAACATGCCATCCAAAACCAAATTTTTGTTGATTGGATATTGGTAATTCATGCCGGCAGAAAAGCCTTTTTGATCGTCAATTTTTGTTGGAGTCACGCTGCTTGCGCGCTCATTCACCGCTAGGTCGATGTAGGAAAAATGGTAAGTTAATTTTTCTAATTCACTGAAATCAAAATTAATATTCATCGAAGCGCTGTATGATTGAAGAGAGCGCGTATCTCCAGGCCTCGCATCTGATTTGTGAACTGTATTGCGCTCAACCATCAGCGCATTGTCGAGATTTTTTCTGTCATTGGTAAAGGTGCTAAAACTGAAGCTATATTGCCCAGTTTTTTTGGAATCTCCGAGGCGATAAATTCCGCTAAAACCAAGTTTTTCCGCTTGTTTATAACCGTCGGCGATGTTGTGAATCCAAAGGCCGCGATCCCATCTCCAGGCGCTGCCGAAGTTGAGGTTAAACTTTCCGGCAATCAGTGAATAGTTATCCCGACTGCTATTGAGATTTAGCTCTTCAAAAAAAACTCCGATATTTTCGAATGAACGGTCTCCACCACCGCGCGACGTAGCGTTGCGACGATCGGTTTTGTTTTGATTATCGATACGATCAAGCTTCAGATAGCTGCTAATCCATACCTGCTTATTGAGGTGAAAATTGCTGTAAAAGCGAACTTTTGCGAAGCTTTCTTTATATTCGTTTTGGCGGTTGGTTGATTGGTAATTGTCGTCAAAAGCAACTTCGCCAATGAAGCGATTTGAAATTTTTGGCTCGATATTTTTTATAAATTTTGCGTTTTCAGTGACTGTGAGATCGTTGATAATTCCTAGGTTTGTGTAGCTTTGAGCTAAAACTTCGCCAGAGAAACTGCTGCAAATCAGGATTAAAAAAATTTTTTTCATCAATTGATTTTTACTTAGTGAAGAGTGAGTTTTGGCGAGCTTTCGTCGCAGAAATTTTAAATCAAATTTATGTCAGCCGCACTCTTAATCGCAATAAGTTTTTCTCTCGGTTTTTTTGTTGAAAGTATCATCGGTTTTGGTGGTGGATTAATCGCTTACGCCATTCTCGGATTTTTTCTCGATTTGAAGGAAATGATTCTCGCCGGACTTTACATTGGAACCCTCGCCAGCTCGCATGTTTTTTGCACCGATCACAAATCTTTCGATAAAAAAATATTTAAATCTTTAGTGCCACTTTGCGTTTCAGGTTCGATAATTGGCACGTTTTTTTTCGCAAAATTTTCTTCGGAAAAATTATCTTTTATTTTTGGAATTTTGCTGATTCTTCTCGCCATAAAAATCATGTTTTTTGACAAGTTTACTTTTCCAAAAATCTTCAAGAAAAAATTAATTTTTATCGGCGGAATTTCGCAAGGTTCTTTCGGAATTGGCGGACCATTTTGGGTAAATGCTGTGAAAGATGATTTTAAAACCAAATCCGGTCTGCGCACAACAATGGCGGCATGTTTCGTCTCTTTTAATTTTGTCCGCATCACGCAACTTTCGCTACAAGGTCAGTTGAAATTGGATTTTTTTTACAGCATTTGGTGGACAATAATTCCAGTTTTTGTGGCAATTAAACTTGGCCATTTAGCTCACTTAAAAATCAGCGAGAATCATTTTAAAAAAGGAATTGCCTTAATGACAATTTTCGCCAGTTTAAAATTTCTTAGTAAGATTTTTTAACCTCATTTCACTGATCTTAACTTCAGTTACCCGAGCGGAGTCGAGGGGTTGAAAAGCAAACTCCCGACCCCTCGACTCCGCTCGGGGAACTGAAGTTAAATTTGGGGAACTGAAGTTAAGATCAGGGAACTAAGAAAAGATGGGATCCAGATCTTTTTTAAATCAAAAATTTTATGAAGAATTTTCCAGAAAAATTCATCTCGATATTTCTTGCGGCCGCGTTTCTTGTGGTTTTTCAAGGTGCTGCATCTTCTTTTGTTAAAGCTGATTTTTCCGATGAAATTGCCGCTGATTTAGAATCAAGCGAAGATAAAGATTCTAGCGATCAAAAATTAAAATTAGGAAATTTCTCTGAAGAAAAAATCTTCATTGCATCGCATAAAATTCAGCTCTCTTTCTCCTTCAAAAACTCTTCTGCAGTTGATTTTTCTTCTTCCGTTCCAACATCTCCTCCTAACGTTTAAGATAGTCTAAACTCTTAAGCGCCTAGGACTCTCCCTAGATTAGCGCATTTTCTTCAACGCTATTTCTTCAAATTTTATGAAACTATTTACACAAAATCTTCGAGCAGATTTGCCCGCGAGTATTATCGTATTTTTCGTCGCACTTCCACTTTGTCTCGGAATCGCTCTGGCTTCCGGCGCTCCACTTTTTTCTGGAATTATTTCTGGAGTTGTTGGTGGAATTATTGTTGGTGCAGCAAGTGGATCGCGCCTTGGCGTGAGCGGTCCAGCAGCTGGTTTGGCAGTGATTGTTTTAAGCTATGTCACAACTCTCGGCTCATGGGAAAATTTCCTCGTTGCAACTGTTCTTGCGGGAATAATTCAGGTGGCAATGGGCTTCATGCGTCTAGGTACTATCGCCTATTATTTTCCCGCTTCGGTCATCAAAGGAATGTTGGCGGGGATCGGCATTATCATCGTCATCAAACAAATTCCGCATGCTCTTGGTTATGATGCTGGAGTTGGAAATGATTTCGAAGAATCTCTTTCGCAAAGTAGTTTACTAAACCTGCAAGAAACAGTTTCTCATCTAACTCCGGCCGCTATCATCATCACCATAATTTCAATGAGTTTATTGATTTTTTGGGAAAGTTATTTGGCGAAAAAACATCGCTTCTTCAAGATGTTGCAAGGCCCAATCGTGGTGGTGGTTTTGGGAATTATTTTGAGCAGTTTTTTAGAATTGCATGATCATCAAATTGTTCAGCTTCCAATTGCCGCAACATTTTCAGAGTTTCTTGCACAATTCACTTTGCCAAATTTCGAGCAGCTAAAAAATTATGAAATTTATGGCATGGCTGTAGTGATTGCGCTAGTTGCCAGCATCGAAACTTTGCTTTCGCTTGAGGCAACCGATAAGCTTGATCCAGCAAAACACACCACTTCTGGCAATCGCGAACTTAAAGCTCAAGGTCTTGGAAACATCATCTCTGGCATGATTGGAGGCTTGCCAATTACGCAAGTGATTGTGCGCAGTTCGGCCAATATTTCTTTCGGCGCTAAAACAAAAATGTCGGCAATTTTGCACGGATTCTTTTTGTTGATTTCGGTGATCACAATTCCCCAATTTCTCAACATGATTCCACTAGCGAGCTTGGCCTGCATACTTCTTTTGCTTGGTTATAAATTGGCAAAACCAGAAGTTTTTAAACAGGCTTATGATTCTGGATTGCAAGAATTTATGCCTTTTATCGCCACGGTTTTAGGCATGATTACTTTTGATTTGCTCAAAGGTGTTGGCATTGGAATTGTGGTGGCACTGATTTATCGCATTAAAAAATCGGAACGCGCAATTGTCACTCTAACCAAAGAAACGCGTGATTCCATCACTCCAGAACAGGCAATAAAATTGCTTAAAGAAGGCAATGAGCGCTTTGTGAATAATCTCAAAGCTAATCGTAATTTGCTTAAGCAAGTTAACGAAACTTCTGATGAGCAACATCCTTTCGCTTTCATTCTGAGCTGCATTGATTCGCGCACTTCCGCCGAATTAATTTTTGATCAAGGATTAGGCGATATTTTTTCCTGCCGCATCGCCGGAAATATTTTGAACGAAGATATTTTGGGAAGTATGGAATTCGCCTGCAAAGTTGCCGGAGCAAGGCTGGTTATGGTTCTGGGTCATAGCGGTTGTGGCGCGATTAAAAGTGCCTGCGACGATGTGAAGATGGGTTATATCACCGAATTGCTGCATAAAATCCGTCCGTCGGTGAAGGCAGAAAAATCGGTGAAAGAACATCGCCATTCGCATAATGCTGACTTTGTCGAAAGAGTTGCGGCACTGAATGTTAAAGACGTTCTGCAGCACATTCCGAAAAAAAGTAAAATCATTCGCGACATGATCGAAAGTGGCGAAATCGCCGTAATTGGCGGCATGTACGACGTTTCAACTGGCGTGGTAGAATTTTATTAAGGCAGCAAGTTTGTCATCCCCGCTTTTGTGTGGGGATGGCAGATAAAATAATCGCTGAAGGGACGGTCACTTCAAATCTGCTAATTATCCCTTCGCAAACAAAGACAGTCTGTCTTTTGTGAACTGTGGGATAATTGCCTCAAATCTAAATTATTTCACCTTTACAATGCGGAGTTGCGTCAATAATTTCGCCGCCTCCCCCCAACTTTAAAATCAATTTCAAATGAAAGTTTACTACGATTCTGATGCTGATTTGAGCATCATCAAAAGCAAAAAAGTCGCCATCATCGGTTATGGTTCGCAAGCTCACGCTCATGCGCAAAATCTTAGAGATGCAGGTGTTGCAGAGATTAAAATCGCTCTTCGCGAAAATTCTCCTTCGATTGCCAAAGCGCAAAATGCTGGTTTTGAAGTCGTTTCAAACAAAGAGGCCGCTAAATGGGCAGATTTGGTTATGGTTCTTGCGCCAGATGAATTGCAGGCCGAAATTTACAAAAATGATTTGAAGAAAAATCTGAAAAAAGGCGCCTGTCTTGTGTTTGCGCATGGTCTTAATATTCACTTCAATCTTATCAAACCTCGTGCCGATCTTGATGTTTTTATGGTTGCGCCAAAAGGTCCAGGACACACTGTTCGTGGTGAATGCGTGAAGGGAGGAGGCGTGCCGTGTCTAGTTGCGGTTGCTCAAGATGTTTCAGGAAATGCATTAAAAATCGCACTTTCTTACGCTTCAGCAATTGGTGGCGGCCGTTCAGGAATTATCGAAACTACTTTCAAAGAAGAATGCGAAACCGATCTTTTCGGCGAACAAGCAGTTCTTTGCGGAGGCGTCACTTCCTTAATCCAAGCCGGTTTTGAAACTTTAACCGAAGCTGGATACGCCCCGGAAATGGCATATTTCGAATGTCTTCACGAAATGAAATTGATCGTTGATTTGCTCTACGAAGGCGGAATTGCCAACATGCGCTATTCCATCTCAAACACTGCAGAATATGGCGATTTAACTCGCGGCCCGCGTGTTGTCACTGCAAAAACCAAAAAGGAAATGCAGAAAATTTTGAAAGAAATTCAAAACGGAAAATTCGTTCGTGAATTCATGAAAGAAAACAAAACCGGCAAACATAATTTTGATGCGCTTCGCGCCAAAGGACGCGCTCATCCAATCGAAGCAACTGGTGAAAAACTTCGTGCCATGATGCCTTGGATTGCGAAAAACAAACTCGTCAACAAATCAGCAAACTAAGCATGACAAAAACATCTGGCGATCTTTCGATTATCATTCTTGCAGCAGGAAAAGGCACGAGAATGAAATCGGATTTACCCAAGGTAATGCACAAGGTTGCGGGTCGCGAGATGCTGAATATGGTGATTGACGAGGCGAAAATTTTGCAGCCACAAAATATCACCATCGTTGTTTCTGACGAGATGAAAAATTTTGAGGAAAAAATCCTCGCTTCTCATCCCAGCTCAGCAATTTCTTTCGTCACTCAAAAAGAGCGCAAAGGCACAGCTCACGCGGTTCAGACGGCTCTCTCAAAAATCACAAATCTTGGCAAAAAACTTTTGGTTCTTTACGGTGACACGCCATTAATTGAGCGCGAAACTTTGAAGAAAATGGTCGAAAAACTCGACGATTTTTCGCTTTGTATTTTAGCTTTTGATGATGAGGAGCAGAATGCCTACGGCCGCTTGGTTGTTGATTCCAGTGGCCATGTTGAAAAAATTATCGAATTTAAAGATGCCACTTCCGAAGAGAAAAAAATCTCACTCTGTAATTCTGGCGTAATGGCTTTCGATGGCGAAAAAATTTCAGCGATAATTTCTCAAATCAAAAACGATAATGCTGCCAGCGAATTTTACTTAACCGACTCGGTCTCGGTTGCTGTAAATATTGGGCTAAAACGCACATTCATCAAAACAGAAATAGCGGAAGTTTTGGGCGTGAATTCACGCGTTGAGTTGGCAAAAATTGAAGAAATTAAGCAGCAAAAAATTCGTAAAAAAATGATGGATGATGGCGTGACGCTTGTTGATCCACTCTCAACTTATTTTGCTTTTGACACCAAAATCGCAAAAGATTGTGTGATTCATCCGCATGTGGTTTTTGGACCAAAGGTTGAAATTGCGGAAAATGTCGAGATCAAATCTTTTTGTCATATTGAAGGCGCTCAAGTTGCTTCTGGCGCAGTTGTAGGACCTTTTGCCAGAATTCGCCCAGAAACAAAAATTGCGGAAAATGTTCGCATCGGAAATTTCGTCGAGGTTAAAAAATCCCACCTCAAATCTGGCGCAAAAGTTAATCATCTGAGTTATGTCGGAGATTCTGAAATTGGCGAGGAAAGCAATATCGGCGCTGGCACAATCACTTGCAATTACGACGGTCACAACAAGTTCAAAACCAAAATTGGCAAAAATGTTTTTGTTGGATCAAACACAGCTTTAGTTGCACCAGTTGAAATCGGAAACGGCGCAGTTATTGGTGCGGGAAGCATAATCACCAAAAATGTTGAGGCTGATGATTTAGCTGTTGCACGAGGCAAGCAAATTTCAATTTCACAAGGTGGAAAAAAATTTCATGAAACGAAATCAAAAAAATAACCGCCAAAAATCTTTAGTCTCAGGCCTTCAACTTCTTCTTGCTGTAGCTTTAACTTTCCTTTTCTCCCTTCCTTCTTTTGCCGCAAAGCAAATTCAGGAAGTAAATTATTTTGCTTCACTTCGAGCTGCTGAAACCAATGTGCGCTCCGGTCCAGGACAAAATTATCCAATAAAATTTATTTACAAATTACGCGGCATTCCAGTTCGTGTAATTAGCGAATATGACAATTGGAATGAGATTCAGGATTACGAAGGTCAAAGCGGTTGGGTGACACAAAGTTTGCTCACCAAAAAACGCACTTTGCTTGTGCGCACAACAAAAGCCTTCATCAACATGCACAGCAAGCCAAACGAGAAATCACGCATCATTTATCGCCTAGAAAACAACGTAATTGGCGATTACATAAAATGTGAAGATGATTGGTGCGCAATCAAAGTGGAAAGCAAAAAAGGCTGGGTACAAAGAGCCGAAGTTTTTGGGGAAGAGTAGTTTAAGAAAGAGCGGTAAAGGCTGAATTGCTCAAGAAAAAATTTTCAGTTTAAGAATTTTTTTCTTCTTTACGTGGATCGAGATAGATCAGGATTGGTGCCGAAATGTAGATCGAGGAGTAAGTTCCAACTAAAATTCCAAAGAATGTTGCAACGCTGAAGCTGAACAAAACTTCGCCGCCGTAGACGATCAAGGCAAGAAGCGAAATTAGTGTGACTCCAGAAGTTAGAATGGTGCGGCTCAAAGTTGAGTTGGCGCTGGAATTTATCAAATCAGATAAATCCATTTTTTTGTAGCGGCGCAAATTTTCACGAATGCGATCATAGATCACCACCGAGTCATTGATGGAATAGCCGATAATGGTGAGAATTGCGGCAATTGAGGTGAGGTTAAATTCGAGACCAGTTATTGCGTAAAATCCTAGAGTGACAATTGCGTCGTGAAGGAGAGCAAAAATTCCGCCAAATCCGAATTGCCAATCAAAGCGAATCCAAATGTAAACCATGATAAAAATGAAGGACATTAGAAGGGCGACGAAGCCTTTCCAGATTAGCTCCGAACCGACTTGTGGGCCAACATAATCAACTTTGCGATATTCAACATTGCCAAAGTTTTTACCGAGAATTTCTTGAATTTTTTTGACTACAACTGATTGCTCCTCATCACTTTTGGCGACGCGAATTAGCAAATCTTTTTGATCAATATTTTGAATTTGAACATCTTTGATTTCAGCGGTGATAAGTGTGCGAACCTTTGCTACATCAAGGTTTTCCTCGATTCTGGCTTCAATTAGAATTCCTCCGGCAAAGTCGATTCCAAAATTTAAACCTTTGGAAAAAACTAGAATAATCGATCCAACAATAAAAAAAACTGACATGAAAAGTGCTAATTTATGCACTTTCATAAAATCAATCTTTCTATTGCTGAGGCTAGATCGGATTGAGGAGAGGAGTTTCAAAATTATTTTTTAATTTTGCGAATTGCTGAGGAGATTCTGCTAAGTTTTCTTGCTGCAGTATTGAGTTTGAAAACTTTTTTTGTGACGCCGCGCATAAGTTCTGGTTCCAATGCTTTAAAGGCTTCACGAGCTCTTTTTTCGTCATTAGCTTTAATGGCATCATCAACTTTTTTGATGAAGCTTCTGATGCGATTTTTTCTCGCAGAGTTGATTACGTTCTTTGCCGCGCTTGAGCGGAGAGCTTTTTTTGCTGCTGAAGTATTAGCCATTTTTTCTAGTTTTTTGGTTGGGAAGAATTTTTACGAGGCGGCGGAAAATATGAACGCGATAGAATTTAGCAAGAAATTTTCTCCAAGCCCCCGATATAGCTAATCAGGGCCTTCGGAACTGTTATCGAGCCATCTTCATTTTGATAATTTTCCATAATTGCGACCAGCGTTCTACCCACAGCCAGAGCTGATCCGTTGAGAGTATGGGCGAAATAATTCTTGCCATCAGTTTTTGATTTATAGCGGATGGAAGCACGTCTGGCCTGGAAATCGCCGCAATTTGAGCAGCTAGAAATTTCGCGATATTTTTCTTGGCTCGGCAACCAAACTTCCAAATCATAGGTTTTTTGTGCGCAAAATCCCATATCGCCGGAGCAAAGCAAAATCTTGCGGAATGGCAATTCAAGACGACGCAAAATTTCGCAAGCAACCTTCGTCATGCGCTCATGCTCTTGCTGTGAAGCTTCGGCAGTTGTGATTGAAACCAACTCAACTTTTTTGAATTGATGTTGACGAATTATGCCGCGCGTGTCTTTTCCGGCAGAACCGGCTTCACGCCGAAAACACGGGGTGTAAGCAGTGAAACGCAACGGCAAATCACTTTCCGCCAAAATTTTTTTCGCAACTAAGTTCACCAAAGAAACTTCGGAAGTTGGAATTAGCCAATAGCCATCAGATGTTGAAAATGCTTCTTCGGCGAATTTTGGAAGTTGTCCGGAAAATTTCATCGCTTCTGATTTTACCAAATTTGGCGGCGAAATTTCTTGGTAATTATTTTCGAGCGCGACGTCGAGCATAAAATTTGAAAGCGCCCGTTCCATGCGTGCCAAGCCTTTGGAGAGAGTTGAGAATCTTGCGCCAGACATCAAAGCTGATTGTTCAAAATCAAGCATTCCGAGTTTTTCGCCAAGTTCGTCATGAGATTTTGGTGCGAAGGAAAATTTTTTTGGCTCACCAAATTTTTCGATTTCGACATTTTCTTCTTCGCTTTTTCCAAGCGGAACAGAATCGTGCGGAAGGTTGGGAATTGTGAGCAGAAGCGTGTTTATTTTTTCATCAACAGAAAAATCAGATTCAGCAGCAGCAAGTTCGGCGTTGGTTTTTTTAGATTCTTCCAAAAGCGCAGAAGCGTCTTTTCCAGATTTTTTTACCGCAGCGATTTCTTGCGCAAATTTATTTCGCTTTGCTTGCAATTCTTGAATTAAAAAAGTTTTTTTCCTTTTTTCTTCGTCAAGCGCAAGAATCTCTGAAGCCTTGAAATTAGCAGAACGCGCGCTCATTGCTTCATCAAATTTTTGTGGATTTTCGCGAATCCATTTTAGGTCTAGCATATGCTTTGTTGATTTACTTTGGGGCTGAATTTAAAAAGCGGGGCATTCTTTTTCCCCAACAAAAAATTTCAACGATGAAACTTGACGCAGTTAAATTCTCGCAAGATTTAATTCGTATTCCATCCTACAGCGGAGTAGATTCTCAGGTTATTAATCTTCTTGCTGATAATCTTAAAAAACTTGGATTTGCTTGCGATATTTTGGAATTCGATGGTGATGGATCTTACAAGGTGAACAATCTTCACGCTGTTTTTAATCCAAAAAATTATGAAAAAATTTTATATTTTGCTGGCCACACAGATGTCGTGAATGAAGGAGAAAAATCTGCGTGGAAATACAATCCATTTGCTGCAGAAATTTCGAACGGAAAAATTTTTGGTCGCGGCGCTGCCGACATGAAATGTGCAATTGCAGCCTTTGTTTCCGCGGTTTCAGAATTTTTGTTAGAAAATAAAAATCCTAATTTCGGCATCGGATTTTTAATCACAAATGACGAAGAAAATGATTCGATAAACGGCACGAAAAAAGTGCTGCAATGGATGAAAGAAAATAACAAAAAAATTTCGCATTGCTTGGTTGGCGAACCAACAAATCCAGAAAAATTTGGTGAGATGATAAAAGTGGGAAGGCGCGGCTCTGTTGGCTTCACAATAAAAGTCACTGGCAAGCAAGGTCATGTTGCTTATCCCGACATCGCGTTAAATCCGATCACGATTTTGATAAATCTTTTGAAAATTTTGAAGGATCACAAACTTGATAGTCATAGTTCTGGCGCGCTACGTGACGGCGGGGGAGGCACAAAATTTTTCGATCCAAGCAATCTAGAAATCACTTCGATTTCTTCACAAAATTTAGGAAATAACGTAATTCCAAATCACGCTGAGGCCGCGTTTAACGTGCGTTTCAACGATTCTCACACTTCGCAATCAATCATTGATTTTGTCGAGTATGTTTGCAAAAAAACTGTCGGACTTGGTGCAAAATATGAACTCCAAACTCGCGTCAGCGGTGAATCTTTCCTGAGTAATCCTAAATTTTTGGCCGGAATTGTTAGCAATGCAGTTGAAAAAATTTGTGGAAAAAAACCAGTTTTTAGCACCTCAGGCGGAACCTCTGACGCTAGATTTATCAAGGATTTTGCCGAAGTTGTGGAAATCGGATTAGTAAACAAAACCGCTCACAAAATTGATGAATTTTCTGAAGTAAAGGAAGTTGAAGAGTTGCAAAAAACCTATCTCGAAATTCTAAAAAATTTCGCCAAATGATTGTTAAGAAAAGCAAACCAAGGTTGGAAATTTCACTGATTATTTCGCTGGTTTTTCTTGTTGTGATTTTGCTGATTGTCTGGTTTTTGATTCGTCTATTTGATAGTGCAGAAGAGAAAATCAAATTCGATCTAGAGATAGAAATGGCAAGGATTGAACGCAGTTTTGTTGATAAAATGGATTATACTTTTTCTATCATAAAAAGCATAAATTCTCAAATTGCTGAAGATCCAAAAAATAAAAATCACATTGATGCAGTTTTGCGTAATTATCGCAATAATCCGAGCCTAACAAAGATATTTTCCTGGACAGTTTTTTCTTGGACGAATGAGGATCACAAAATCATCGTTAATAGCAAAAATGGAGTTCTAAAAGATGCGGTAGATTTATCGATTAGGCCATACGCTTTAATGACAGAAAAAGAGCCGGAAAAATTTCACCTCGGAAATCCAATAGTTGGCATTATTACCAACAAATGGTTAGTGCCAGGAGGCGTTGGTATTACTGATGAGAATGGCAAATTTTTAGGTGCAACAATTATTGGTTTTGAAATTGCGCCACTGGCAAAATTATTGCATAACGTGGTGCAAAATACTGATGTTCAATTCAGTCTTTTTGCAAGAAATGATGTGCCGATTTTATACGGAAATTTTCAATCTTTCTCAGTCGATGAGTCTAATGATGACGCCACTCACAATTCTGAAACTAGCAAAATTCTAAACGAAATAGCCGCAGGACAAAATGCTGAAATTTTTAGCATCTCTTTCATCAATAACTCGCACGCTTTTCTGGCAAAAAAAATTGACGGTTATCCCTACATTTTATTTCTGAAATATAATGAGAAAGCGGTTGTAAAAGAGTTGATCTATCTTGCTTCATCTAGGCTGATAGAAATTTTATCAGTTTGTTTCGGCTTGTTGATTTTGCTGCTTTTGATCTATCGCGAGAAAAAACAATCCGATAAAATTATCGCCCTAAAACAAGCGGCGGAGCATGCCAATTCTAACAAAAGCGAATTCTTAATTAAGGCTGCGCATGAGTTCAAAAATTTTGCTTTCGGCATTCATGGTTGTGCGGAAATCATCAAAGGTGACCTAAAATCTTTGATCGCAAAAATACAAAAAGATGATTTGCCAAATAAGCAGAATTACCTTCACGAGCTTGAAATTGATTTGGAGCTGAGCCGCGACATCATTGAATCTTCGCATGATCTCGATAATTTCTTAAATGACTTACTAGATTTAAATTACAGCAAAGATGGCGAGTTCAAAATTAAGCGTAGCAGTCGGCCAGTGAATGTGGCGAAAATTATTAAACAGGCTGCAAATTCTCTAACTAAGCGCGCCAAAAATTCCGACATAATTTTGTTGACCAAGATTGAAAACGCCCTGCATCAGCCTTTGCATATTGATCCGCATCGCTTCAAGCAAATCATTACCAACCTGATTGCTAATGCCATAAAATACAGTCAGAGCGGTGATGTTGTTGAGATTTCTGCGCGCAATGTTGTTGATGCTGAAGAGCTAAAAAATATTTTTAAAATCCATGGGATTAAAAAATCTAAACTGATTGAAGTGTTAGTGAAAGATCAGGGAATTGGTATGACTGAAGGAGAGGTCAAAGCTTCTTTGCAAAATATAAAAAACATGAAGAACCTTGATACTCTAACTCTCGGCCTTCCTATTTTAAAATATCTTATCGAAAAACAGGGTGGAATTTTTGATATTCAGTCGCGCAAGAATGAAGGCAGTGAAATCAGAATTATTATCTAACATGAGTGAATTATTTCTAACTTTTTTCTATTGCGGAAAGGCAAAAAAAGCACCAGGAACCGTTGGTTCATTTGCCTCCGTGATTTTGTGGTTTTTGGTGACAAAACTTTTTTTGCAGGAAAATTCCATCATTCAGCAAAATATTTTTTGGGGAATTTTTTTAATTATTTGCACGATTTACGGTGCTCTGGCGATTCCATTTTATGCTAAAAAAACCGGCGAGATTGATCATGGTTCAATAGTTTTAGACGAGGTTGTTGGCCAAATATTGGCTCTGCAATCGACATTTTTCTTTTGTCACGAAGGTTATTTTGCGCAGCCAAATATTATCACCATTCATCTGGTTTCGTGCTTTGTTCTTTTTCGTTTTTTTGACATCAAGAAACCTTCAATCATTGGTTGGGTTGACAAAAATCTAAAAAATGGTTTTGGAGTAATGCTTGATGATTTGCTCTCTGGACTTGCTGCCAGCCTTGTGGCGATGATTATAATTTTTGTGACAATTGGTTAAAACTTTCCTACTTGACTCAAAAAAAACCCTAAAATACAACGCGCGGCCTCATTTGTTCAGTTTCCTACTTCAGATCCTTCAGGAGTCCTTTCTTCAAAAGCTCTCCGACGCAGTTCTTAAAAAATTCCCTTCTGCAAATTTACTAACCTCCAACTAAACTTTTTTTAATTTCTAAATGTCATCAAACAACACGCTTACTTTGCGCTATGGAGCTAATCAGCCCTCAAATCGCAATAATGAAAATCAGCAAGATCAAGAGCAGCAAGCTTCTGCGCCAGCGCAAACACAAAATTACAATCAAGCAACAACAACTCGTTTTGACGGGCCGCGTCTTCACACTGGAAATTTATTAAGTCGTGGTAGTGGAAGTTCTTCGCAGGTAAGTGGTGGAAGTTTTGGCGGTGGAAATGTTCAAACTTTTACTCCGCAGTCGAATCAACCTACGACGCAACAATTTTCGGCACAATTGGCTGCTGATGATGAAGAAGAGGAAATGCGCGCTGATCGTCGCGGCATTGGTAGCGGAAAAATTCTCGAGTTGAAATTCCTCAAAACCAAATCAGCGGAAAAACTCATCGAAGTCGCTAAAGAACACGGATTGGAGAATATCGGAGATTTCGGTCGCCAAGATATCATCTATCATATTTTGAAGAATTTCTCTGACCAAAATGCAGAAAATGTCATCATCGGCGAAGGTGTTTTGGAAGTTTTAGAAGATGGTTTTGGATTCCTTAGAGCTCCTGAAACCAACTATTTCCCTGGTTCCGACGATATTTACGTTTCGCCAAGTCAAATCAAAAGATTTGGTTTAAGAACCGGCGACACTATCAAGGGACAAATTCGCGCGCCGAAAAAAGGTGAGAGATATTTTGCGCTTTTGCGTGTTAACGAAGTGAATTTGGCCTCGCCAGATAAAATCAGAAATCGTGTTTTGTTCGATGATTTAACCCCACTTTATCCACAAAAGAAATTTGATCTCGAGGAAGATAAGCCGCTAAATAACGACATTTCTACGCGCATTATCGACATGATTGCTCCTTTAGGCAAAGGGCAGCGCGCCTTGATCGTCGCACCTCCACGCACTGGTAAAACTTCTTTGATGCAAAATATTGCTCACGCCATCACTTCAAATCATCCAGAAGTAATCTTGCTTGTGCTCTTGATTGACGAGCGTCCGGAAGAGGTGACCGACATGCTTCGCACCATCAAAGGTGAAGTGGTTAGTTCAACTTTCGATGAGCCGGCAACGCGCCACGTGCAGCTCGCCGAGATGGTGATCGAAAAAGCACGTCGTTTGGTCGAAGCTAAAAAAGACGTTGTGATTCTACTAGATTCCATCACACGTCTCGCTCGCGCCTACAACACCGTGATTCCATCTTCAGGAAAAGTTTTAACAGGCGGTGTCGATTCCAACGCTTTACAAAAACCAAAAAGATTTTTCGGTGCGGCACGAAACATTGAAGAAGGCGGTTCTTTAACCATCATTTCTACTGCGCTTGTTGAAACTGGTTCAAGAATGGATGAGGTAATTTTCGAAGAATTTAAAGGAACCGGTAACTCGGAAATTGTTTTGGATCGCAAAATTTCTGATAAAAGAATTTTCCCAGCAATCGATATCACTAAGTCTGGAACCAGAAAAGAAGAGCTGTTGCTTGACCGCGCAACTCTTTCAAAAATTTGGATGCTAAGAAGAATCGTTAATCCAATGAATCCAGTTGAAGCGATGGAATTCTTGCTTCAAAAAATTGACCACACTAAGACCAACGAAGAGTTCTTTAAGTCAATGAACAGCTAGATTTTGCAATCTCAATCAACCCTTCTTGAATTTAGGAGGGTTGAGGTCTGGCACATGTTTGACAGTCAGTTTAATTTTTTTGCTAATGAGATTCAGAGTTTTTTTCTCGCTGATTTTTCTTCTTTTTTCCTGCAATTCTCCAACTCAATTTCAGCTTCTTTCGCAACAGGAATTACCGCTTAAAACTAAGGGCGGATATAACTCCTACTTAGCTCTAGAATATCTCTCTTTCTCGCGAAAATTACTCACGGTTAACGACAAAAAAGGTGCGGAATATTTTGCTAAAAAGGGTTTAGATATTTCCTACGGTCAAGAATTTTTGCCAGAAAATCCGCTATATTGGAAAGCAGATCAGGCACAGCTAGAAGAGATGATTCTGATGCAAAAAAGGCTGGAAACCATCTTAACAATTCCGCATTTAAAATTTTATTTACCAATTCAGACCGCGCATCTGAGCTATCTCTACGATTGTTGGATTAGTCGTGAATCAAAAGAAATTTTTCGCTCCGATGAGTTAGCGCAGTGCCGTGTGCGCTTCAGCAAACTGCTCGACGAAATCGAGCGTTATGTTGATGACATGTCGAAAGACAAAACTCCGCGCGTTGAAATCAAAGAGCCAACTTTCGAGCGTTTCGAAATTTTGTTTGATTTCAACAATGCTAAATTCAACGACAAAGCCAGCAAAGATCTAATCGCAACTTTGAAATATCTCAAAACATTGAATGGCGATTATAGAATTTTATTGGTCGGAAATGCTGATCGAACTGGAAAGGAGCTTTATAACCAAACTCTTGCGCTTGATCGCGCCGAAGTGACGCAAAATTATCTCATCAAAAATGGCGTCGATAAAAATCTGATTGAATTGCGCTCGGTGGGTGAAGATTTTCCTGATATTATCACAAAAGATGGCATACAGCAGCAGTCAAATCGCACTGTTGGAATTTACGTTTTGAAAGGACTGGCATCTTTTTCTGCCTATCCTTTGCCGCTTTTGGAAAATATTATTTATCGCGAAGAGATTAGAAGGGCGCGGTCTGAGAGAGGTTTAAAAAATTAAGATTCATGAAATTAAATCTTCAAAACAGAAAAAAAATTATCATCAAAATTGGCTCTTCGCTTTTGGTTGAAGAAGGAAAATTGCGTGAAAAATGGCTAAAAAAATTTGCTGAAGATGTGGCGAATTTGATGAAAAGAAATTTCCAAATCGTGATCGTTTCTTCCGGCGCAATTGCTCTCGGACGCAGTGTTTTAAAGGTTGGAAACCGCAAATTATCTCTCGAAGAAAAACAAGCTGCCGCAGCAATCGGACAAATTCAATTGATGAGTTTTTATCGCGATTTTTTTTCGGCACGAAAATTAAATGTCGCACAAATTCTTCTCACAGCCGCTGATTGCAACGATCGTGAGCGCTATCTCAATTCTAAAAATACCATAGAAACTTTGTTAAAAAATCGTGTAATTCCGATTATCAACGAAAATGATTCAGTTGCAGTTGATGAAATTAAAATTGGCGACAATGACCGGCTCGCTGCCCGTGTGGCTCAAATGACATCTGCGGATTTGATGATTTTATTTTCCGACATCGACGGGCTCTATGATAAAAATCCGAAAACTACAAAAAATGCCAAATTAATTTCGGAAGTTTTTGAGATCACGACAGAAATTGAAAACATGGCTGGGGGCGCAACATCTCTAGTTGGAACTGGTGGCATGATTACAAAAATTCTTGCCGCAAAAATGCTAAAAAATTCTGGTTGCGATGTGGTGATTACTAACGGAATTTCTGATCACGCGTTAAAAAATCTCGTTGATGGAAAACAAAATTTTACAATTTTTTACAGCAAAAAAAAATCCGAAAAGTCGCGCAAAAACTGGCTTTCTGGCTTCATCAACGCCAAAGGCGAAGTGGTTGTGAATCAATGCGCCGTCGATGTTTTACGCAGCAAAAAAATTAGTCTTTTACCAATCGGCGTGATTGCTGCAAAAGGCGATTTCAAAAAAGGTGACGCGATTTTTATTAAAGATGAAAAAGGAAATCACATTGCGAGCGGAATCAGCAATTACGGTGTTTATGACGTAAAAAAAATCTTCGAAAAAAAATCTGCAGAAGTAAAAAAAATTTTAGGAAAGTCCGCGAAGCCAGAGCTGGTGCATATTGACAACTTGGTGGTGGTTTGAAGGTTGGTGATAAATTACGATGAGAGTGAGTTGCAAAGACAGATCCCGAAACGAGTTCGGGATGACATTCTTGGACACATTGCCCAAATCATTATTCAGAACTTCAAACGGGCTCTAAGCTCCCCGAGCAAAGGCCGCAGGGCGTCGTCGAGGGGTTTGGAGGTTTCTTTGGCAAATCATCCCTCGATAGATTAATCTTTTAACTTCGGCTCCCCGAGCGAAGTCGAGGGGTGGGAAAGCAAACTCCTAACCCCTCGACTTCGCTCGGGGAACTAAGAATTTTTGTCCATCAAGGAATGATTGTCCAACAAACCTCCAAACCCCTCGACGACGCCCTGCGGCCTTTGCTCGGGGAGCTAGAAAATTTCTTTTCTAAAAAAAATCGTCGTATTTTTTATCCGCAATTGTCCTGGTGCGATGCCAAAAAAATCCTGTTTGACGAAATTATTCGCGGAAAAAAAATCGAAAATTTTTTGGTAATTTTTTCTTTCAGAATCATCGAGAATGATTGCTCCGCCTGATTTGAGAGCGTGGATAGAACTTTTTGCGCATTCGAATCTTTTTAGTGAATCGATAATGATGAAATCAAATTTTTTTCCGCAATTTTTTGCAAAGTTTTCGTAAGCGGAATTTTCCAAACCATCGGGCATTAAATGAAATTCTACTTTCTCCTTCTCTTGATGTGGAAGTAGCTCCTGAGTGATCGCAAGCCATCTCGCATTTGTCTCTAATCCCACAATTTTCTTCACTTTTTTGGCAAAAAATAAAGTTGAAGCACCGCAGCCAAATTCAAAAATTTCATGATTTTTTGTGAGATTTTTTTTCAGGAATTCAATCGCGGGATAAGTCATCCACGGCACGGCATTACCATTTTCATCTTGCGAAAAACCTTCCAGAAAAGATTTTTTCCAGCTGATTTTATTTTTACGGAATTGCTCTTTTATCACTGCAAATACCACTCAACAGTTTCGCGTAATCTTTCGGAAAATTTCTTTACTGGTTTAAATCCAAATTCACGAGACACCTTGTTATTGCTGATTGCATAGCGCTTGTCGTGACCAAGTCTATCGGTGACAAAATTGATTTGTTTCTTGTAAGAAGCGCCATCGCTGCGCGGTTTTATTTCATCAAGAATTTCACAAATTTCGTTAGCGAGTTCGATATTTTCTTTTTCACACTCACCGCCAAAACAATAAGTTTCGCCAACCACTCCCTTTTGTAGAGCCATAAATATGCCGTCAGCATGGTCTTTAACAAAAATCCAATCGCGAATATTTTTACCATTGCCATAAATAGGAATTATTTTGTTTGAAATTGCGGAAGAAATTACGGTCGGAATAAATTTTTCGTGATGTTGATGTGGGCCGAAATTATTCGAGCAATTTGTGGTGATTGTCGGCAATCCATAAGTTTCAAACCAAGCGCGCACTAGATGGTCTGAAGCCGCCTTGGACGCGGAATAAGGCGAGTTTGGTTTATACGAATTTTCCTCGTTAAATTTAGGATCAGTAAGAGAAAGCGAGCCGTAAACTTCATCGGTTGAAACATGTAAAAAACGAAATTGCGATTTTTTTTCGGCGTCTAAATTTTGAAAAAAGGTGAGGGCGCAATTGAGTAAATTGTAAGTGCCGACAATGTTGGTTTTGATAAAATTTTCTGGCGCTTTAATAGAATTATCGACGTGAGATTCGGCAGCAAAATTTACCAAAAAATCAATTTTTTCTTCGCGCAAAATTTTTGAAACTAAATCGAAATCTCCAATATCTCCCTCGATTAATTTATGTTTGATGGAGGCAATGTTATCAAGGTTTGCAGCGTAAGTTAATTTATCCAAAATAACGACATTATGTCCAAGATTTGCAACTTTAATTGCGAAGTGACTGCCGATAAATCCAGCGCCGCCAGTGATGAGATAATTTTTAGAAAATGACATATTTGCCTTGATAAAATTCTCAGAAATTGAGAGAAATTTTTTTAGAAAAATTCCCAAAAAAACTAACGAAATTTGCAAACTACCATGAATCGCAAAGCAGTCTTTTTCCTGACATTGACATTTTTTGCAACCGCACAAAACGCGGCAGCTTTTAATTGGTTTGGTTTAAAAAAGGAGCATAGAAATTACATTCATGTCGTCGGCTCATCAACGGTTTCACCCTTTATTTCCGCGGTTTCAGAAGAGTTTTCTCGTATTCAGAATTTAAACAAATCAACAGTTTCAACCCCACTTGTCGAATCAAGCGGAACTCGCATTGGTTTCCAATTATTTTGCGGTGGGGTTGGATATTCCTACCCAGATTTTGCTGATGCTTCGCGAGTCATTGATCAGCAAGAGCTAGAAAATTGTCATCACAATGGCGTGAAGGATGTTATCGAAATCAAGATCGGTTATGACGGAATTGTGATCGCAAACCTCAGAGGTGGTAAAAAAATTAATCTCACCAAGGAGAAAATTTTTCTCGCTTTGGCTGCCGAAATTTATGACGAAAAAACAAAAAAACTCATTGCCAATCCTTATAAATTTTGGAGTGAAATTGATCCAACTTTGCCAAAGCACAAAATCACAATCTTTGGCCCACCTTTGAGTTCAGGCACGCGCGACGTTTTTGTCGATGTAGTGATGGAAGAAATTTGCATGCCACATCATGGCTTTATCAAACTTTTCCCCAGCCATGATTTACGCAAACAGCAATGCAAAAAAATCAGGAGTGATGGTGCATTCATTGAGTCGGGAGAGAATGACAATTTAATCGTGCAGGCCTTGAAAAAGAATCCGCAAGCCTTCGGAATTTTTGGATTTAATTTCTTGGTGGTAAATCGCGAAATTCAGGCTGCAAAAATTAACAATGTATCGCCAAGCTTTGATTCCATTTCTTCTAAGCATTATCAACTCTCTCGTCCGCTTTTCATTTATTTCAAAAAAGATCATCTCGATCTCGTGCCAAAAATGCGCGAATTTATCGCTGAAATAGTTAGTTCGGAAACAATCGGTCGTGATGGATATTTGGTTCACAGCGGGCTTGTCGCGATGCAAAATTCTGAGCTAAAAGAAGTGCAAAAAAAAGTTTTATTACAATTACAGAATTGAATGAAAGTTTATAAAATTTTTAAAAGCCTTATCCTCTGTGCAACCTTGATTTTATTGAGCTCTTGCGTGACAAAATTTCTGTGGGGATATAAAAAATATGACGAGAAAATTCTTCAGGCCTATGTCGGATCCGACGGCAGATATGTGGTTTTTGTTGCTCAAGAATATCACTACATTTTCACCGATAATTCTGGCTTACTGAAAGAAGTTTTAGGACTAAAAACCCAAAATATTTTAACCATAAATCCTGAAAAAACTTATCTCAAACTTGATGCTAACAACGATATTAAAGGCCATATTGTGATCGAAGGGCCTTTCGATATTCTAGCTCAAGAAGATATGATAAAGCTTGGCACTCTAGGCGTTAGACCGAATCGCGATGATAATGTTTCAATAAAAATAAATCTTGTCGGGAGAAGATATGCGGCGCGTTATCTTGGTGCTCAGGCAGCATCAAATTCTGGCATGTACATGATTCCAATTTATTACAACGACGATAACAGTTTTGCAAAATCGGTTGGCAGAGTGGCGGTGACTCCGGTTGCAGTCACTCTTGACGCTGTTTTGCTGATCGGAAAAGTTGTAATTTATCCACTTAAAATGACTTACTAAAAACTAAAAAATCTTATGAAAAAAATAATTTTCCTGTTTCTTATGTTGGCTTTAGCGCTCTTATCCAAGCAGGCCGCAGCGATTAATTTAGATAAAATTGCCGGAGTAGTGAATGACATTTCTGCGACGCAATCTGATCCAAAAAATCCCTCAAAAAAATCAGCATCACCGCTTGATGGTTTGCAAAATGACTTGCTTGGAAAAGTTGAAGAAAGAGTGAATAAAGTGACTGAGCGCATCGAAAATCGTATCGCAAAATATGAGCAAAAATTTGATGGCTATGAGGAAAAAATGGATAAGGCGGAGAAATCAATCGATCGTGTAGTTAGCGCGATTAACAGCCTCGATGCATCAATGATTCAAAAATATCTCAACATGGCGAAATACGCGGTAATCGCGGTTGCAGCAGTGTTTTTGTCGATGGTTATTTTGTTGATTGTGGTGTCGGTGCAGTTGATTCGTGTAAATTCCTTACTGAAGAAAAAAATCTAAATTGGGCACAAAAAAACTCGCCATTTCTTTGTTAAATCAGAAATGGCGAGTGAAAAGTGAGATCTTCGAACTTTACTAATTCGCTGCGAGATAGTGCTTTTTATATTCCTCTGCGCTGACTTTTTTGTCGTGATTTAAATCAACTTTTTTGAACAGAGCTTTTTCCGCCGCGACTTCTCCTTTGCAGGTTAAGTGAGATTTTCCAATTTTATTAAAATTAGCTTCGCGGCCTACGGCTTTTGCCTCCGCGCGAGTTATTTTGCAGTCGTGATTGGTGTCGATTTTGTCAAATTTAGCTTTTTGATAATTTTCCAATTCTCTCAAAGAAACAAATCCATCATGATTGTGATCCATTGCTTTGAAGATTTTAGCTCCAGTTCTGTCGTAAGAATATGATTTGATTGTTGAGCAATTTGTGACTGTCACTGCAGCAACTAAAACAAGAAATTTTTTCATGATTTTACCTATAAAATTTAAGAAATTAGCAGCCCAAAACTCCGCAACCTAAAACACCGCCGTTATTGTCAGCTCTTGCTTCGATCGGATTAAAAGAAACTGCTGCTACTAGACCAAATAGAAAAATTGCTGTAATGTATTTTTTCATTTTTTCTCCGCGTTTGATTGAGTTATTTTAAGAAGGCCTGTCTGTTGTGTTTTAGTAACTTTCGTCTCTTCCTAAATCTATCGTTTTCAGAGTTCTATAAGATCTAACAGATGGTCCACATCCTGGGACTAATCCGATCAAATTTGATAAAATTTTGCGCGCTCTTCCGATGCGTCCAGTTTCGTTTTTTAGCTCTACAGCAGGAGAAGTTCCGTCTTTTCCTTTTGTCATCAATCGTCCCAGTTTTGTTTCCACTTCGCTAGAAACATTGGCGAGCATTTTATCGACATTGTCTGGTCCGGAAGAATTTGCGCTCTTTGCAACTACTCCACCTGCCGTGACACCAGCTGTCACCGCAGTTGTGATTGTTGGAGCGAGAGATGCTCCAAGATAAAGAGCTGAAATTGCGTATCCGAGACAGAGAGAGGCCAAAACTAATTTTGCAGGATCGCTTGATTTGCCGACATCAACCTCATGCGCTTCGGATACTTTTTTGGCCAGAGTATCTACTATCAAAATTTTTCTGATTTCTTCTGGGGATAATTTTTTTAGATCTTCAGA
Source organism: uncultured Rhizobium sp. (assembly GCA_964447395.1). Lineage (GTDB taxonomy): Bacteria > Pseudomonadota > Alphaproteobacteria > Rickettsiales > UBA1997 > UBA2645. Next base: position 30,029 of record CAYUSO010000014.1, read on the forward strand.
TCCTCTGCGGATCATGTCTTTTATTTTATCTTCGCCTCTGCCGCAATATCCGGTTGTTTGGCAACATGATTTGCAGCTAAGTATAACGCATGTTGCAACCGATGCGCCCGCGATAGTTGCACCAAGTCCAATTCTGAATGGTACGGATTGATTAATATTCGTTAGGCTGATTCCCAGCTTTTCCATCGCAGTCACTGTTGCGATTTGAGCTAATTGAGCAGCGGTGATTCCCGTCAAAACAGAAGCTGCTAAAGTGGTGATGCGATCGCCAGCAGTGCGGTCTGCGCCATACATCACATTTTTGACTAATTGAGCAAGTTCCTCGCGTTTTGAGTCACTCAATTTGGTATATTCTACCTCTGGAGTTAGAGCAACAGGCTGAGCTTGCGAAGCAGTTGCAATGTCGCCCAAGGGAATATCTGCACCGTTTCCCATGCTAGCTCTGCTGTTAGCAATGTCGTTAACTCCGAATAATACTCGTAAATTTTCCAATGCGCTTGTGGTTTCTGATACGCCTTCGTCGGTTAAATATTGTCGATCTTCAGAGCGTAAAATTCTGGAGCAAATTCTTGCGAATCTCGATGAGGTTTGTTGACCAGATCCATTAGCCCTGATGAGTGATTGTGTTAAGTGGGCTCGAGTCATAATGTCGATTATTAAATTTTAGGAAATTGCCTCAAAGAAACTCGTATCTGGGTTAAAAGCCATGATCTCGCCGGTTTCAATATCGAAATGCCACCCAAAAATATTCAGTTTATTTTGTGCCATGCGCTCGGTGACGTAAGGGTAAGTCATTAGATTGCGCAGTGAAATGATGATTGATTCATGCTCGCAAGATGCTTGTTGCTCCTCTTCGCTTTTTTCTGCCATTTGTTTTTTAACAGCTTCGCGAGCTTCGCTGGCAACGGAAAGCCAAGTTTTCATCGATTCGGAAAGGCCATTTTTTTCGGCAAAAAATTTATCAGACATCATCATTTTTATGCCGTCACATTTAGCGTGGCCGAGGATGACGATGTTTTGAACCTCAATTGTTTTCACCGCATATTCGATTGCAGCCATGATGCCGTGAATGCCGCTTGTGCTATATTTTGGAACTAATCCGCCAATGTTGTTTACGATGTATAATTCGCCAGGATTGGTGGCGAAAATTTCTGCTGGAGCGAGTCGAATATCAGAGCAGGAGATAATCATGGTTGATGGTTTCTGACCTTGTTCAACCAAGTGCTGAATGACGTCTTTTTGTTTTTGAAAAGTCGTGGATTTAAAAACTCTAAAACCACTTACGAGCTTTCCGATGTCAGGCATTTTTTGATTTTATAAATTTTATGTGAAGCGGCGAGATCTATTTTTTGCTTAAAAATAAGCAAGTAAGAATTTTTGCGAGCGTTCTAAGTGATTCATTCGAGAGCGTTTTTCTCTCGAAAAATTATTTATTAATTTTGGATTTAAATCCGAGTGCGTGAATTAAAATCCACGGTTTTTTTAGTTGTTGTTTGATGTTGTTCCTGATTTTTGCACGTTCTTTTTTGCATGGAATTACAAGTCTGATGAGAGTTGTAGGCAAGCGCTTCACAGCTTTTGGAAGACGCTTTATTTTCCCAAAAAGATTTTGAATTTTTTGCAATAATCGCGCTTTTCTCTCGGAAATTTTTATCGCTAAAAATCTGTGAACACATATCGAAATCAGCAGAGAAAAATCTTCCCAAGGCATGTATCTCCAAACGCGATAACGATTCAGTAAAATCTCCCGTCCTGACATTCGTAAAAAATAAGGCATCAATATTTTTTCGGGAAACTTGCGATTAGCAGCGAAAGGAAAAGTGGTGCGCTCCCTATTTAAAAACCATTTGGAAATTTTTTTCGCTGGATCGTCGCCAAAAAATCTTCCGAATTCTACCCAAGTGTTTGGTCGCATATCAGCTTCGATAAAATATCTTTTTCCGTCCAAAATTGATTCCAAACAAGAGATGGTGACAAAGCCATTCGCGCCTAGAGCTTCGCCGAGTTTCTCCATTTCTAAAAACAGTTTTTCGTCGATATTGTTGAGTTGTTGATAAGACCTAATCACCGATGGTCCAAATTTATTGCGAATGACTTTTTCGATTTTTGAATAAGAGAAATAGATCAACTTTTTATCACGATAAATTGCCGACAAATCGAGCTCAGTGCCAATAATTTTTTTCTGCATCAAGAGTGGAAAATTAAGAATCGCGCGATCAATCGAATTCAAATCTGCAATTTTTTCACATTCAAAAACTCCACTTCCACCATTTGAAGAATTGATTTTTATCATCAGAGGAAAACCAATTTTTTCTGCAGCTTTTATTGCTTGATCAAAACCTTCTACAACTAGAAATGGCGGCGTTGTGACGCCTGATTCAGAAAGTATTTTTGACAATCCAATTTTGGAAAAAATATGCCCAAAATCTTTCTCACTTTTTACCGGAAGTAATTTTAATTTTTGTTCGGTTGTAAGATTCGAATCTAAAATATTTTTCAGAGTTTGGTCGTCACAAATCACGATAAAATCGTAAACGTCCAAATTTTTTTCTGATAATTTTTGTAAAATATTTTCTGAGTTAAGGGCTGTTTCATAGTTGGCGATAAACTTGCTTTTTTTCAGTAGTTCATTGATCAAAATTACGTCAACTTCAAAGCCAGATCGATGCAGCAAAGACGGCATTGCCAGCATTAATTCAGCACATTGTCCAACAAGAAGAGCGCGTAGTTTTTGCATTTTATTAATTGGTTGAATTGTCGCGATTTTTTTCAAAAAATTTTGTGATTATTCGGGGAGCTGAGAAGTTTTAGTCTGTCGCGGGATAAATGCTGATCTTTTCCTTAATCTATCCTTAAGAATTAAATTCCTAATCAGGCTGCACGAAATTTATTTCGGTTAAATCTAATTTAAAAATGCAGTCATGAAAAATAAATCTCAAACCGCGCTCTGCCTTGCTGTAGCGCTGCTCATCAATCATTCTGCTTCTGCGGCAAATAGTGATAATTCTGCGATAGAATTGCAAAAATTAAAAGATCGTTTGGCAATTTTGGAAAAAAGAATTTCTGAAAAAAACTCGGCAGAAAAATCTGACGATGATGTGATTGTAAAATTAAAACCAACGCCTTCGTTTAAAACGCGCGATGGAAAAAGTAGTTTTTTTATCGACGGTAGAATTCAAGCTGATGCTGGTGCTGTGACCAAAGGAAAAACCAGCGCCATGAATAATCAAACATCGCTTCGACGCTTGTGGTTAGGCGCTGGAGGAGATGTTGATGAAAATTGGAATTACCGCTTTCTTGTTGGTTTTGAAAATAATCAAACTTCTATTTACGACGCTTTCGTGCGTTATCATGGTTTCAAAAATACTGATATTCTCATCGGAAATTTTTTCGAAAATAACGGCATCGATATTGCTTCAGGAAATCTCGTCACGCCTTTAATGGAGCGCTCCTCCGGCATTACAACTTTCCGCCAATTTAGGCGCACCGGCGTTTCAATAAATCATTATATCGATAATTTATCTTTGCATTTTGGCGTCTTTGGATCGAGTCCAAATAACTCCACAACTTCGGCGATTAACGCAAATAACAAAGGAAATGGTTTTAGCGGAAGAGCTCATATTGCCGCAATTAACGACGCAAAAAATTCCGAATTTTTGCATCTCGGTTTTAACAGCACTTATCGCGCACTTGACTCCGGAAGCAATGCCGTCACTGGTTCCAACAAGACAATGCGTTTTAATTCCACGGGAGATGCCAATGTTTTAAACACGATTTTAATCGACACCGGAAACATCGCTAACGTCAATAATTACTACCAAAATATGGGAGAATTTCGTTACCAAAAAGGTTCTTTGACGATCACTTCAGAATATATTCGTACCACGTTAAATCGTGCTGCAGCGCAAAATTTAAATTTCAGCGGCGGCTATTTAATGGCCTCTTATTTTCTCACCGGAGAAAAATATGGTTATGATTCGAAGATGGGAGTTCAAACCTTGCCGAGCATTGGAAATAAAGGCGCTTGGGAGATTGCATCGAGATATTCAATGACTGATTTAAACAGCAAAACCGTCGCTGGCGGCAAATTAAATTCTTACGATTTCGGCGTGAATTATTATCCGAACAACAATCTGAAATTTATGGTAAATTATGTTTTTAATCGCACGGATAGCGCAGCGCAGGTAAAAAATAATCCGCAATATTTGATGATGAGAATGCAGCTGAATTTTTAGAATTTCTCTTCAAGAAAATTGGAATTTTTTTCAAAATATCGTCAAACAAAAAGCCCTCCCGATTTTTTCGGAAGGGCTTTCTGCTTCGTAAAATTTTGAGCGACAAATCATCGCCCAAAACAGACACAACGCGCCTTCACGAGCTTAGTGCAGTGGTGGAAACTGTTTACATCAAATAGGAAATCTAATTCTCATCTCCGTTCCTTTTCCAACTTCAGAAATTGCTTCGATGCTTCCGTTTTGGAGTTCAACTAATTGCTTTACGATTGGTAATCCGAGTCCGAATGAATCAACTGTTTCGGAGTTTTCATTGGCGAAAGTTTTGTATTTTTCGAAAGCAGTTTTGAGTTGCTCAGCAGTCATTCCAAATCCTTGATCGATTACAGAAATTTCGAGGAAATTTTTCTCTAGTTCCCTCTCCCCGTGTGGGCTTTGAGCGTCCAGAAAATGACCTGAATGGTCATTTTCAGCGAGAAGGGTAGGGTGAGGGGAAAATATTTTACAAATAATCTTTATTTCAGTTTGTGCTTTCGAATATTTCACCGCGTTAGAAATTAAATTTGTTA
>CAYUSO010000015.1:0-33063 GCA_964447395.1 uncultured Rhizobium sp.
AGATCGAACTTCAGTGAAGTGTCGATGAAGGTGAAGCCGGCGAAAGTGTTTTGAGCGAAGTTGAATTGTGAGGAGTCGATGCCTAGGGAGGTAAAGTTTTTTTGTGCAGTTGTTTGTTCGGTTGCTCTATAATTCCCGCTATCTAGGAGGTTAAGAAATTCTTGCGTGATGATGGACATATTGGTGTGATCAACTTCTCCGCTATTCTCTCTTTGCTCTTTATATTGAAGGATTGATAACCCATCAATTGTCATTTTGGGGTTGTCTATAATTAGCTTTGCAATTGCAACATCGGTTTGCTCAATATCGACATTTCCTGAGAGGATGGCTGCGTCTTTTAGGCGGCGGTTGGAGAGGCCGATATCTGCTTTACTTTCTGTATAAAATGAGTTTTCTATCACTTCTGTAAGAACCTTATCTAAGTAGCTTTGCTCTCCTGTTTCAGTATATTGATCTAAGTTCTTGAAAAACTTTGTACCGCTATAAATGCCATTCTGATCTTTTTTACCATTGACCAGTCCCGGAAGATTAAAATACAAATCTTCTACAACCAGTCTTTGATTTGGTGATAATTCAACATCTTTATAAATATTCTTTACTTCATTTTCCCTGACAGAAACTGAGTAATCGTAAAGTTGCCTTACCTGTGAATCACTTAATACAACACCGTTACGATTATAATAAACATCGTCAAAATTTACTGAGTTTCCAAATACATTATTCCATTGAGTCTCTGCGCCATCAGCATCCATGTTAAAACCTATACCAACCGTTCTTTTACCAACATTGTCATCATATGCTAAATATTGACCAGTTTGGTTATCACGACCGCCTTCATTTGCTGAAATAAATTCAAAGCGAATTTGTTTATACTGTTCTTCGGTTAAATTGGGATTATTTAGGCGATCTATTATGTTTTGAATCTGAGCTTTTGCGCCAGCATTATCAAGATTTGTGGGTAGGTTTGTCATGTGGTTATTTGGTTTTGTTGATTAAATACTGGGTAATGTAGCTTTCGTTTATTGGAAGAAAGTTTTCTTTCTTTTTATTTATTCGTAACCCAGAAGTTTTTTTGTAAGACGTATAGCTTCCAATATTTAAATTTGGTCTATCGCTGTTGTCTTCAATATCAAAACCAATAATAACATCTTCCTCTTCTTCATCGATTTTAACGCTAACCGATTTTACCGAATAATCACCTCCAGCTAAACAGTCGTTAAAGTTTCTTAAATGAACTATCAATTTACCATCTAGCCAAAGTCTGAATATAGCAGGAGGTGCAGCACGGCAAAATAAGCGACCAAAAGTTTCGTCATAGCTTGGATATTTGATCTCAGCTTTAATCAGAGAATTTGCTAATTTGCATATACTAATTTCACCATTCATAAGCTGATATTTTTGCTCCAACTCTTTGCCATTGTTCATAATAAAGTCTGTCTCTTTATTGGATCCGCTATCAATTTCTATTACCGAAGCGTCAAAATAATTTAGCTCAGGAATGCAGGTTATTCGTGTAAATGAGAAAGGGCTGGCATTAGCAAATTGAGTATAAAAAAATGCCGCAATTAAAAAGGTAAAAAAGGATAGTCTCTTTGTTATGTATTTTACGATAGAATCAGCCCCAATAAGCGTTTCAGCTAGAGAAATTTCTTTTATTCCAGTTTCAGTAAGAGTCTTTAGTTCACCATCTTCTGATATGCCATTTTGGTTTAGATCTCTCCAGATTCTGAGATTGTTAAATATGATTTGCATCCTTGGGCGAGTAAGGAAAAGATTTTTCATGCTTCTGGTTTTTATTTGTGATGGTTTTTGTGTTAAACGGAGCGAGTTCTGCTGCTTAATAAGTTTATTGTCAAATTTTTTACCTCTCCTATTTCTTTAAAATCTTCCAATAAAAAATCTTGCCACTTTTGATAATCATAAAACCAGCCTTTTTTGGTTAATAAATGATCGGCTGATCTCATTCCCACGTGATAATCCATTTTATAAATCCGCACCGCAAAACTTAGTGCAACCCATCTCTAACCACATTTTGCAAATCGTGAGAAAGTTGTGGCCGCCTTTACATCTCCATCACACGAAAAAATTCCATTTAACGCCACTTAGATTGATAGCTTTTTGCATTAGGTAATAAAGCTCATCCAACTTCAATCACTGGGTTAACATCCTTGTCTGAAACTAAGGTGATGATGATTCTGCTCATGATGTCAGCTTTTTTGTCATCAGAAATATTTGCGATGCCGTTTTTTGCAAAATTCTCTACTATCCCTTCAACAATCTTGGTTGCATTTTCTACCAAATATTTTCTTGCCTCCATCACAGCTACTGCTTGTTGCCTTTTCAACATGGAAGATGCGATCTCTTGAGCATAGGCCAGATGAGATAATTTTACTTCCTCCACCAAAATTCCTGCTGTTGCGAGTTTTTGGTTAAGCTCCGCTACAAGCTCCGTAGTAATTTCCTCGGCATTGCCACGCAAAGATGGTTTATCAACAGAATCGTAGGGATGTCTCGCCGCTACTGCTCTGATTGCGCTATCGCTTTGGTTGAAAATAAATGCCCGATAATCATCAACATTAAAGCAAGCTTGCGCCGCATCTACAACTCTCCAAACAACTACAGCACCAACTTCTATTGGATTGCCGCAAGCATCGTTAACTTTTAGTTTCTCGGTATTGAAATTAAGAATTTTCAGAGGAATTGAAACCGAAATCGAGAAAGGAATTCTCCACAAAAATCCATTTTGCTTGATTGTTCCTATGTATTTTCCAAAGAAGGTTAGAACTTTTGCTTCGTTGGGAGAAACAACCGTAAAGCCAGACAGAACAAGGATGAATAATGGAATAGAAACCAGCGCAAAAGGCGAATTGCTTGTTGTTAAATCGATTGAAATCAAAACCGCAATCACGGCAAACAAACCAACTACAAAACCATTAACATAAAACGCGGATTTATCTCGTAGGGACAACATATGATAAATTAATTTTAAATTGATTTTTTTCTTGCTGGATTTGCATCATGATACGAAATGCAATTCAACCACAAAGCGCATCTCAAAAAAAATTTGAGAGCGCGATGAAGTCCTATAATTCAAATCTTTTAAACACAATTACGCTTATGGAATATGAATTTACGATGGCCGCAATTGTATCAATTGCTGCAATAAATGGAATTGGTGCAGGCCTTTTTATAATAAATCGCAAAAAAACATTTATTAAAAATTCCATTAAAACACAGGCCAGAGTAAGAGACATTGAGCGAGTAAAAGATAGCAGAGGAAATATCGCGCTGAATATTCGCGTCGCCTTTACCAATCACAACGGCACAGAAACAACAGCAACAATAAAAAATGCTCTGCTCAAAACAAAAACCTGCAACGTGGGAGATGTGCTAGAAATTTTTTATTTAAAAAATGATTCGCAGCAGGTGATTACAAGCCATGTTGCTCCACTCTTTCAAATGTTCTATTTTTTGTGTGCCGGATCTGGAATTCTTGCTCTCATTGCCGCTTATTTTGTTGCGATCAGATTAGGAATTATTTAGATAATTTTTTTCGAAATTTTTCGTCAATTTAACAAAATTTTACCTATGAAAAAATACGTCTCACTTCTTTTGCTTATAGTTTTAGCAAATTGCTCACTCCTCAAAAAGTCTCCGACTTTTCTCTTTGTGCAATCAGCCAAGGAAGGAAGTTTTGATGGAAAAACTTTAGCTCTTAAAGACACCGCGCCACACACAGTTTATTTCAGCGACAGGCCTTACAGAATCGTTGGCAGCCTGCAAAGCAATAAATTTGCTCAAGAATGGAATGATAAAAATAACAAAGATTCTTTCGCAAAAGATGCACCAAATGCTTGGATTTCTCACTATGACAAAAATGGAAAAATGGGCTCAGCTATTGTGCAAATTTCTAGCATAAAAATTAGCGGAAATTCCATCTCCTATCGGGCAAAAATCCTGGAAGGAAAATTGCCTAAATCAATGAAGAGCGTTTCTTTGGTGATTGATAGTCTTGGTTTTAACTGCCAAGGATTTTGGCCTGGTCTTTGCTAGTTGAGCGGCAACTACATTAGTGCAGCCCATCTCTAACCACATTTTGCAAATCGGGAGAAAGTTTTGTAGCAACAGTTTTTTCAACGGAATTGTTGGGCAAATGAAATTCGCAAACCTTGCCATTTCTGAAATAAAAAATTCTCCCGATTTGACGCTCTTTGGGATCAATTTCGCGTAATTTTTTTGCATCGCTGCTGTGTCTATTTTCGTAGTCTCCGCGCCCGTGATAAGCCTGTTTATTTAGAATAAAAATAATCGAACCGGTTTTAATCGATATTTTACTCACCCGATCCTCTTCCCACAATCTGCTCATAATCTTCAGAGCTTCTCCCATTGCTTCCTCAACTTCTCCATCGCCACATCCTATCTTGGCCGCATCGTAGGTGAATAAGCGCTTATTGACAGATTCTGCATCGCTCTTCAGCGGCGGATCAAAATCATCCAGATCGGCATTTATGTGACTCGTAAAATTCGTAGTCACTTTGCCATTTTCATTTCCAAACATCGCAAAAACTTTGCCGGTTCTTTTGTCGGTGAAAATTTTTGCGGTTAGTATTTTCAAAGATTCTGGCGAAAGTTTCTTAAAAACCTCCTCAGCGTTAATGACATAGGTTTTAACCGAACCTGACGATTTAACTCCAAACAAAGAAATCATGTCTATTGGGGTTCCAGCTCCTCCATCTATATGCGGAGGCAACGCAACTCTTTTATCTTCAACAGATCTAACCCTTTGTTTCTCACCATAATCATGACCGAGCAATTCCGCTAAAACATTGGAACAAAGCTCCATGCCATAAATCCCTTCCTTGGCGGCTTCCTCAAAACCAGAAAAATTTAGCACTGAAAATTTGCGCGAAAGATTCGACATCAGATCAATAATTTTCAGCGATTCTTCGCATCCTTGCGACGCGGATTCTTCGAGAGAGGTTTTAACTTTCTGTGCCAAATCTCTCGTTAATCGATTTTCAAATCCTAAACTTTTTGACTCCAAAATTCCTTGATTAAAAGTTTCTAAAACCTTCGGCGTAAATCGCGCATTTCCACAAAAATAACGCAAAGAAATTAAGTTATTCGGACTACGCGCAAAGCTTGTAAAAAGGCTTCTCATAAGGATTAAAAATTTTTAAAATTCACAGTTTTACATGACAAAAAATAATTCTGAAAATTCAACTATTTCTAGAGATGATATTCAGCCCATGCCGCAAAGTGAGCGCCGAATATTATCAGCGGCATTAGCAACTATTTTAGCAATAACAGCAAATGCTGCGCAAAGACAATTCTTCGGAAATATAAAACTCGGTTCCAACACTGGAGAAACCTTCGCGGCATTGTTCTCGCGATTCGGAAAAAATCCCGAGAAAGTATTTAGCGGCATGTCTCATCGACTAACCTTGCAAGCAATTACTCAGGGCGCGCCGATGTTTGCCAATCGCGCTTTTTCTGAAAAATCTTCAGAGCCAATAATTTCTCCTGGCCTTACGGCACTACTGATGGCAACGCTCGGAATTGGTTTTGAAGTGAGCGGCATGAAAAAACCAATACAAGAAAAGGCTGCTAGTTTTGGAAAAAACGATGTCGATTTTTTAGCAAAATCTCCACGCATTGCTGGCTTCGTCATGTTGCCGATTTTGCTGCGAAACAACATTTACACCAATGTGGTTTTTGGACAAAACAAAGAAAATTCACTATACAAAAAAGTTGTGATCGCAATGGGCGCGGGCATCGCCACAAATCCAATCGATAATCTCATCAATGTCATGGCTTACGAAACAGCGATGGCAGAACGCAAAACTTCCTTTGTCGAAATTTTTCAAAACACTTGGAAACAATTTATCGCCGCGGAGAAAGCTGGACATCCTTACGAAAGATTTGTCACCGTTTTACGTAATGCTTTTGACGGAGTGCCATTAAGAATGGTTGCGGTTGGCGGCGCTTGCCTCTTGCTTTCGCGAGAAGTTGGCGATGTTTTGGAAAAAGGATTTTCCGATTATATCAACAGCGCCGAAAAATTTTTGCACCAGCTGCGAGAAAATCTTCACGAAAAAAGTGGCGAAAAAAATTCAACTTCATCGCCATCATCAAATCCAAAAACAGAACAGGTCACAAGATTAAAAGAGCTCGAAGATCTTGCAAAAAGAAGATGAGACAATCATCCGCTTAATCGGCGACAATTGCGACATCAGAACGATGAAATCAAAATCGTAATTTGTGAAAAAAGTTTAGGGACTTATCGAAATTTTTCTTCCGATAGCACTCGCTTTGCTTTCGCACTATGCGTTGAATCATAAGAGACTTGCTGTCCGATGCGCACCTGCTGATAAGAATCCTCCTCATCATACAACAAAGAACCGTCAGTAGCTCTTACCCCTTCTCTATGTAAGCCATTCTGATATCTTCTTGTCACAGGATTGTGAGTAGCTGCTTTGCCATATCCCACCTTGGTGTAATCGCCGTCAAAACCCAAACCCAAATATCCTCCCAGAACCACATGATTTTCGCATAACCTTTTAGCCGGACTCTGCAGAAGCGCCTCCTGAAAGCGCGCAAGAAATGAAGGTTCACCGACCTTAAATTTCTCGATTGTTAGAAGCCCGCTATAAACATTGCTCTCATCTTGTTGTAAAATTGACCGCGCTGTATTTCGAGTATTATCATCAACGCCAAATTCAGCGCTGTGACACCCTTCCAAAACCACTCTTCCGGCGAATTTATTATCTTCTTTGAATCCCGAGTCTTTCAACATTTTAGAAGTAATTTCGACAACTTGACTCGGAGTTTTGTCTCCAAATTTTGCATCTTTAACAAAAAGCGGATCATCGCCATGAGCAACCAGATAAATCGAGGTGTCGCGCTCAATTCTATTCGACAATTCTATCACCTTTTTTCCTAAATTCAGATAGGAATTTTCGATGGTATTTTTGCACTTTTCCAAAGTGTTGTCGTTGTCTTTTTCCTTCCCAACAATACTCACATAAACGCTGTTATAATAATCGTCCGGCATAAAATTATTTTTTGAAATTTGACCAACTCTCCCTAGACATCTAAGTCGCTTGCTAGAGAAATTAGCTAACAGTGTCTAAGGCACTGATTTAGAACAACTTACGACAATATCCCTTCGCTCTCAACTCCTCGAACAAGGGAATAATCGCTAAACCTACCTGCACTCATGAAAAAAACTCTCAAGAAAAATCTCGTGATTTCTTTCTGCACAATCGTGCCGATAGTTATGCTTTATTTGCTCTCTTACAGTTTGAATTATTACACCTTAATTGCCCCGTTTTGTGCTACAGTGGCGCTGATTGTTGATAGGCCTGATTCTGAATTTTCTCGCCCGCAAAATATTTTTTTCGGCTACTTGATCAACATTTCTGCGGTGGTTTTTTTCGCTAGTTTTTTGGACGATCACAATCTGCTTGGCTTCATCATGGTCTTCCTTTTCGGATTTTTTTTGATGCTACATTTCAATCTTTTTCATCCTTCAGCATCAGCGGTGACAATCGTTGAATTTTTCGTCGGCAATAATCCGGAAATGATGATTTTATACGGATTCATCGCCTCGACTTTAATGTGTATTTTCTCTTATTCTTATCAAAAAATTCATGAAAAAATTATCCGGCTTTGAGTCAAAATGGCAGGCGGCTCTAAGTCTAGCATCCATAATCGCCATCGCGCTGCATTTTATTTTTAAATCCGATCTTCCGCTTTTTTTTATCATCGCAATTGGCGGATTTCCTTTAGCTTGGCAAATTTTTCTAAAAATTTTTCGCCTAAATTTAGGTGCAGATTTACTCGCTTTAATCGCGTTAATTGTCGCGCTTTATCTTGGCGAATATCTGGCTTGCACTCTTGTGGTTCTAATGCTCGCAAGCGGTCAAGCTTTGGAAGAATATGCTGAAAAACGCGCTTCTTTCGTTCTCGAAGCTTTGGCAAAACGCATGCCAAATATTGTGCATTTACGCCGCGAAAAAAATGTCGAAGATGTTGAAATTTCCCAAATAAAAATCGGCGATTTAATCGAAATTTTTCCGCACGAAACTTCGCCAGTAGATGGCGAAATCGTTGAAGGAAGCGGCGCGATGGATGAATCATATTTAACCGGCGAACCTTACAAAATTTCCAAAACCATCGGCTCAAAAGTTTTATCCGGCGCAATAAATGGCGAATCGCTTTTAGTAATTCGCGCCGAAAAATTACCGCAAGATTCACGCTACGCCAAAATTGTTGAGGTGATTGAAGATGCACAACAACAGCGTCCGAAGCTACGCCGCCTTGGCGATCAGATCGGAGCAATTTTTGCACCAATCGCGCTTGCAATCGCTTTTGCCACGCTTTTTTTCAGCGGAAGTTTGACGAATTTTTTAGCAGTTTTAGTTGTTGCAACGCCCTGCCCGCTGCTGATTGCAATTCCAATTACCATAATTTCCGCCATCTCAATTGCAGCGCGACACGGAATTATAATCAAAGATCCAACAGTGTTGGAACGGCTTCCCACCTGCTCTACTGCCATTTTCGATAAAACAGGAACTCTCACTTGCGGCGAGCCAGAATTAAGCGAAATCATCACGCTAAAAAATTTTCATCGCAGCGAAATTTTGCAAATGGCGGCGAGCATTGAACGCTATTCACGCCATCCTCTCGCCGCTTCAATTTTGCAAGCAGCGCGCGCAGAAAATCTTGAAATACTTGAGGCGGAAAGCGTGGCAGAAAAGCCCGGACAAGGCTTGAGTGGAAAAATTCTTGGACGAAAAATTCTAGTAAGCAGTAGAAAAAAAATCGCCGCTAACTCTGATTTACCAAAATTCGACAGCGGACTCGAATGTATAATTTTAATCGATGATGAGATTGCGGCAATTTTTCACTTCCGCGATACAGCCAGAAAAGAAAGCTCTCCTTTCATCAGTCACTTGGCTCCAAATCACAATTTCAAAAAAATTATTTTGCTTTCTGGTGATCGCGATTCGGAAGTAAATCACTTAGCAAATCAGCTTAACATCAAACACAGCTTTGCTTCACAAACTCCCGAACAAAAACTCGAAATCGTCAAAAACGAAACCAAAAACGCGCCGACACTTTTTATGGGCGATGGCATTAACGACGCGCCAGCGTTGATGGCAGCGACTGTTGGAATTGCTTTCGGGCAACATAGTTCTGTCACTTCTGAATCCGCTGGCGCAGTAATTCTCGAAAGTAGTTTGGTGAAAGTTGACGAGCTAATTCACATCAGCGAAGCCATGCGCAAAATTGCGCTACAAAGCGCATTAGGCGGAATGTTTTTGAGTTTGATTGGAATTGGATTTGCCGCTTGCGGATTAATCACGCCAGTCTTCGGCGCTTTATTGCAGGAAATAATTGATGTCGCGGCGATTTTAAATGCTCTGCGACTCACTTGGAAAAAATCTGCTGGCAGCGATATTGCGTAAATTTACTGACCTCTAAACGGCAAAAGCAAAATTGTTTTAACCAACAACAAAGCATCAAAAGCCGCGGCAAACGGAGTTAAAATCACCTTACCGCTATTTCCCAACCTGCTGCTTTGATAATGAATTGGAATGATGTAAGTGCGATCAAGCAGCGGCAAATAAGGTCCGAGATTATTGCTTGGAAGAAAGCGCTGTCCTTCAAGATTAATTTTAAGCGATAGAGCGCCGCCTTCTTCATTTCTAAAACCAAGAGCGCGTAGAAATTTATCATCTTCCGGCGGCAATCTGTTAAAGAAAGATTCAACCATCACATAACCACTGACATTGTTTTTTCTATCGACGGCGATGCGAGATTTTTCAACATTGATAAAAAGAAAGCCGCGAGTTTGCGAAGTCAGAAGTTCGGCAATCGCGCCATATTTATCGACGAAAATATAGTGATAATTTTTGCCCAAAAAAATTACTGAATTGCCTTCACTGCCGATGGCAAATTGGCGAAAAGATTCGGTATAAGTTCTGTCCCAAAGCGCGCGAACAGTGCTGCAAGAAGAGATTAGAAAAAAAGCGGCGAGAAGAAAAAATCGGAATTTATTTTTGCAAAGAGGCATATTTTCCACGATAATAAATCAGCGGTTCAGCTTCGTTGACTTTGTTAAAATCAATAACTTCTCCGATGATGATGTGATGATCACCAGCCTTGATAACACGATGTTTTTTGCACTCAAAAAAAGCTGAGGAATTTTGAAAAATTGGATTGCCAAATTTACCAAAAAAATATGGCTCGACTCCCCATTTTTTTGAATTTTTTGGAGTAGCAAAAGCGCTTGCCAGAGCTTGCTGCTCATGACTCAAAACATTCAAAGAAAAATAGCGATTCTTCTTAAAAAATTTCAGATTAGCAGATTTGTTATCGATGCAAAAAGAGACGAGCGGCGGGTGAAGTGAAACAGAAGTGAAAGAGTTGATGGTCATGCCAAAAAATTCATCGGCGAAAAGTTTTTTTAATTTTTGCAGCAGATTTTTTCCGAGATCAGTTTCGAAAATTTTTTGGTGAAAAATTTCGCTGTTGAAAAATTTTTGAATGGAAATTTTTTCTGCTGAAAAAGTTTCGGCAAAAAAATTCTTACGCCGCGCACAAGCAATAATGACGCCGGTTGCAAAGAGACCAAGATTTTCGCGGAGTTTTTTTTGATCCATAAAAAAATATTTTCTTCTAACTCACAAACTCAGCTTCTCACTCTGCGTCCTAAGTTCCCCGAGCGGAGTCGAGGGGATGAGAGTTTACTTTCCTGCCCCTCGACTCCGCTCTGGGAACTTAGGACGCAGAGTGAGAAGTTGGAATTGTGAGTGAAGGGATAATCGCCTAAAAAAGCCCCAAAGTTTTAATCGCGGAAATTAGGAAAAAAGTAATCGCGATCACACCTAAAATCATCCATAGCGAATAGTTGTAGAGATAGCCTGTTTGTAATTTTGAAACTCGTGTTGACATCATGCGGCAGAAGGCGGCGGCAGAGTTTGGAATTCCGTCGACAAATTTTACGTCAATGACGCGCCACAAGAAATCACCGAGTTTTTTTGTCGGGCGAACCAAAGCAGCTTCGTAAATTTCATCAAAATACCACTTGTTGAGAGACAGCTTGTAGAGCGGCTTCGCGACCTCTGCTAATTTTTTTGGCAGCTCGGTTTTTTTGAGATAAAAAATGTAAGCTAGAGCGATTGCTACAACGCCAACGATTAGCGGCGAAATTTTTATCAGCAGTGGCGCGTGATGAATTTCTTCAAGCAAGCCAATTTTTCCTTCCGCAACAAAAATTGCGTCGCTGAAAAAATTATTTTCTGCCGCAACCATGCCAAAAATATTAGCGCCGAGAAAGCCTGCCACGATTGATCCCGCAGCTAAAACAAAAAGTGGAATTAGCATTGAAATTGGCGATTCGTGAGCGTGATCAAAGGTGTGTTTATCAGCACGAGTTTTGCCGTGAAAAGTTAAAAACAACAAACGCCAAGAATAAAATGCGGTGAGAAATGCCGCAGCGATTCCCATGGCGTAAGCGATTTTTCCGACGTGACTTTCTGACATGAAAGCCGCTTCGAGAATTACATCTTTCGAATAAAATCCTGCAAATGGTGGAAAGCCCGCGAGAGCAAGAGAGCCGATCCACATCATAGCGTAAGTGATAGGAATTTTTTTCCAAATTCCGCCCATATTTTGAATGTTTTGTTCGTGATGCATAGCGTGAATCACCGAGCCCGCGCCGAGGAATAGCAAGGCTTTGAAGAAGGCGTGAGTTGCGAGGTGAAAAATCGCAGCGGAATAAGCGGAAACGCCACAAGCAAAAAACATGTAGCCAAGTTGCGAACAAGTTGAGTAAGCGATGATTTTTTTGATGTCATTTTGCGTAAGAGCAATTGTAGCGGCGAAGAGCGCGGTTGTAGCGCCGACGAGTGTGACGATAGTAAGTGCGATTTCAGAAAATTCAAAAAGTGGTGAGCAACGCGCGACTAAAAACACTCCTGCCGTCACCATTGTTGCGGCGTGAATTAATGCCGAAACTGGTGTTGGACCTTCCATCGCATCTGCGAGCCAAACGTGAAGTCCGATCTGCGCTGATTTGCCCATCGCACCAACGAAAAGCAAAATGCAAATTGCATCAATTGTACGAAATTCTGCGCCGAAAAAAATAAATTTATCGCTCAAGTGATTGCCAACTTCGGCGAAAACTTTGGCATATTCGACCGTGCCGAAAGTCAGGTAAATCAAGGCGATGGCTAGGATTAATCCAAAATCACCAACGCGGTTTGCAACGAATGCTTTTATTGCTGCGGCGTTGGCCGATTGTTTTTTAAACCAAAATCCGATCAGCAAATAAGAAGCGACACCAACACCTTCCCAGCCGAAAAAAAGTTGCACGAAATTATCAGCGGTGACGAGAGCAAGCATAAAAAAAGTGAAGAGCGAAAGATAAGACATGAAGCGCGCGATTGATTTATCTTCATGCATGTAGCCGATGGAATAAATGTGCACCAAGCTCGAAACTACGGTGACAACGACAAGCATGATGGCGGTTAGAGAATCAAGCTTCAGAGACCAATTTACGGAAAAATCGCCGGAAGAAATCCAGCTGATTAAAGCGACATTTGTGCTGATTTTATTTTGATAAACATCCGCGAAAGTCGCGACAGCGCAGATTGCGGAAGCAACCAGCAAAGCGCTGGAAAAATATTGCGCGAATTTATCCGCAAAATTTTTTGGGCAAATCCGCGAGAAAATTCCTGAAAATAAAAAACCAAAAAGCGGGAGGAAAATTGTGAGCTTGAGAAGCATTGTAGGGAAATTTGGAATTAAAAACCGAAGGCGCGCGAAAATAAAAATGCCGCCGGAAAATCAAAGGGAAAGTTTGGAATAGACTCGGCAATTATCCCGCGATTCACAAAAGACAGATCCCCGAGAAAGGCCGCAGGCCGTCGTCGAAGGGTTGGGAGTTTGCCTTCCAAACCCCTCGACTTCGCTCGGGGAGCTAAGAATTTATCCCTACCACATCCCCGTAGAACCAATTCGCACGTCGCCTCTGGCATTTAATTTCCAGACATTGCCGAGACTATGAGCCATAGGATCATAACGAGTTTCACCCGGAAGTGGCGGAGTCATAGCGGCTGACTGCAACGCACCAACGGCAGCGTGTCTACAAAAGGCATGAGCGCCCCAGAAAATTGTGTTATAATCGCTGAGATTTTTCTTCACGTCGGAAGAATCTTCCCAATTAATTTTGGACAGCTCTTTTTTGTAGCGGCGCCTAATTTTATCGATATCGGGACTGGATGACGCAATATCGACGTCACGTTTCCAGTGATAAAAACTCATGTATATTGACCCACCGAATTGCGTTCCGAGTCCGGATTCGCAACCGTGAATCCAGCCAAGATTATAGCCGGGCGAGCCACCTTTTGGCATTTGCTTAAACAGCGTATATCCCATCGGCTTATACCAATTGGGAACGCTGCAAGCACTGCAAATTAGAAAAATAAATGTCAGGAAAAATTTCATCTGCTGGGATCTCCAAAATATGCGCCGTCATAATCTTGGCCTAAAATTTGCCCTTTTGATCCACCTGCCCAAAGCGGATTGGAATCAAAAACGCCTCTTCCGGTCGTGCCTTTTTGCAGAACGTCGAATATGCCATTTAGGCCATTTGACGTGCCAGTTAAGCTGCTGTACCACGGGCCTTGCGAACCATCACCGAACATGCCATCCCAATTTGTTCCGATATCATCAACTTTGGTATCGAACACACCATAACCCCAAGCAGCACCAGACGGGTTGATATAGCGATCAAAAGACGAAAGCGGACCTGGACCAACAATATTTTGGAAACACCAAGAATAACCTCTGGAGTGGCCAAAACGATATTCCGGATTTCCAATCATTTTTGGATCGTAGGTGTAGCTGTAGCGCATGCGATACCAGTAGTTACCGCGGGCATAAAGCACGGTTGAACAGCCATCCTTAAAACCCTGCTGAAAAACTGGAGTTCCGGGTGGAATTTTCATGTTGGACCATTTGAAATATGGCGAACCGCCACCAGTAATCCACCTGCAAGAGGAAATTGTCAGCAGCAAGAAAATGGTTAAAAAAATTCTTATAATCATTGCATTCCAGAAAATACCGAACCCCAAATCGAGCTCTTCTGTTTGATATAATCGTAGCGATAGCAATACCAAAAGGCATTACCCCACGCAGTTTTATAATCGGAAGAACTGGTCATTTTATATCCGTCGACCACATTGTTGCGATAAAACATTTTGTAAAAAGTATTGCTCGCAGATGACATTCCAACCTCACAACCATCTTGCCAACCCTGCCTAAATTCTGGTGTGGCATCTTTCATAGCATCAGCAAATTCACGGTTTGGCCTTTCGGGCAAAAATTTATCCGCCACCCATTTCTGGCAGGAGGTCTGACAGAAAATAAGCAGAAGAAAAATCGTAATTTTTTTCATAGGCTATTTGCTAAGAGGAAAATGTTGCATTGGGTGATAGGCGGTAAATGTTGCGCCATAAGTTGCACAAGCAAACCAGCCCTGCCCCCATCCAGTTTGAAACATTGGGTCATGCTGATAAACACCTTTATCAAACTCTGGTCCGCGATTTTCTTTAAAAACAAAGGCATTGGCGAAAGACCCAACCCCCATACCAGATTTACATCCACCATACCAACCCGCCTTATATTCTGGTGGGCCATCTGGTACAGCAACTTTGAAAGTAACCGGATTGTAAAAACCGATAGTGTCCATCTTGCGGCACGAAGCCATGCCTAGCAATAATAGCAAAATTAAAATGGGGGTTTTTGGCATTACACGATCTCCCAATCTAGAATGTAGATGCATTGTTCGTAGCCGTCCCACCAGCCACTGTTATAGTCGGGACTTTTTTGCATACGTTTAAAATCATACTTCGCTTTTAATTCACCGGCCAGACCTTTCGCAACAGCGTCCCAGCCAGATGCACAACCGTCTTTGAATCCCTTGCCATATTCCGTATCTCCCGAAGGAAAATGGCCAACTCCAGTCAGAGGACGCGGCTTAGCGCCCCAATTCCAACCTTTCGGCATTGACTCTACAAATAAGCTGCAATTACTCAAAAAAATTATTGCGATGAGAAAAAAGAAATTTTTCGACATTTTTTAAGTGCGATGATTGGTGAGAATTATTCGTAAAATCTTTTCAATTTCCTGAGCTAAAAAAGCAAAGGAAAATTCTGCGGTAAGCCTTTCAAACGCTTTGTGTGTGAGCTGATTATAGAGATTTTCTTGCGGCAAAATTTCTTGGATTTTTTGTGCTAATTGCGACGAATCTTCATTGGAAAAAAGATAACCATTTTCGCCATCTTTAATCAAAAATTTTCCGCCGTCAGAGTCGGAGGAAATCACCAAAGTTGAAAATAAAAATCCTTCAAGAATCACCAGCCCGAAAGGCTCTTCGCGTGACGGCACAAAAAAAATATCAACATCTTCAAAGAATTTTTTGTGATCCAAAACCGTGCCAACAAATTCGCATTTTTCAAAAATATTTTGCGCTTTAGCGAAGTTTTTAATCGTCTCTAAACAATAGCCTCCTGGCACTTCAAAACCGCCGATTTTGAGGCGAAAATCCTGTCCATTTTTTGCCAAAATTCCGCAAGCATTGATCAGAATATCAAAGCCTTTTCGCGGCTCGATGCGACCATAAATTCCAAAAGTCGGCGGCGATTTTATTTTTTTCTCGCGATATTTTTGATCAATCTTAATCACGTTTGGAAGCACGAAAGACGCACTCGCATCAAATCCAGCCTTAACAACTAAATCAGAAATTTCGCGATTAATACTGATGATAAAATCGCAATGAAGTGAGTTTTTAAAACTAATGCCGTGATTCACTGCAACAGATTTCGCCGGCGAAAAAAATCGCAGAATTTTCATCCATTTCATCAAGCGATTTGAATGGCAGAAAACCACGTCTGGTCTAAATGAAATCAATATCCACCACAGTTGGAAAAAATCAAAAACTTGAGAATAATTTCTTAATTTAAAAATTTTTTTCGTGCCGAGATTTTCGTAATTTTCATTACCATTTTTCGAAATTATCAGCGCCACTTCATGACCATTTTGCACCAAAACTTCCGCGTAATTACAAAAAACCTGATCAACGCCACCAATGCTTTGCGCGTGAATTGCGTTTAAAATTTTCATATGCAGAGTTCAAAAATTCAGCTAAAAAATCGTTCGAAAATGCAAAACATCATTCAAACAATCAACTATCAATCCCTTAAGCCCTATAACTTCGACGAGAAAAATTCTGAATTTGATATTTTTAAAAATGTCACGTCGGAAAAATACTATATCGATGAAATAAAAATTTTAAAAAACGTGCGGATCAGCACCAATTCTGTTGTTTTTAACTATTTTAAAATTTTTGAGGAAAGTTGCATTGGCCAAAATTACAAAAAATACGGCAAAGGTTTTCGCTTTTTTTTCAAATTTATTTTTCCGAAATTCAACCTCAGCAAAAAAAGATTTTTGCTCATAACCGACGAATGGACTAGCAATTACTATCACTGGCACATCTTTGCTTTAAAAAAACTTTTGATCCTGAAAGAAAAAAATCTTCTCGAAAATTCACTACTTTTCTTACCAGCAAAATATCGAAAATATAAATTTGTTTTACCTTCACTTGAAAAGTTCGGAATTAAAAAAAATCAAATCGTTTTTTTACGCAAAAAATCAAATATTAAAGTTGCGGAATTAAATCTAGTGACGTGCTCACAGCAGCATCCGGCGCTTTTCAAAAAACTTAGCAAAATTCTCACAAAAACTACTGAAAAAATTGACCTTGGTTTTGGTGAAAAAATTTACATTTCACGCGAGGGACAAGTTTTGCGTTTTGTTGAAAATGAAAAAGAAGTAGTGGAATTGCTCGAAAAATTTGGCTTCAGAAAAATCATCGCCGACAAATTTTCTTATGATGAGCAAATTGCAATTTTCTCCAAAGCAAAATATCTTGTTGGCCCACACGGTGCAGGACTCACCAACATTTTACTCATGCCAGAAAATTCGTCATTTTTAGAAATGGCAAGCAAGCCTGATACAGAAAAACCTGTCACTGATTATTACAAACTTGCCTCAATGCTTGGTATAAAATATTTTTATCAAGAATGCGAAAGAGGTGAAAAAAGTCCGACAAAAGATTTTCATCAGGGAAGTCTTGTGGTTGATTTAGAAAAGTTAGAAAAAAATTTAAAATTAATGCTAAATGTCTAGCGACTTTGAACTCTTATCGGACCGCGCTATCATTGAGATCTCTGGCTCTGACCGTAAAAAATTCTTGCAAGGCTTAATCACGAATGATGTCAATAAAGCTGTGGGGGAGAAATTGATTTTTTCCGCAATGCTGAATGCGCAGGGTCGTTTTCTTTATGATTTTTTTATTTTTGAAAAAGACGAAAAATTATTTCTCGATTGTTTTGCGCCGCGTCGTGATGAAATTTTACAAAAATTAAATTTTTACAAATTGCGCGCCGCGGTTGAGATCAAAAAAAACGATGAGATGAAAGTGCTACATAGCTTTGATTCTCAAGGCTTTATCGATCCAAGAAATGCAAATCTTGGCAATAGAATTTATGAAACAAATTCACAATTCTTGAATCAGAATTTGCCACAAAAAACAGAATATGATTGGCAAAGAATTGCTCTAAAAATCCCCGAATCTGAACATGATTTAACCTACGAAAAATCCTTCATTCTTGAATTTGGTTTTGATGATTTGAACGCCATCGATTATCAGAAAGGCTGTTATGTTGGACAGGAATTAACCGCCCGCACTCACTATCGCGGCGAGATTCGCAAAAAAATTTTTCACGTAAAAATTGACGCAACAGCAATCGAAAAAAACTCTGAAATAACTTGCGAAGGAAATTCCCTCGGCATAATTCTGTCGTCAGTTTTACACGATAACAAACTTCACGCACTCGCTCTAATCAACACTTCGCAAGATTTTGACTTCACCAAACTCGAGTCAAAAAATAAAAAAATTTCCATCATCAGCTAATGTTTCAGATTTATCTGCCGATTGCCGAAATCCCCGTCAATATCATGATGGTTCTTGCCCTTGGTTTGTTAGCTGGATTTCTTGCCGGTATGTTTGGAATTGGCGGCGGATTTATCGCCACGCCACTTTTGATGTTCATTGGAATTCCTCCGGCAATCGCCGTTTCGACATCCACCAATCAAATCATCTCTTCTTCAGTTTCAGGATTATTAGCGCATTTTCGCAAAGGAAATGTCGATATTAAAATGGGCTTGTTCCTTGTGTTTGGCGGCTTCATCGGCTCCACTCTTGGCGTTTCAATTTTTCGCATTTTGCAAAATTCTGGTCACATCGACATCGTCATCGCCTTAGTTTATGTGGTTTTCCTCGGATCAATCTCAATCACCATGCTGGTTGATAGCGTCAAAAGCTTGGTTGAAAAAAAATACGGTGTCACTTGGGACAAAAAAGAAAAGTCCAGCATGGAAAATTTTTTACAAAAAATTGAACGGCTACCGTTGCAATCCTATTTCCCGAAATCAGACGTCACTGTGAGCATTCTGGTTCCAGTAATTCTCAGCATCGGAATTGGAATTTTAGTTTCTTTAATGGGAATCGGCGGCGGATTTTTGATGATTCCAGCGATGCTTTACATTCTGCGCATGCCTTCCAATGTTGTGGTCGGCACTTCACTTTTCCAAATCGTTTTCATCGCCAGCAACGCCACTTTTTTGCAGGCGGTTAGCAATAATTCCGTCGACATCGTCTTGGCATTTTTGATGATTATCAGCTCCGCGGTCGGCGCACAAATCGGCACGCGTTCAGGCTATAAATTTGATGCCGATAGCATGCGCTCCTTCCTCGCTTTATTGCTCCTCGCGGTTTGCGTCAAAATGCTTTTCACGCTCTTTTCCGAACCAAGTAGCCTTTACGTAATCGAGGTATTGAAACGATGAAAAAACATTTGCGATTAGCAATTTTTCTAATTTTTGCTTGGCACATTCTAATTGAGCAATCCTTCGCCAGCCCAGTGATCTCAGGCATTTCCACCAATGAAATTAACATCGATACTAAATTTCGTGGCGCAAAAATTTTGCTATTCGGAGCAAAAGGAGATGCGGGAAATATCGTCATCGCGGTGCGCGGCCCGAAAAAAAATTTCATGGTGACGCGCAAACAAAAACTGCTCGGCATCTGGTATAATGGCGAGCGCATGAAGTTTAAAGAAGCTTACAGTTTTTATTCACTCTTCTCCACTTTCACTGAGGAAGATCCTTCGGAACAACTCCTTTCTGAACTCGAACTCGGAAAAAATAATCTCAAATTTAAAGCTCCAAATCAAGCCGAGGAAAACACGAAGGAGGAATTTAAACTTCAACTTGTTGATCGCTTGGAGAAAAATCGTCTCTATTCATCAATGGCGGGAAAGGTTGATTTCCTTGACGAAACCCTGTTCAAAGTGATGCTCGATTTTCCAAAAAATATTTCACGCGGCGTTTATACCGTTGAAATTTATTTGATTAATGACGGCGCTTTATTGTCTTTCCAATCAATACCGATCTACGTCAATCAAATCGGCATCAGCGCCAGAATTCTAGATTTTGCTCAACAAGAATCTTTTCTTTACGGACTTCTCGCAGTGGCCTTCGCCATTGTGGTTGGCTGGTTGGCAAACTATCTCTTCGCACGTTTCATCGGAAAATAAATTTCTAAAACATGACAAATCGCGATAAAAATTCCGCCACCATAATCGTTTGCATCGATACCACAAATGCCTCGGAAGCCGCGCTGCGCTATGCCTGCTACAAAGCCAAATCAACAGGATTCAGCGTACAAATCTTGGCGGTTCTTGAAGCATCTTACAAAAATTTACTCTTCGGCGCACGCGCCATCGGCAACGAAAAAAGGCAACAGCTAGAAAAACATCTCAAAAAATTGATCGATAAAGTTTGCCAAGAAACTGGCGTCACACCAGCAGTTTCAATACGCGAGGGCGATATCGTCACAGAAATAACTCGCGAATTAAAATTCACTCCAAACTGCGCTATGTTGATTTTTGGCAAATCGCACAACTCACTTTCTGACAATGTCGTGTTGCCAAAAATCGCCGGAAAAATCGGCAATAAAATCAACGTTCCAGTGACGATCGTGCCAGAAAATTTAAGCGATGAATTCCTGCAAGAATTGGCGTAATTCAATTGCTCATGACACCAATTGGTGTGTTTGGTAATTGACAAATTGAACTCATGTTTCGCTCCATTTTCACTATTTCATTCTACATTTCGCTTTCACGAATTCTTGGTTTTGTGCGCGATATTTTGATCGCGCAATATCTCGGTGTCAGCATGTTATCCGATGCGTTTTTTGCGGCGTTTCGTTTGCCAAATTTCTTCCGCCGTGTTTTTGCCGAAGGGGCTTTCAACTCAGCATTCGTGCCGATTTTCATCGATAAGCTGCAAGATAGAACCACCGATCAGGATGAAAAAATTTTTGCACGAAATGTTTTTTCCATCCTCTTTTATTTGCTGCTGATTTTCACTCTGATTTTTCAAATCTTCATGCCATTTTTTATGAAGGTTCTATTTCCCGGATTCTTCACCGACCCAGATAAATCAACGCTTCTCATCAGTCTCTCACGTATCACAATTTTTTATTTGATCTTCATTTCACTCGTTTCTCTTTGTTCTGGAATACTCAATTCACTCAATAAATTCGCGGTTCCAGCATCAAGTCCGATAATTTTAAACAGCACATTAATCGCTGCGGTTTTTGTTTTTGGATCAGTCACCCCAACCTACGCCCACGCCTTTTCTTGGGGAGTTTTTGTCGCCGGAATTTTACAATTTTTATGGCTTTTTTTCTTCACCGCAAAATCGGGATTTTTGCTTTATCCAAAATTTCCACAGATCAATTCCGACATTAAAAAATTCTTCCGCAAGCTAGTGCCAGGCATCATCGGCGCTAATGTGATGCAAATTAATTTGCTCGTCGATTCCATCTTCGCCAGCATGATTTCCGGCGCCGTTTCTTACCTCTATTACGCTGATCGCATCAACCAATTACCGTTGGCGATGATTGGCATCGCCATAGGAATAGCGCTACTTCCCGCCCTTTCGCGAAAAATAAAATCTGGCGAAAATGACAGCGCCATCAAGCTGCAAAATATGGCACTCGAGGTTGGATTGATTCTTGTAATCCCCGCCACTCTAGCCCTCACCACACTTGCCTATCCAATAATTTCTTCACTATTTGAGCGCGGGAAATTCACTTCCGACGAAAGTTTTTTTGTTGCTCAGGCTTTGATGTTTTATTCCTTTGGTTTGCCTTCTTACGTTTTAGTAAAGGTCATGGAGCCAGCATTTTTCTCACGCGGCGATACTCGCACGCCAATGAATATCGCCTTTATCTGCTTGATAAATAATGCAATTTTAAACGTGGTTTTTTTCGCGCTCGATTTCGGATATATCGGAATTGTCTTGGCGTCAGTTTTTTCAACTTATCTCAATCTCACTCTGCTGATCACAAAATTAAAAAAGAAAAATCACTTTTATTTTGAGAAAGGTTTTTTGAAGAAATTAGTCCTGATTCTTATCCCTTCGATTATGATGGCTCTAGGGCTATTCCTTATGCGTGAATATTTCTATCGCGACGAATCACTCAACAAAATTATCGAATTAATAATCATGATCGCCGCTGGTTTAGTGATTTATTTTATCACGGCATATTTCTCTGGAAGCCTGAATATTCTGCTCAAATCTCATCTCCTAAAAAGAAAAAAGAACGATGCAATTCCAGCAGCTTGACGAGAAAATTTATCGCGAAGAAAAGCAAAAAAATTTACACAAACTTCTTGGAAATTGTTGTGCAAACATAGATTGGATCTGGATTGGCAACGGCTCAAGAAGGAAGGTGACTTTTCAAATTAGCGGAAAAAATCATCTCGGATTTTTTGCCGAGAAATCTCACAACTTAATCGAGATTGATGAAGATCCAAATGCTGAAAAAGAAATCTCAACGCTGATTCCCGCGTTAAAAAATCTGCTAAAAACTCAAGAACAAAATCTCTACAGTCAAATCGTCGCAACCTTATTTGACAATGGTCTAGACCTAGTTTTTGTTGCGAGTCGTGAGTTAAATTTTTCGCAAACGCAAAAATTATTAACCTTCGCCAAAGAGAAAAATCTCAACATTTCTTATCGAGTAAAAAACAATTTAACGCCAATTTTTCTGACACGAAAAAATCAAATTTTTTATCCCGATTTCAAAATTGATTTAGATTCCGATATCTTCATTCAGGCAACAAAATCAGGCCTTGAAGCCATTACTAAGATAATTCGTCAATCATTAAGCGGACAAAAAATTGCTGATATTTACGCCGGATTTGGCGCCTACTCTTTTGCAATTTGTGATTTGGTAAAATCAATTTCTGCCTTTGAAGGAGACCAGAAAATGGTCGATCTAATCAATAAAAATGCCGCTCAAAACAATCTTGGAAATAAAATAAAAGCAGAAAAACGAGATCTGTTTTCTAATCCAATTGCAGCAAAAGAGTTAAAAGATTTTGATTTTATTATCATCAATCCACCCAGAAATGGCGCATCTCCGCAGATTTTACAAATTTCTAAATCCCTTGCTAAAAATGTGATTTACGTTTCCTGCAATCCAGAAAGTTTTAAACGCGATGCCGAAATTTTGATTGACTCGGGATTCAAAATTACAAGCCTGACCGCACTCGATCAGTTCTACGCTACCAAGCATTTGGAGCTTATTTCAATTTTTACACGATGACCAAAAATTCTAAAATTCCTAACTGGGATCTCTCTGATTTTTACTCTTCAACTCAAGATAAGAAAATTCCCGCCGACATAAAAAAAATTGCTGATGAAACAAAAGAGTTTGTCACTGCATTTTGCGGTAAAATCAACAAGCTCAACGCTTCACAGCTCTTCTCCGCAATAAAAAAATATGAAGAAATTTGTGAAAAAATAGGAAAAATTTCTAGCTATTCTTACTTGATATACGCTTCCGATCTTTCAAATCAGAAAAATATTTCCTTCCATCAAAACACTTCCGAAACTCTCAATAAATTTGAATCCGAATTAGTTTTTTTTGCGCTCGAATTAAACAAAATCGACGACAAAAAACTGGCGCAACTTTTAAAAAATTCTGACTTAAAAAAATATCAGCCCTTCATTCGCGATACTCGTGCCTTCAAGAAACACGAGCTTTCACATGAGTTAGAAAAATTTTCTCTCGAGAAAAATATCAGCGGTCGTAATGCTTTTGTCAGACTTTTTGATGAGACGGTAAGTAATTTAAAATTTTCCTATCGCGACAAAATTTTGAACTCGCAGGAAATTTTTAATTTGATGAGCAATCCTGATGAAAAAATTAGAAAAGATGCTGCTAAATCAATTGGAAAAACTTTTGAGGAAAACGCCAAAATTTTTGCCTTCATCACCAATATTCTAGCTAAAGATAAAGCGGTTGATGATTCGTGGCGTGGGTTTGCTAAGCCAATATCGGCGCGCAATCTCAGCAATTTTGTTGAAGATGAAGTGGTGGAAATTTTGATTAAAAAAGTACGCGAAAATTACAAAAAAATTTCGCATCGCTATTACAAAATTAAGGCAAAAATTTTAGGTAAAAAAATTCTCAATCACTGGGATCGCAATGCGCCTTTGAGCAAAGCAGAAAATAAAATAATTCCGTGGGAAGAGGCGAAAAATCTGGTGCTAACGGCCTATGAAGAATTTTCTCCCGAGATGAAAAAAATCGGAAAAATATTTTTTGAGAAAAATTGGATTGATGCCAAAGTCAAGTCTGGCAAGGATTCCGGCGCCTTTTCTCATTCAACAGTTCCATCTGTTCATCCTTATATTTTGATGAATTACCAAGGAAAAATTCGTGATGTCATGACTTTAGCTCACGAATTAGGACATGGCGTACATCAATATTTGGCGCGGTCTCAAGGTTGTTTAATGGCAGGCACGCCGCTCACTTTAGCTGAAACTGCATCGGTTTTTGGTGAGCAATTAACTTTCCAAAAAATTCTTAAAAACGAAAAAAATCCGCAAAAGAAAAAATTAATTATTGCGGCAAAAGTTGAGGATATGATCAACACCGTGGTGCGCCAAATCGCCTTTTTAGAATTTGAAAGAAAAGTCCACGAAGCCAGGAAAGACGCGGAAATTCCGCTAGAAAAACTTTGCGAATTTTGGATGGAAATTCAAAAAGAAAGTCTTGGATCTGCCTTCAAATTTGACGAAGAATATCGCTTTTTTTGGATGTATATTCCGCACTTCATTCACTCGCCTTTTTACGTTTACGCCTACGCTTTTGGTGATTGTTTGGTCAACTCACTTTACGGAATTTACAAATCCGGAAAGGTAAAAAACTTCGAAGAGAAATACCTCGAAATGCTTGCTGCTGGCGGCTCTAAACATCACAAAGAAATGCTGGCGCCATTCGGAATTTCCATTCGTGATGAAAATTTTTGGCAATCTGGGCTCGATGTTATCATTGGTTATATCGACCAATTAGAATCTCTCTCGTGATTAATCCAACCTATGCCGAGAAGCTGTTTAAGCATCTCTACGGCGATATTAACGGCTACGAAGTTTCTAACAATGCTCGCGCAAGATTTGATGGCGATAGCGAAGATTTGCTTTACGGAGAAATGTCTTTTTCAACTTGGGAAAAAATCGTAAAACGCGCCGCGCCAAAAGAAGACGCGATATTTTTTGACTTGGGATCGGGAATTGGTCGCGTGGTTTTGCAATCTCATTTGTTGTTTAATTTTAAAAAATCCGTCGGCGTTGAACTGCTTCCCGGCTTACATAACAAAGCTTGTGAGCTAAAATCTGTTTTTGAAAAAATAATCAAACCACAAGTTGAATCTCACGTCAAAAATCGTGAATTAAAATTTCTTGAACAAAGTATTTTTGATGCGGATTTATCTGAAGCCGATTTTGTTTTGCTGTCGCATCCCTTCAAAAAAGAGGAGGATTTTTTGCATTTGGAAGAGAAATTTTTGCAGCAATTGAAGCCAAAAACTATAATTGTCACTTTGATTCGAGGCTTACGCAATCCTGCTTTCAGGAGCCTTGGCAATTGCCTGTATGATTTCAGCTGGGGCAAATCAACTGCACATTTTTTTGAAGTTTAAATGATGTGAGCTGCTTTCGATTTGAAAAAGTTTTTGTGCGATAAATTCAAAATAAATTTCATGCTGGCGAGAATTGTGATGCAGCCGATGACTTTGCTTGAAGTGATGATCTCGTCTAAAAAAATTCCCCCGAAAATTGTTCCGAAAACTGGAATTAATAAAACCACGCTAACCGCGGTGCGCGGGCTTTCTTCCGCTGTTAACTTGAAATAAAAAATATAGGCAATTCCGGTGCAAAGCAGGCCAAGACCGAGGATGGAATTTATGACGCGCGAATCAATCACGGTGAAATTAGTGAAGAATAAACAAGGCGATAAAATCAGCGCCGCAAAAATTACGCTGCCACTTGCCATCGTCATTGATTCGATATTTTTGCATTTGGCATTTATGTAGAGAGATGCGCTGGCGTAAGAAGCGCAAGCGATCATAATTGCGATAACTGAAATGCTGCGCAGCCATGAAATCTCTAGCTTCACGCCATCTCCGTAAGAAGTGACGATCACGCCAATTACTCCCAAAATTACACCGAAAATTGCTGAGCGATCCACCGCTTTATGCAAAATAAAAACTGAAATCAGCACTTCAAACATTGGTACCGTGCCATCGAGAATTGCCACAACTCCACTGTCTAAATTTTTTGCGGCGACGGCAAATAAAGTGAAAGGCAAAGCTGAATTAAAAAATCCGACCAAAGCATAATGTTTAAAATTTTTGGCGATGAAAATTTTTCTTCTTTGAAATAAACAAACAGCGTAGAGCAGCGTCCCGCCTATTGCTAATCGTGCAAATGAAACAAAAAATGGCGACAAAACTTCCGCCGAAATTTTTGTAAAAATCGCGAAGGTCGACCAGATTATTCCAAGAAGAATGAGGATGAAGAGGTTGCTGTTTTTGTTCATGGGGTTTGGTATAATTCTGGGTTTTGTAAGTTTGATAGGAATTTTTTAGATGAGAATTCGGCGATTATCGCATGACGAGCTAATTTTTGGTCTCAGTTCCCCGAGCGAAGTCGAGGGGTGGGGAGTTTGCTTTCCTGCCATTCGACTTCGCTCGGGGAACTGAGAAGTTTTAGTCTGTCATGGAATAAATCACAAAAAAACCTCGGCTCCGAATTTCAGAGCCGAGGTTTTTATTTCCGAGATTGGCGAATTTGGTTTAGAATCCCATTCCTGGCATTCCGCCCATTCCGCCGCCCATTGGTGGGTGTGAATGGCCGCTTTCTTCTTTTTTCTCGATGATCGCCGCTTCGGTTGTGATTAACAAACCAGCAACCGATGAAGCATCTTGTAGCGCAGTTCTAACCACTTTTGCCGGATCAACGATTCCAGCTTTAAACATGTCGCCGTAAGTGTTATTTTGCGCATCGTAACCATAAGACGCGCTGGCTTTTGAAAGAACTTCATTGGCAACAACCGCGCCGTCAAAACCAGCATTTTCAGCGATTTGACGAATTGGAGATTGCACAACTTTTTTGACGATATTGATGCCAACATTTTGCTCATCA
The DNA here is from genome assembly GCA_964447395.1 of uncultured Rhizobium sp. GTDB lineage: Bacteria > Pseudomonadota > Alphaproteobacteria > Rickettsiales > UBA1997 > UBA2645. The sequence continues at coordinate 26,704 of CAYUSO010000015.1, forward strand.
TTCGCACCTTTTAATTTTTCAAGAACGCGTCCGGCATAGAGCAGAGCTGAGCCGCCGCCGGCGACAATTCCTTCTTGCATTGCCGCGCGAGTTGCAGCGAGTGCATCATCAACGCGATCTTTTTTCTCTTTAACTTCAACTTCAGTTGTGCCGCCAACTTTGATGATGGCAACGCCGCCAGAAAGTTTAGCCAAGCGTTCTTGAAGTTTTTCGCGATCGTAATCGGAAGTTGTTTCTTCGATTTGCGATTTGATGGAAGAGCAGCGCGCTTTAACATCGGCAGGCTTTCCAGCGCCATCAACGATTGTGGTATTTTCTTTGTCGATGATAACTTTTTTAGCTTGGCCAAGTTGTTTTAAAGTGACGGTTTCGAGCTTCATTCCCAAATCTTCGGAGATTAATTGGCCGCCAGAAAGAACCGCAATATCTTCCATGATTGATTTTCTGCGATCGCCAAAACCTGGAGCTTTCACCGCTGCAATTTTCAAACCGCCGCGAAGTTTATTGACGACCAAAGCAGCAAGCGCTTCGCCTTCAACATCTTCCGCGATAATCAAAAGTGGACGAGCTGACTGCACCACAGCCTCAAGCAAGGGCACCATTGGTTGCAAATTGGAGATTTTTTTCTCGAACAAAAGAATGAACGGATTTTCCATTTCGACCGTCATTTTTTCGCCATTGGTGATGAAGTAAGGCGAGAGATATCCGCGGTCGAAATTCATGCCTTCAACCACGTTAACTTCGAATTCCAAACCTTTCGCTTCTTCAACTGTGATTGGAGAATCTGGGCCAACTTTTTGCACAGCTTCGGCAATTTTGCTGCCGATTTCAGAATCGCCATTTGCAGAAATTGTCGCAACTTGCGCGATTTCTTCTTTGGCAGAAATTTTTTTGCTCATCTTGCCGAGCTCTTTAACCAAAGATTCAACGGCCAAATCAATGCCGCGTTTTAAATCCATTGGATTAACTCCCGCAGCAACAGCTTTCACGCCTTCGCGCACGATTGCTTGAGCAAGAACAGTTGAAGTTGTGGTTCCGTCGCCAGCGATGTCGTTGGTTTTGGAAGCAACTTCTTTGATCATCTGCGCGCCAAGATTTTGAAATTTATCGGCAAGCTCAATTTCTTTCGCGACAGTCACGCCATCTTTAGTGATGCGCGGCGCGCCGAAAGATTTTTCGATTACAACATTGCGACCTTTTGGCCCTAAAGTGACTTTTACCGCATTCGCGATGATATCAACGCCTTCGAGAATTTTTGCTCGCGCGTCGGTTGAGAAAATGATTTCTTTTGCTGACATTTTTTACTCCGTAAAAAATTGTTAATAACCCCTCTCTCCCCTTTTCAAGGGGATGTCACGCATACGCGATGACTTCTTCGTAAACTCACCTGGAGGCTAAAAGAACCTCTCTTTTCTGAGCTTACGAGTTTGAAAATTTTTATTCGATAACTGCTAAAATATCCGATTCTTTAAGAATGATTAGCTCTTTGCCATCAACCTTCACTTCGGTTCCGCCCCATTTTGCAAAAAGAACGCGGTCGCCTTTTTTGACATCGAGCGCCACTCTTTTGCCATGATCGTCACGCAAACCTTCACCGACAGAAACAACTTTTCCTTCCGACGGTTTTTCTTTTGCATTGTCAGGAATGATAATGCCGCCAGCAGTTTTGCTTTCGGCCTCGATGCGCTCAATAAGAACGCGGTCGTGCAGAGGTCTAACTTTCATGTTTTAGAAATTTAAATTGAGGGAAAAAATTTGAAGTGCGCGTGATTTAGTGGTGGTCAATTTTTTGACAAGAGGTTGAAAAAATTATTTTTTTAGCAACTCGTCAAGCTTGCCTGCAGCATCTAATGCGTAGAGATCATCGCATCCGCCAACATGAGTTTCTCCGATGAAAATTTGTGGAACCGTCATGCGGCCGCCAGATTTTTTCACCATTTCTTCTCTGGTTTTATCGTCGGTAATTTTGATTTCAGTAAAAGGCGCGCCTTTACGCTGCAGAAGCGCTTTGGCCTTCACGCAATAAGGACAAATTTCTTTTGAATAAACGAGAATTTCTGGCATAAATTTGAAATTTAATAATCGCGACCACGAATGATATTTTGCTGCGGAACAACCGGAGACTCAACGCCGTTATAGTAATTTGGCGCAACATAATATTGATCAGAATCATAGCGCGGTTGCTGATATGGCGAAGGCGGAATGTCGTAAGGGTTGGAATAAAAACGCGATCCCGGCTGCTGCGGATAAGAAGGATAAGGAGCGGGCTGCTGGTAGTAAGGCTGTGGCGCATATTGCGGCTGATATTGCTGCGGCGCATATTGTGGTTGATATTGCGGCTGATATTGCTGCTGATAAGGCTGAGATCCGACAGGATTTATCCTGGCGTTATCATCATAGGAAGAACCGCCGCATGCAGAAAAAAAGCATGCGACAAACAAAGCAAAGATGGTTTTTTTAAAAAAGTTTCTCGGGTTCATGAAAGAAATTGCACTTGCTTAAAGCGGGCGGCGACTATCACCATCGCTTTTTTTAAATCAATGGTATCAGCCTAATTTCTTGCTCGACCTTGCGGCAATGACTCTACCGCATTGTGACTAGTTGGCGGAACGTAATGCTGATCAACATCGTAATTCATGTAATATGGCGAAGGCGGAATTGCGTAAGGATTGGCGTAAAATCTCGATCCAGGAACTTGATAAGATGAGACGTAAGGATTTTGAGAATAAGGAGAATAAGGCGCAGCCTGCACGTAAACTGGCGCGGCTTGCGGTGGCATTGGCTGAGGAGGAATAGGCTGAGGAGGAATAGCCTGCTGCTGATATTCCGGCGGCATCTGCTGCGGTGGTGCATATTGCTGTTGCGTCTGCGGCGGATATTGCGTCTGGCGATAATAATCCGGAGAAACTTTCGCTACGGTACCAGAAATATCCTCGACTGGACGACTTCCCGATTCAAATCCCGATTTATCGTAAAGATGCGGGTAGTGATTCTTTCCGCTGCAAGACGAGAGGAATAGCAGAAAAAACAGCGCATAATTTTTTTTACAAATCAGATTTGCGCTCATGATCAATATTTTACATTTGGGTCAATCGCGTGATCTGGCTCGGGATTGCTATAATAGCCCGAAGGCGGCACGTAATATTCATCAAGGTCGTAGTAGGGAGAGTAGGTGCGCGGCTGATAGCTGTAGGGATTTCTATAAGCCCTAGAGTTTGGCCTCGCATAAGGACGATAGTTTGTCGGATAATTTCTTTGCGGAACATAAACTGGAACATATCTGGTTTCCGGGACTGATCCGACTCGATTGTAGGGATCTACATTTCGAGTACTGCACGAAAAAATTGCCAAAAAAATTATGGTAAAAAGATAGCGATGAGTTTTGTTTGGCGCTCCACAATCCATTGTAGATTAAAACTTTTTGATCTTCTTAGGGGGATTTTTCCCAAAACAGTATTGTCGCAATTCCATCCTTTTGCTTCAGTACCCTAGTAATTTTTGGGCGCGGCAACCTATTTACCAAGCTCAAACAATGCAACTTGGAATCTAAAAAAATCTTTTCTGTGTTTTAAAATGACAAAGAGCTTAGATGAGAAATTCATTACTTATGCACTAAATCTTGCCAAAAAAAATCTCGGTGCAACCGCGCCAAATCCAGTTGTAGCCTGTGTAATTGTTAAAAATGACGAGATAATTTCAAGCGGAGTGACCGCAATTGGCGGAAGACCTCACGCCGAAAAAATCGCCATCGATAAAGTTTCTGATAAAAAAAATTTAGAAGAGGCAGAGATTTACGTCACGCTTGAGCCCTGCTCCCACTTCGGTCAAACTCCTCCTTGCGTCGATGAAATTATCAAAAATAAATTCAAAAAAGTTGTAATCGCGACAAAAGATCCAGATGAAAGAGTGAATGGTGGTGGAATCGAAAAACTTCGCCAAGCTGGAGTTGACGTGGTTTGCGGCGTTTTAGAAAAAGAGGCGCAAGAAATTAATCGCGGATTTTTTTACGCCAAAAAATTCGGCAGACCTTTTGTCACGCTAAAATTAGCCACAAGTTTAGACGAAAAAATCGCCGCTAAAAATTCTGATTCGAAATGGATTAGCGGTGAAAAAGCGCGACGATTTGCTCATATTTTGCGCGCTAAAAATGATGCAATTTTAGTCGGGGCAAACACGGTGCGCGAAGACAATCCCAGCCTTGATTGCCGCATTGCTGGACTAGAAGATTTTTCCCCAAAAAGAGTGATTATTTCCAAAAGTCTTAACTTCGATTCGCAAGCAAAAATTTTTCAAAATACTCAAAAGATTCCGACGATTATTTTAACCAACAACACTTCACATCGCGATAAATTTGTCGCGGCAAAAATAATTTCCTGCGCCGAAAAAAACGACCAAGTTGATCTACAAGATGCGTTAAAAAAACTATGCTCCGACGGTGTAAATTCTGTTCTCGTTGAAGGTGGACAAAAAATCGCCACAGAATTTTTGCGCGAAAATTTAGTCGATGAATTTGTGTGGATTCGCAATAAAAAAATTATCGGAAATAACGGACTTGCAGCGATCGATGAGATAAATTTTTCAAAAATTTCCGCAGTGTTAAAAAAATTTTCCCCAACAGAAATCCGTGAATTAGACGAGGATGTAATTGAAATTTATAGGGCGATTATCCCTTGATGGACAAAAATTCTCAGTTCCCCGAGTGGAGTCGAGGGGTTATGAGTTTGCTTTCCCGCCCCTCGACTCCGCTCGTGGAACTGAGAATTTTTCTCGGGATTTTTGGTGATAATCCCTGACTCACAAAGACAGATCCCGAAAACCAAATCGTCATCCCGAACTAAATCGCCATCCCGAACTTGTTTCGGGATCTGTCTTTAGCTAACGGCGTCTAAAATTTTTTCGTAGAGTTTCAGCGTGTCGCCGCACATTTTTTCGTTGGAGAAATTTTTCTCGACATTGGCGCGTCCAGCGGCGCCGATTTTGTCGGCTTCAGACTTTGACATTTCCAAGGCGCAGTCGATTAAATCGGCAAATTTTTGCGCGTCTCCTACCTCAACTAAAAATCCAGTTTTACCGTCAATTACCGTGTCGAGTGCGCCGCCAATTTTAGTAGCGATGATGATTTTGCTCGATGCTTGCGCCTCAATCGCGATGCGTCCAAATGCTTCTGGACGAACACTCGGACAAACCACGAAGTGAGAAATGGCGTAAGCCGCGGGCATGTCTTTGCAAATTCCAACTACGCGCATTTTGCCGGCTAAATTTTGTGCGATAATTTTTTGCTCAATTTTTTTGCGGAATTTTTTATGGCCGTGATCCGAGCCAATCATGGCGCAAAAAAAATCATTTTTAACTTTGGAAAGCGCTTCGATCAAAAACTCGTGACCCTTCCAGGACGTGAATCGCGCTGGCATTAAAATAATTTTTTTATCTTCCGGCAAATGCCATTTTGTGCTGAGATCAATGACGCGATTTGTCGAAACTTTTGTTGCATTAAAATAATTTAAATCGACGCCGCGATTAATGACGGTGATTTTTTCGGCGAAATTTCCTGGATAATTTTGCAGCAAGTAATCTTTGATGAAGCCAGACACGGCAATGATTCGATCCGCCTTCAACATGATCTCGTTGTAAATTCTTTTGAGCGGAAAAATTTCCCATTTCAAAAATTTTAACGAGTAAGTTCCGTGAACAGTTGAGATAATTTTTGTGCCCGTTTTTTTGCAGGCGAAATATGCGCTCCACATTGGCGCTCTAGAGCGTACGTGAATGAGATCAACTTTATATTCTTCGATGATTTTGATTAGTCGCTTCACGTTTAAAAAAATCGTCAGCGGATTTTTTGAATTGATTGGAAGGCTGATGTGAGTAATGCCTGCCTCCTTCAATTGATAAACTAAAATGCCGCCTTTGGAGATGACAATCGACTCAAAATCTGATTTTTTTAGCATCTTGGCGATGTCAATCGTACCCCTTTCCACGCCGCCGCTTTCTAGGGACGGAAGAATTTGCACCACTACCGGTTTTTTGTTTTTTTGCATTTGGCTAATTGACTAAAATTGTTTCTTCGCGTTTCGGACCAGTAGAAATAATTTCTGCCTTCACGCCGCATAATTGCTCGATGCGAGAAATATAAGCGCGAGCTTTTTGCGGCAGATCAGAAAGATTTTTTGCGCCGATTGTTGTCTCTTTCCAGCCGTCAATTTCTTCGTAAACTGGCACAATTTTTTCCCACAAATGAACGGCTTGCGGCAAGTAATCGTAGGTCTTGCCATCAATTTTATAACCAACGCAAATTTTTATTTTTTCTAATTTATCGAGCACGTCGAGCTTAGTGAGCGCAACTTCTTTCACCGAAGAAAG
>CAYUSO010000016.1:0-32028 GCA_964447395.1 uncultured Rhizobium sp.
AGAAATTTTTTTTATTTTGCCCAAGAAGTAATAAACTCGACCTCGGATGGGTCTTTTACATTTCTAAACTTTTCGACCAAGTCACAGAATTCGAGCAATCTAGGATAAATGTAATTCCCCCACTTTTCTTCATTAAAGTCCACAGTCATAATTCTCCATGATTCAGTGAACTTGACAGTTTCAGGGACATATTGAAAATAGTAACATTTCTTGACACCTGTCAAAGCCATAAGCATTTGCATTTGAACATCATGATGACCCGGAACAACTCCATTAATTTTTCCGCTCCATGGACATTTGATTTCTAATAAACATCCATCACTGCAGATCCCATCAAAGCTACCACCTATTCGGGAATCCAAAGGTTCCAAGTCTCCTCCTTTAATCAAACCAAATTCATTGACAGTCAATCCCGTCAAATAACAAAATCTTCTTCTAGCTTGATCTTCATAATCAACTCCATGTTGACATGCTACTTGGAATTTACTCTTAGGTTTTAACTGCAAAATGTCTAATAAAGTATTATGCACTGCCTTAATCTTATTCTTCTTAACATCTCGGGTCTTGTAGTCATAAATCTCCCCAATAGCTCCAGAAGCATTAGATGCAGTAATACAAAGTTTAGACCTTGCTTGAAACCATTCTTCACTTCTTTGAGGATTAGTCTTTAACATTGCTAATCGGGTCAGTAACTTGTCAGTAACTTTCCATCTAATAGTAGCATCAAAACTAACATCCCAATTTTCGGAGACTGCATCTACGTCCTTTGTCGATACGAGGTATGCCATTTTTAGGTTTTTTTAAAAAAATTCCGTTTCCCCCCCGGGGATTTGGGAAAAACACTTTTTATTTTTCCTTTTATATTTTTTAAATAATAGTATATACTATTATTATTTTTTTTTTTTAAAATTTTAAAAAGTGTATTTTATTAAACCCCCGAGGGGAAAAATTCGAGGCGGCCTCACCGTAAACCCGTAAACATGGTCATGTTATGGAAAAACCGAAAAAGGAATTTTCGCGGACTCCCGAATTTAAAAAAAACATGGAACGTTGTAAAAATGTATTAAAAGTGAACGATTGCGAATACGAAGTGTGGGACGAAACTTGTAAGGGGGATACATGTGATGCACATTCCATACATCATTGCGGGGAAAAGACCCCAGTAAGATGCAACGAGTACAATGGTTGGCATGCCATTAATTATATTATTTATTGTCAAGATTGTGTTAGACAACTTTTCCCCGAGGGAATATTTTACATTGGAACCAAGAAAATTCACATTGAAAAACAATAAAAAAAAACTTTTAAATGGAAGGCAGACGTACAAAGATTAATCTTCACGTTCAATCCCGAGATAGAGTGCAGGGAACACCTGGGGATTTTAGAATCATTATTCGTAGAGAATTAAAAAGAGTAGTAAGTGCTAGATTGACTTATGTTAATTTACCTATTCTTTATAACATTGATTCTACTACACAAATCTACAAGAATAGTACAATTTGTCCTTTGACATCCGGAGGGTATTTACTTGATTCGGGAGATCTCAGTCTTTGTCAACATTTAAAGACTGTATTAGGTGCTAATAGTGTTACCTATAGTCAGACTACGGGGAAGGTTACTATTACATTCGGTGGAAATACTATTTTAAATTGGGGTACAAATGCAGCCACTCAAAAGCTAGGAACTATGTTAGGCTTTGGAACTTCTGATTCTTCTAATACTAATCCTCATGTTGGGACTTCTATTGCTGATGTCGATATTAATACCTTAAGAATGACTATTGAAGAATTTGGTCATTTAAATCAAGTGACTACGGATGCTAGAGGAAACTTTACATTTTTATTGCCGATTACCGGAAATACTCTTGGGATTAAAAATTCTTTAATCAGTAGTCAACAATTAGAAACTCAAGTTTTAGATTTCGAACCCCCGACAAAATTAGCTACTTTACATGTGACCTTATCCGATCCATTCGGAGACTTAAAGGATTTACAAGGAGCTGAATGGGACTTTGGTTTACAAGTTGTTGTTATTGAATAAAAAAAAGTTTATTTCTTATTTGTGCAAGAGTCGCATAAATAAACAGAGAATTCAATTGAGAGAGCACTGTTTAGTACTCCTATCATCCCGTAGAGCTCTAAATTATCAATTCTCCCACATTCATGGCAATTATTTTTAATAGGGAATCCAGCACATTCTTCACATATCCATCCAGGAGATGTATACGAAATGGGTCCTCTCTTAATTGTAATGTCGACATGATGACAGACATTTCTTTTTTTGCATTTATCACAGGTATGTAAATCTTCAGACATTTTTTAAAAAAATTTTATCAAAAAAAAAATTCATGGAATTTTGCGGAACAAAACTTCGTGTTGGTTGCATAAGTCATAGTCTGGCTTTCGTGGGTTGTAGTGGAGATACATGCAAGTGGGCGTCTCATGAAATATGTGGGAAAAGGGATAATGTATGTTATGATAAAGCTTTTATTTTAGGATGGACTGTTATCGAAGGTAGAACAGCATGTCCCGAATGCGCATTTAAAATTAAACAATCATGGACTATCAAAAACGGAGCATGGATTATCAAAAAACTTAAAATTGAATAAAAAAAATTTATGGAAGAATTAAACACTGATGATTTACAAAGTTTCGGGGCTGAAATTGTTAAAAGAGCTAAAGTCGAAAAAGAAATCAGAGAAAAAGCCCAAAAAGAAAAAGAAGATAATTACATTAAAACAATTGAGGAATTAGAATTAATGAAAGAGAAAAATCAGAAACTTACAGAGACAATTCAAACCTATACCACCCCGTTTATCAACAGCATGAAACCCGTTAATTGGAGACCACTTGGAATTGAACAAGTCGCTAAACATCTTTTAATCTTTGATAATATTTTGAATAAACTTGTAAAGTTTTGTCATGATAATCAAAATCCAACCCGAAGAATCACTGCTACTACTTTACCTATCAAAGTCGTAGAGATTGCCGCATTGACAAAGTGTAAAGAAGCCTATAAAGATTCATTTCAAAATCTATGGCCTGTACTTCAAGAAGTTATGTTCGAATTAGAAAAAAAAAAGAAAAACCCTCCGACTAGAAAAAGAAATTCTAGAAAAAAAAAACTTTAATACTTTAAACACCTAAATTATGGCAACCTCAACCAAAGTCTTTGAATTTGATCAAGTAAGAATTCAACGAGATTTTCCAATTGTTTTTGAGACTTTAAATTCATTTTTCGGATCTGTTGGACTTCCTTGGTGTATTGTTGGATCTCATCGTGAAGTTCAAGAAGTTCTTAATGAAGCACTTGATTCTTTAATTCCTGATGATCCTGATCAAGAAGAATTTTATGAAGAAGAGAAATATGGTTTTCTCGGAAGTCTTAATCAATACTGCAAATATCAACATGCAGCATTTCCCGAAGACATTGAGAATGCTTTATGTGAAGAATCTGACGATGATGAATCATCTGGCTCTTCTGACTTTGATTCTATGATTGTCACTCTTAAAAGAAAACCATAGGAAAAAAATTTTATTAATATTGAATAAAAAAATCATTATTCATCACTTTCTGATTCTTGTTTCACAGGTTTTCGGATCACAAGTTTAACAGTTCCTTTTGAATCGACAACTTGAATGGAGAAATCTTCATCGAGTTCAAATTTCTTTGGAGCTCTTCCACGTTTCTTTTCTTTTTTCTTTTTTTCAATTCCTCCTTTTTTTGATGGTGGAATACTTTCACCCTTTTCCCTTTTCTTTTTTTCATAATAAGCAATCTTGTTGGCAAGAATATTAAATCGGAGATTTTGGTCTTTGGACATACGAGACTTTTGCTCATGAAGTTGTTTTCTCAAATGGAAAAGTTGCAACAATTCAGCTGCTTCGGAATCAGTGAGAGAATCGATTTTCAAAGAAGAGTTATCGGGACGAGGAGGGTTTGTGGAGAACTTGGAGTCAGATTTTTTCCATTCTTCTTGACTTCCTTGGAAAGCTTCTTGAGAATTAATAAATTCGGCAAGAGATTGTTTTTCGGGGCTGAGGGTTACTGCAGGGGCTGCTTCAGCTTGCGAAAGTGTAGATGGCATAAGTTCAGTCATTTTTATTTTTGAGGTGTTAAATTGTTAAAAGAAAATTTTTTAAACAAATGAAAAAGCAAATCATCATTAACCCAGTCAACAAAGACCCACAACAGAAGCAAAGACGTCCGGCTCTGAAATATACGAAACTCTTCTTGACTTTTAATACTAACATTCAATATCGACCCCCGAATGGTCAAATTGCTCTTGATGCATTTACCGAAGGATTGAAAAGTGTCTTTGAAAATATCGAGGATTATATTCAATTTTTGAGATATGAAGGAACTCGTCGTGTTGTTATTGAACCTCAATGGGAAAAAATTGTTGACATTAAGGCAACGGTCAGCCCCGAAGTAGGACCTAAGAAAAAAATGGTTCATGCTCATGCTTTAGTGATTATTCATCATAGAACTCTTATCGGGTTGGACTTTGAAAAAATTAAATCAGATCTTGTTGATTTAGGAGCTGTTCCTGCAAGTGGATTTCATTTTTATTGCAAACCTATTAAAGATAATTTACAAAATGTCGAAGAATACATTAATAAACATAGAGGAGAATTACTTGCTAGAGAGGAAGGTCCTGAGGCTTTTAGATCAGATAAAAGAGCTAAGATTGAAGAAGAAGAAAATTTTGAATGAATTTTTTTAAACCTGCAAAGACCGTCACTTTTGCTCAACCTTTATCGACTCCTTTCGGAAAATCAGTTCCACCTGCAGCTCACCCGGTTAGCGAACTTATGGATGTTTGTTGTGCTTGTAGTTACATGGTCTATGAAAAGTCTTGTTCTCAATGGCGGTGTTCTATATGCAAAGAACCTTATTGTAATGGATGTGTTAATCAAAAAAAACATTGTCTAAAAGATATGTCTGCCCCTCCGGAAAATAGACCTTCGCAATCAAATAAATTTTTTTAAATAATTTCACACCTAAGAATGTCAAGCAGAGATTTATCAGCTATTCAGACTCCTAAAGAAACCCCCTCCGATTATTCTAGACCAGACCCCCGGGCTGCTCATAACCATGTAGTTCATGAATTGGAGCGAATCGGACTTGAATATGGATTTAATGTAAAAGGTTTTGCTAATGCAATGAAATTACCTACAAGAAACAAATAAAATTTTTTTTAAACAATTACACACCTAAAGATGCCAGGAAGAGATTTATCAGCTATTCAAGCCCCACAGGAAACCTTAGATGCCCCGAAATATCCCGAACGTGTTACTATGGATGATCAAGTTTTTCGGGGGAAAGGTCCTAGTAGATCACAAAAAAAACAAGCAGAACCCGAAGAAGAAGAAGGAGATGAATTTAATGATCCTATGAGTTTCATGAATAAAGGAGTTCCTGATACGGGATTATCTTTAAATGATACTGCTGAACTTAATGAATTAAAAAGAAAAATTATGGGATATAAAAATAATTTATCTCATATGGTCAGTAAAATTCAATGGCCTGATATCGATAATTTAGATATTGATGCAGCAAGAAAACTTTATGCTCAAGTCAGACTTGAACGTGATACTTATTCTACATGCGGGGGTGGTTTATTACATAATGGAATTGCTCATGGAATTGAACAACTCGGAATTCATTTCGGGTTATGTTTAAATGGTTATGGTAGTGCAATGCAATTACCTGCAGGAATTGACGTCAAAGAAAGATTAAAAGAATTAGTAAAAATTATGGAAGTAGAATATGGTATCGGTATTCAAAATCCATTATTAGAATACGCTGCTATTATGCTTGGAACAGCTTCTCATTGTCATATGACTCAAAAACTAAGTAAAGATTCCCTATGGATTTTACAACAACAAGCAGAATTAGTTCCGAGAAGTGTAGTAACTAGATACGACAATTTATGAAAAATTAATAAAAAAAATTTCATTATTCCTCTGTGACATCGTAAAATAAATTTCCACCTTGTCCGACATAGGATTTATGATTGTGAGCCATCCATGCCCAAACTTTAATGTCATAGGATCCAGTAGTGAAACCTTTAACACCAGCAGTACCTCCGGAATTTTCAACGATACGGATTCCGACACTATTGTCACTCAATTGAGAACTGAAAGCAATGTTTGCATAAGTGGGAACATCAAACAAATATTGGCCTCCGAAAGTAATAGTGAAAGTGTTCCCTGCACTGATAGCTGCACTGAGAGTAAAAGTAGCTCGAGGATCCCAAGTAGGTAAAGCATAAACAGCAGATTGAACTGTCCCGACAGCGGCATCAAATGCAAGATCAGAAGTCCAAGCCCAGTCTTCGGGCCATTTAGGATCAGCCCATCCAATTCGGAAGGTTCCTTCAGTAGCAGTCGTATTGTTGTTTGTTGAACTAGCAACACTTTTCAATGCCAAGACAGTAGCAACAGTTGCAGTAGAAGAAGGAGTAACTGCCAACAATTCTTTTCCGGTCATATAGAAATGACCAGTGTTAACACCACGTGCCATAGTAGAACCAGGATCCTCCCCGAAAGGAATGATAAAAAGATTGTGTTTAATGGCAAAGAAATTTCCGTTGGCAAAGAATCGAGACCAATACCAAGCTTTGTTTTCATCATAAGATAAAGCATAAGGAGCAATCAAAGATTGATTGGAATTTGTTTGTAAATCCATAGAGTCGATGGGATATTCCATTCGGAGGCCTCCTCTGTTGGGGGAAGTAGAAGAAGCAGAAACACCTTGAACGGCAACAAGCAAGAAATGACATTTTCCAATAATAGAATTCAATTGAAATTTTGTGGTAGTACCAGCAGTAAGAGTTTGATTGGAAATTAATTGATAATCAACTCCAGTCCAAAGTTGAGTAAAACCACGATTGATACGGGCTTTCCAAGGATTTTCACGAGAAGAATCAGGAGCAATGTAATGAAGTTTCAAGGAAGAAGAAGTAATAGTGATATTTGCAGCAGTGCCACTTTCAACAGCATTTGAAGCCATTTTAAACTTAAATCGTAAAGGAGCATTAAAATCAGCTCCGACAAAAGTTTCACCTTGACCAAGCCAATTACCAAGTCCGATAGGAATATGAATTTTCTTGGTAGTAGTAGAAAGAGTTGTTTGGCCCATGAATTTTTCATTTTCTCCAATGACATCTTTCAAATTGCACATTTGCTCAGGAGAGATTCCGACAAGAGCATAATAGATTTGTTGACCATAAAATTTTCCAATAGCTTTGGATCCTTGTTTTGGGAAAATTTCAAAGTAATCAATCAAAAGAGGAGAAGGAGCAATGGTAGCAGTTGAAGAAGTCATTGTTAAGTTCAATTCCAAAATAATGTTATCGAGCTTTCCAATTCCTCCAGGTAAAATGTCATATTCAATGGTAGTCCCCGAACTGAATACACTGGTTAATGAGTTACCTTGTAAACAAGGATAAGAAGTTTCTCGGCGGGCTTGCATCAATGACAATCCCTGAGTTGCTGGCACAACAACATCCCCACCTAAATCAACAGTTGCAGCATCATTCACAGGACTGACGTGACGTTTTTGTACGCGTCCTCCACTAATAACTGGAATGTTGGCAATGGTGTTTTTTCCTAAAATATCGGCCATGGTATAAAACTATGTAAAAAAAACTGTTAATTGAAGAAATACGCTGAATAGTAGTTTTGTGTACTTGTTAATTGTAAACAAAAAGTTTTAATTTACAAAAATGCCAAACAGTAAAGTTAAATTTACGAGCACGCATAGAGCAGTTCCGTTAAAGCCGTTAAGATTACCAAAAAAACCTAGACCTTGATTAGCGGATAAAATTAGGAAATGTGGTGGCTTAGGATGTGTTAGCAGGACTATTAAAAAATTTTAAAATGAATATGCAAGACCCTTTTTTAAATAAAGTGCTCAAGGCTTCTAAAGGCGAGATAGCCAAAGGACCTGTAAATATTGGACAACCTGCATTGAAAAAATCAAAGATGGAATCAACCATGAAAAAGTCTTCGGGAGTGTGTAATGTTGACTATAGCAAAGTCTATGAAAAAATAGGCAGTGGACAATTCGGATCAGTCTTTGATATCGGGAATGGTCAAGTTGCTAAAGTAGAATCGTGTCATCGAAATAACTCACAATTCCCGAATAAGACAGGAGGATTTGAAGCTGAAATTAAACAAATCAGATCAATGACAAAAGTTTTAGAAGAAGCAGGTTACACTCCTAGGATTATTAAATATGGTTCCTGTGGTTCAAATTGTGTGACAATCATGGAAAAGGTAGAAGGAGGAAAGTCTGTAAAACAAGCAATTGTAGACAGACCCGAACAAGCTCCCGAATTGATTGAAACTATTTGTAAGATGGTTCAATGGTGTCATGAAAAATGGGCAGAGTCAGGATTAAAAAGTTCTGAAGGAAATCCCGTAGGTCATGGTGATTTGCATCTCGGAAATGTATTGTTAGATATTCGGGATATGAAATTGAAATTTATTGATTTTAGTTTCAGCAGAAAATTAGACCAAAAATATGATTGGATTTTTATGTTTGAACATGTTGCCGAACAAATTGCAAATAATAATAACCTGAAGCCTTACAAACAACAGCTCATGTCCTTAATTAAACAATACGTCCCCGAATCAAATCAAGCAGAAGTTAAAGAAAGATTCTTGGAAAAATTTAGCAGATGAATCTATGTTTAGAAATTTTTAATTAAAATAAACATAGACGAATTTTACTTAAAATGGCAGATGATAAAGATATCGTAATCGGAAAAAGAAAGTTGATCACTTATCTATCACTTGTGTTACTCGGAATTGTTATCGTTATTTGTACTACTGTAGTCTTAGGTTTTTACCCGGATTACATTCAATCAGGATTTGCTGTTTATTCTTTGGTATTTGGTTACTTTATTCCACCTGCGGGTCAAATTACAGACCATGTTAAAGAACTTGCTAAAAAAGTAGAACTCAATCCCGAAGATACGAAATCAGCAGAAGATTTATTAAAACTTTTTCAAAGAGTTAAAAAGAAAGTCGAGAAAGTATCTCCGAGTAATTCCGCCAACGAACTGAGCAAATCCGACGATACCGTTGTAAGAAGAGAATAAAAAATTTTTAATGATTTTTGACATCTTGCTTTTAATTTTAATTTTTATTATGTTTGTTTATTTTTATCGAAAACACACACAATATACCGAGAAAGTCCCTCAAGCTGTGGTCGACAGATACAAAGATCTTTGATCACTGAATGATACAAGAATCTCCTTGTACAGGTGGATGAATGTTTGCAGGTGTTGCATTTTGAGCAGAACGACTCATAACAAAACCCCCGAGTCCACTAGGACCTGTTGGTGTGATTTCTTTTTGTAACCCACTCATCCCGAGTATGGTTCTGCTTCTAACAAAGTCGACCAAAGGATCTTGAATTTGTCCTCTTAATGGTTTCGGAGTTTCAATGTCTTCTTCCGAGTCATAGGATTCTTCAGAATCATAAGATCCTTCTTCTTCCTCTTCTTCTTCGGAGCTGCTTGGGTCTGGAGTTGGAAGTTTCTTTGGTGGGGGGACTTTAGACTTAATGGGTTCTGGTGGTACTTCGGGGATAATAAAGTCTGGTGTTTTTCTTGACCTTCTTGATGTTGTTGGTTTTAATCCTCCTTTGACAACGTCAGGTTTAATTTCATCGGGGATCATAGGTTTTACGTCTTCCATTTCGGTCATTTTACTCCATGCTGGAGCTTCAATTTTCACTTGTTTTTTAATGTGAGAAATTAGGTCTTTGGATACCTTTGACATTTTTAAAAAAATTTTTAATTAAATTCAACATGGAACCAACTAATAAAAATCCACTCGTAAGTGTCATTCAAGGAGCTGCAAAAAGACAACCTCCCACACAAACTGAATTTGTAAAAGAAGTCAAAGCATTCAAACCTGAATTAAAAAAGGCTCCAGATTCTTCATTCAAAAACCCAACATATACTGTTCAACAAAGAAACGAAGATGTTAGTTTAACTTCAAAAAATCCTAAAGAAGAAATATCTCCAACTAGTTCTGGAAATACTATCAATAATACTATTACTATTCATACCCCTAACGAGGAGAAAGCTATTGTTAAAGCAAATCCACAAGAAGTCTATGCATATGATGTTTCACCTGTAAAACAAGAGGATATGCAAATACAACGCCAAAAATCAAAAATACTTGAAGTTTTTAATGAAAACAAAACATTAAAAAGTAAGATTATTGAACTCGAAAATTTGATCAACAACTTACAATCAAGTTATGGAGAATCTTTGAATACAGAAAAACAGACATTACAAAATTTATTCAATAGAGAATTGGAAGAAACTGCAATCATGTATAAAGATTCATATGACAGAATAATCCAAACTGAAAAAGAAAACTTACAATCAGTTTTGATTAATGAAATAAACAGAATCAATAATGAATATAACCAAAAACTTTTGGAATATAACAATGTGATTAGTGAATTGAATAATGAAAAACAACAAATTATTCAACAACTTAATAACACCAATCAAAAATCTATTGAATACGTAAAAGATACAGAAGAACTTACTAATCTCAATAATGCTATTGTTATTGCAGAAAAAGAGAAAGAAAAATTAATCGAACTTCAAAAAAATTATGAAACCCAATTAATTGGGTACCAAAAAAATAATGATGAATTGTTACAACTAAACAAAAGTCTAGTCGAACAATTCAAAACAGCAAGTATTCAATTCAACAAACAAAATGAAGATTTATTACAAAAAATAAAAAATTTAGAAGAAGAAAAGAAAAAATTAGAAGAAGAGAAAAACAAACAAATTGTATTACACGGACTAAAAAATTCCTCTAAAAAAGAAAAGAAAAATATTGAAAAAGAATTCAATGAAACAAAAAATAAATTAGAAGTTCAAATTCAAGAATTGAAAAAATTAATACAATCACCACCTCCTCCACCTCCACCACGCGATCCCAATGCAATGGAATTTGACGAACCAAAAAAAAAATCAGATACCCCAAATGAAAAAAAATTAAAAGAGGATTATAATATATTATTTGAAAGATTTAACAAATTAAAAGAATTAAATCAAAAAGAAATTCAAGAAAAAAATGAAGTTATTACTGGATTGAAAAACGAATTACAAAAAGCTCAAGAAAAACCTATGGAAGGTGTGAAAGATGAAAGAGAATTAAAATGGGAGCAAGAAAGAGAAAACTATAAAAAAGAAATTGAATTGCTCAAAAAGAATATGGACATTGATAAAGAAAATGAACATATAAAAGAGCTAGAAAAAAAAATAAAAGAAGGAGAAAAAAGAATAACAAAAATGGAAAAAGTTCATGCTAAAGAAAAAGAAAAACTTCAAGAAGAACACGAAGAAAAAATTAAAGAAGCCGTGAAAAAATACAAAGACCCTGAAAGAGTCAAAAAATTGGATGCTGACATTAATCTAAGAAAACAAAATTTAGAGCATAAACATAAATTAGAACTCGAAAAAGAAAAACAAAATCAAACAAAATATCAAAATGAACACTTGCTAGCAATTAAACAATTAGATCTGAATAATCAAAAGATTGCCATGGGAGGTGGTGGATTTGGTGGAGGTGGATTCGGAGGTGGTTACAATCAACCATTCGGACCCCGATATCCAGAGAAACGAAGAGCTCAACAACTTGAAGAACTTGAAAAGAAAAGAAAGATTGAAGCTGAAGCAAAAAAAAAACCATCAGAAACCAGTGCATCCAAAAAAGCAGCTCAAGTTCTTCGGGATGTTGTTAAGAATGGAATTGTAAACAAAGAAGAATTGAAATCTTTGAAAGAGAAAGCTCAAAAATTAGTCGAACCAGTTTACCTCCGAGTTAGTCAAGGAAAGAAAACCATTTCGGGAGCTGCAACAATTGATTTGAAATCCATTGAAGCTAAATCTAATTCAATGTCAACTCCGAAAAAAACACTTGAAAAACTGCTCAAGAAAGCAATTGAAAAAGGTGATCTTGATGCTGCTCAAATTATTAAATTGAAAAGTGCTGTTCAAGCTGCTGCTAAAAAGGGGAAACTCAAAATTCAAATTTTTCATGCTAAAGAAAAACCTGCAAAAGGAATCTTAATTGAATTTAAAAAAAAATCAAAATAAAATCTTTTTTTTGGGAGTATTTAAAAAAAAAATTAATTCTTTATTTTTTGTGGATGAGTTATCGTCTCGGCCCCTGAATGGGGGGCTCCCGATCTCAATTACGTAATAAGTGAAGGGTCCACAGGTTAACGCGCAACCTCCGCAAGTAGCATAATGGTATTGCATTGGACTGTAGTTCCACTGGTTGTCAGTTCGAATCTGACCTTGCGGTTTTTTTTTGTCAAAAAAAAGTAGTATTTTTATTGTAAAAGGATGATTTTTAATCAGAAGAAAAAAAATTAAATTTCTTCTAATATTTTTTCTCACTTTTGAGTCTTTTAAGAGATCTCATAAACTTTAAAACTTCGGTTTCATCCCAACTTGAATTTGTTTCATCAGTGTCAGTAGAATCGCCGTAATGACAAGGATCCGGTGATGATGGTTGGAAACAAGGAATTTCAGGAACAGGAATTCTTGGGATAAAGGCAAGAGGCAGTCTTCTCGGGGTTAAATATTCTTGAGGTCTTCCGGGGAATTTTAACCAATTGACAACATGTTTTTTTGCAATGTCAACCAAAGCATTTTTCACTCTCCGAGGACTTGTAGAATTAATTGCTTTTGCCATAATTTTCATAGCATGAACTCCACCGAAAGTTTTACAAAAATCGCTGTTTACACAAGCATCTTCAAATCGGTTAATGTCATTGATTAATTTTGGATTTCCTTTAGAAAATTCACAAGGACAAGAACAGTACAAAATATTGCAATCATCTTCCATTCGAAAGACTGCATTCAAAAAATTGACTTTGCAAGAAAAGCCATAACGATCAACAGTTCCATGAAGTTCTTTTTGAACAATTTCAGCAAAGCGTGGAACGTCAAAACAAAACTTGAACATGTTGAATCCAAAGACCATGTTGTCCCCGCGGGTAACGTAATCAAGAAGTTTTTTAGGTGCAGCGTTGATAAAAGGCATTGAAAAAAAGTAAAGGTTTGAAAAGTTTTAAAGTTTTTTTTTTGCTTATGAATAATCCGCAAAAATTCCTTGAAATTCGGTTTTTTCGAGGTTGAAAATTTTTATTCACTTTTGAAAAGTTTTGAAAAGTTTTTTTTTTAAAAAATTTAAAATTTAAAGAATTACTCAACCACTCCCACTGAATAAAACTTTTTTCTGTGAGGAGTGGTTGAGTAATTCCAAATTTTGGAAGAAGGAGTGGTTGAGTAATTCTATAAAAAAAAATTTTTTAAAAAAAAAACTTTTTAAAACTTTTCAAAACTTTTACAAATGCAAGAAAACAAAAAACTTAAAGTCGAAAACATTTTTCCTATTGACTTTGATAGAATTCAACTTCCCGACGGGAAATCTTGGATTTTCTATTGCGCGCAAGTTCCGGAATTTCTCCGAATCACTGCGGAACAATTCGAACTTCTTGAAAACGAAATGCCGATTCAAAGACAAAAAGTTAAATTCATGGGAAAAGATTATTTCCCCGAGCGACGTTTTGCCGCATACGGACGCGATTATCATTTTAGTTCCGAGAATCATTCCGCGCAACCGATTGAAAATCCGTTTTTGAAAAAATTACTAAAGTTCGTATGTGATTTTTCCGGAAAAGATTACAACGGAATATTAGTTAATTGGTATGGAAACGGAAATGCAAAGATTGGCGCGCATTCTGATTCGTTGACCGGATTAGTACCCGATTCCGCTATCTATAGTTTTTCCTTTGGCGCCACTCGGAAATTTCGCGTTCGCGGAAAAAAAAATTCCGATTATTCCGATTATCTTCGAGATTTCGATTTATCCGATGGCAGTTTGATTATCATGGGAGGAGATATGCAGAAAAATTTCACTCATGAAGTTCCTTCGCAGACATCTGTCAAAGATTTACGAATCAATATTACCATTCGTCATTTCGAATAAAAATGAATAAAAATCATCCTTTTTTTTTCTAAGTTATTTTTTTTTTCAAAAATTTTCTAAGTCCAAAAAAAGTTTTATTCACTATTCGGAGCGGGCTTGATTCTTAAATTTTTATTCAGTGCAGGCCGCCTCGAAAAATTCCCCCTCGGGATTTTAAAAAAACACTTTTTTATTTTCCTTTTATATTTTTATAATAATAGTATATACTATTTTTTTTTTTTTTTTTTAAAATTTTATAAAGTGTATTTTTATAAACCCCCGGGGGGGGAAATTCCATGACAGGTGTCAACTGAATAAAAAATTCACTGAATAAAAATTTTAAACCTTGAAAAAACCGAATTTCAAGGAATCTTTGCGGACGAAAAAAAACTTTTTTTAAAAAAAAAATTTCAATGAAAAGTGAGACCGTTTTTGGGAAAAAGAAGGCACTTTCCGAATACTTGAAACTTCCTGAAGACTTTCAAGGACTCCCCGAGGGGAAAGTTGTGATAAGTCAAGATTGGAAAACTCAAGAAGGAAAAATAGTTAAAAGATTCCGATGCATTAGTAATTCCGATGTACGAACCCTGGTGAATAAATCTAAAAATCGAGCTAACTTTTATGAAATACTTCATGAATGGAAAAAATGCAAACTTTATTTTGATGTTGACATGTCACCTGAACGTATCCCCGAGGGAAAAACAAAAGATGATTTATTTAGAGAATTTCCTGTTTGGTTGAAAGATTGTGTTCATCGATTTTTCGGAGTTCCATATGATATTGATGTTGATATTTTAATTTTTGATTCATCCCGAGATGATAAAATTTCTTTGCATGCTCATGTAATGGATGTTTGTGCTCCTAATCCAAAGACTGTTAAATGGCTTGTTTCTCAAATGATTGCTGAAGACAATTGGATGTCAAAATTTATCGATCCTGTACCCTATGGAAAATTTCAAAATTGGAGATTACCTTTATGCTCGAAGTTCGGGAAGGATAATAAGAAGACTCCTATTTGGCCTGCAACTGGTGAAATTGTTTACAAAGAAATGCTTGTCAGTGTTACCAATGACAAAATGTTTTGTGTCTCTGATAAATCAATTGCTGAATTACCACCCCGAGTACTTGCTGCAGTTCAAGATTTAGAAGATGGACTTAGACCTGCAAGTGCCAACAACCGATATATATCATCCGAAGGATTTAATACTGATCTTTGGAATGCAATTATTGAAATCCCGAATGGAGGACAAGGTCAAGGATTCAAAGTTCGGAATGCAGTAATGAAAGCTTGCGGAAATGCTGCTCTGAAATATCGACTTGATGGAAAAGCTCACTTTTTACAATGGCTTAGTAACCGCACTGATTACAATTCCCGTGTACAAGAATGGACTGCTGATTATGATCGTTACTTTCAATATGTTTCGCGATGTGCTGTTGGTACTTATCGATTTTTAAGAGTTTATGATCATATTGAAAAATATTCTAATGAACCAATTTATGATTCTTCTAAATCATTGGAAGAATTTGAATCTGCAAATCCACCTTTAAGACTTAGTTCATCTGATATTCTTTCAAAACTTTGGTTGAATGAATCTGGTCAAATTAAAGCATGCAAAAGAAATCGTAGAATGATTGCTCATAGTGTTCATTCTGTTGTTGCTGCACTTGGTTCAAATTTCATTCGGAAGACTGGTCCTTGTCAATGGAAGAGAGAAGCTAAATTTCCAATGCTTGATCGTCAATTTACTTTTGAAGGACCTAAAAAACCAAAACAAATGAAACTCAAAGATATTTGGAATCAAGAAGGCCCTCCCGAATACAATTCAATTCTATTTGACCCGAATTTATCAAAAGAAGAAGCAAGAGAAAAAAGAATCTTACAAACTTTTCGGGGGTATCCAATTATTTCTGCTGCAAAAGATTTGTTATTTGATGAACTTGAAGACAATGAAGAATTTTTGAAAGAAAAATGCAGACCAATTTTGAAGTTGTTGACAAGAATTGCCTATGAACCTGATCCCGAAAAACTGCAATCGAATTTGGATTATCTTTTAAATCATCTTGCATGGCTTTTACAAAAACCTGGTCAAAAAATCCCGAAAGCAATTTACATTGAAGGACCTCAAGGTTCAGGAAAATCTGCATTTGCTGCATTGTTAGAAAAATTATTTGCTCCTTACTTCCTTGCCGAAAAAGGACTTGACTTTTTTGAAAGAAGATTTAATGTTGAACTCGAATGCATTTCTGTTTTGTTTCTTGATGAAGCTCAAGGCACTGGTGGATCATTCAATATTCGGGGTCTTACTGGAAAAGCAAAAGAAGTTGTTACTGGTCATCGAATGCAGATGGAGCAAAAGTTTTTTGATCCTGTAACTTTAAAAAATCATATCAATGTTTTTATGGCTACTGATCAAATCGGAAAACTTCACATGGAAATGGATGATCGCCGAATTGTGAAATTTAAAATTCTCGAAGGTCCCGTTGGTTGGAATCATGAATATTACCCTGCTATTGAAACTCCCGAAATCATGGCTCACTTTGCTTTGTTATTGCTTAATCGGGATCTGTCAAACTTTGATCCTCAAAAACAACATGAAACCATCTGGAACCGAATGGCAAGATTAGCATCCTTATCTGTTTCCGCGCGTGCGTTAAAAGAATTATTAACCGAAAATGAATATGCTGGTTGGGAATTGCTAGAAAAAAAAGGAGAGAAAGTCGTTGTTTCACTTAAACTTTTTATTATGAAATATGAAGATGCTTGTTCTATTCGTGCGAAAAAAAATATTGACCCAATCCCTCTGGCGATTCAGGCGTGTAAGGAACTTGGTCTAAATTTCGATCCACAAACTCGTACAATACTTGCCCCCATTGGTTGGTCAGATTACTTTGAAAAGCTGGTGACCGGGAAAGTTCGTGGTGATTCTCCTCAATAATAAAATCATCAACTTTATAAACTTTTTTTGGTGGTTCATAAGTTTCTCTTTTTTTATTCATTAAGGAAGGTCTCCAATCAATTCTCCCAAGTGCATCATCCATGAGCTGGTTCCATTCTTCTAGTTCTTCAAAGTTCATTCAAATTTTTTTATTACAAACATAACAGAATCTTCTTTGTCTTTACTTGGAAGTTTTTCAACCGTCAATTTATAGACAAGTGAGTCATCTTTCCAAGCTAATCCATTCAGAGCATCTAAAGGAATTTTAATTAAGTTATCGACATCCCTCCGAGTTTCTCTAGCTATTCGGAATCTCATTCGAACTTGAACTTTACATTCTACGGGTGTATGCTCGGGGTAACGTTCTTTAAATTTTTTTTGTATTGCAGATTGATAAGCTTTCGTTTCCCGAGATGGGAACTTGCAGACTCTACCCCCGGATGCCATATGGATATGAGAATTGTTAACTGAGATACATTTTGTTTTTATTCGGAAACGTAGTGGTTTCATTTAAAATTTTTTTTTAAAAATGTCAGATGCTCGTTGTAAGAATTTTTGTTGGTTTAATCAAGGAGAATGTGCAGTGCAATGTGGAACTACTGTAAAGAAAGCTATTAAACAATCTCAAAAAAAGAGAGAGGAAATTGTAGAAGCTTTACTCGGAGTAACCTTACCCCCGAATGGAATTTATTATTGTTCCACTTGCTTACCTAATCGTCCCGTTTATCACGGAGAATATCATTGCTCAACAAAGTCACTTGTTCAAAAAAAACCAACTCCTTTTGAAATAACTTATTGTCGAAATTTGTTTTGTAATGAGCTCACTACATCCCGATCTTCTTGGTGTCCTAAACATGAAGAAGAATATGAATTAGTGAATGAACGTAAGAGACAAAATAATAGAGCTTTTCCTTTATTTTATGGAAAACCTCATTTATCAAGTGCTGATCTTCCGATTGAAAAACGCAGTTGGATTAATCAAGCAAAGTCATCCGAATGTTCTTCTTCTGAGCTCAATGATGCATCATCCAATATTACCCAGCCTGACATTTCGGAAGGTGTTGGTGACCTTTGAGGTGGACTATAGGCAACATCCATGAGCTCTTTTAATGCAGCACATAATTCACCCGTTTTTAATAAAACATCTTTTTGAGCAAGATTAATCTCTTCGGTGAATCGGGAGTTCAGCTTAAAAAACTTTAATTCTCTTGATCTTGAGTATTCGAGCTCTCGGGAAAGTTTCCGAATTTCATCAACAACAAGTTTTAAGCATGCTTCAGTTTTTTTATGAATCATAGGTCTTTCCATATTAATGAATGCTTCGATAGTATTGTCTGCTGCCATTTTTTAAAAAATTTTTTTTTGACTTAGAAAAAAAATTTATTTTTTTATTTTTTTTTAAAAAAAGGATGATTTTTAGTTGAACTCGAGAGCCAAATTTTTAATTTTGCATTCTTTAGAACAAAAAAAAGTCGTTTCGGAAAACAACCGATGTTTAACATGACCACAGTTATAAACGAAATGGCAATGATAATCATCATCAATAAGATCAGGAAAATCTCCGCAATCTGTATCTTCATCATGTTCACACTCGCGTACCATTTTTCCACATCCTGGAAGTTCAAGTTTGGATTTTTTTGCAACTTCACCAGAAATATCATCAAATTGATCAATGTTAACAATTTCAGTCATATTGGAAAAAAAAGAATTGAAAAGTTTTAAAAAGTTTTTTTTTTAAAAAATTTTAAAATTTAAAGATTACTCAACCACTCCTTCTTCCGGAATTTGGAATTACTCAACCACTCCTATAGAAAAAAATTTTATTCAGTGGGAGTGGTTGAGTAATTCTTTAAATTTTAAAATTTTTCAAAAAAAAAATTTTTAAAAAAATGGCAACCCCTAATCAATTGAATTTCTTACAAGACACTGCTGCTCTCGGAATCGTTAAAATGTGTGATGATGATTCTTACAGTGATCCTATGGAATACACTGAAAAAGATGAATGGTATGATGAGCATTGCGAACAAGAAGAAAGTCCTTTACCTGTTCCAAGAAATCCCGCAATGTTCCGTAGAACAAAACGAGCCGATTCTAATGATGCTACTGGAATCGGTGAGTGGCTTGCTAAGCAAAATGCGAGATTTGATAATTAATTCTTTGCTTTATTAAAAGAAATAAACTTTCCCTGTTGGGACATTGCATAAAAAGCATTGTAGTCGACTTTACAATAGGGAACACATAAAGGCCCACGTGTTGCGACAAATTCTAGCTCGTTTCTAGTAAACCATTCGTGACAATGAGAACAGGGTAAATATCCGAGATCTAAAAAATTGAATTTGGGAGGTGCGGAATTCATGAAGGAAAATTCGAAAATATTATTTTTCCCAGGAATTTTTAATATTAAAAAGATCATCCAAACCCGAACTAAGATTTTGAGTATGCGAATTTTTTTTTGCTAATTCATCAACATATTTTTGTTGATTTGCTTCACTTCCCAAAACTTTAAAATTACCCCCGAAAAACGATTCGACAATTTTTCTTGAATTATTAGAGGAAGGATTAATTGAAGTGATAAAAGGAGGATTCACGATATTTGGAATTTTTGATGGAAGATTCATGGATGATAATGGCAAGTCGATTCGAGGAGATCCAAATGAACTTTTGATAATATTTGGTAATGAAGTTTTTGATGCAGGAGGAGGAGCAATAAGTTTTGGTAATCTAGTTCTTCTTGATTTTTTTTCTTTTTTATTTTCTTCTGGTATTTTATTTTCTTCTTGTATATTTACAGTTGTCTGGGGTAATACAGACAACCTTCCGAGATTTATGCCAGGGGAATAAGTTGGTCCATTATTAGGAGGTCCAGGTTGAGGAAGAGGTTGGGGTATAAGGGGGGAAAATCTAGAATTAATTAAATCCCCTAAAAATGGAGTTCCTTTTTGGCCTATAATCCCTGCTCCTACTTCAGGAGCATTTGGGACGTTTAATTTGGCCCCGTTAACAGGTGAACTTTGAAAATCGGCATTGTAGCCTTGACGGTTGGATTCATAAATATTAGCCATCTTTCCTTTTCTTTTCATTCTTTGTATATTTCTGAGGGTTAATAAATTAATAGAAGGATCATCCTTTCCGAGTTTGTATCTTAATCTGTTATGTTTTGCTAAACTATATTTAGCACTCTCTGGTCTATGATAATAATTTGCAGGAAAAGTTCCATTATTATATTTCCCTGAAAAATGCATATAATGACCAAATAGATTAGGATAAGTCCAGTAAGGGTAGATATAACGGGTGTTCACCAGCCCTTTTCGTTCTAGTTTCATTTTAGGCATTTTGGGTATTTGATAAAAAAAGTATTTTTTTATTTTGTATCAGAAATATCATTGTCAATCCCGCGACCGTATTTATAGATATTTGCCATCTTCCCTTTTCTTTTCATTCGCATGGGAATTCTGTGAATTAACGGAGTTTTGGCTACTATATTCCAATTTCTATTTGAAGAATGTAAAGAAACATAAGCAGACATAGGTCTTAAATAATATTCTGCTGCGTTATTCCCACTACCAATTCCGGTTAGGTATCTATAATGACCAAGCAAATTGGGTTTTGTCCATCTAGGACCTGTAGCAAACCGGGTATTCACAAGGCCCTTTCTAACAAGGTGCATTTTAGGCATTTTGTGTTCTTTTCAAAAGTTCCAAGTTTTTTGAAATTTCGGAATAGGGGGGCGATATCCTTTTCTCTTTGGAAAATCCCTTCCGAATCCCCAATTGAAATCTAGCTTCATAAGATCAGCATCTCTTCCTCTTGTATTAAGTCTATTGACTTTCCAATATCTATAGTTTCTTGGTTTTCTTTCGGGTTGTAATCTCATAATCCAAGGCATAGGATCCTTAGGATCTAAAGGCGGTGCTTGCCAATGTTTCATTTATATTTTATCAAAGCTTTAGTCCCAATGATTTCTCCTGTATTACGAGATCTAACAACATTCTCTGGAGATGTATCGGGGCCGAAGACATAGATATTATTAGGCAGATCAAGGGTTGCGTGTTCTGAAATCCATTGACCAACTGGCATAGATACCAGAATACCACAATCTTTTTTCATAGATTTTATTTCTTGAGGAATTGTTAACCCGATGAATTTTTGAGGAGAAATAACAGGTATTATTCCCATAATTTTACCTTGATAATTTCTCTCTTCAGAGACGAGCCTAATATTTCCACTAGAAGGGAATGAAACTAAAAAATCTTCTTTCTCATTGTATATAACAATCTTATGTGGAGTATAATTTATAAGCTCTAAGGTGTTAAATTGTTCCATTAATTTTTTTTTTAAAATATGCAACGTTCACCAATAAGTATAAATCGTGTCATGATGGCTGCTCCTCCGGTTCAAAATCAACCTCCTCAACCAAATACTGGACAAATTGCTATTAAAGGTCCTAGTCGTACTATGGTTACTATGGCAGATCCTAGTGGTAAATATGCATCTGGAGGATTTCCGCCTTATCTTTTATATGCGGGAATTGGAGCTGCCGTTTTAATTGCAATTGTTATTATTGTGAAATAAAAAAAAATATTAAAATGAATAAACCAACCGTACTTGCACCAACAAGGTTTACATCTATATTAAAGGTAGACCCATCAGGAGGACTTCCAGCTGAAAAATCTCAAATTAATCCTACAACAACGGGTCAATATACTCCGATGATTATTGTAAGTCAAGCAGAAGAAAATACTGGTCATCAAATGGGAGCTGGTCCATCTTTACTTTTTTATTTCGGAGTGGGGGTCTTAGCCTTAGTTGTAATTCGTCTTGTCGTAAGATAAAAAATATAAAAAAAATCAATTTTTTTCATTTTATTTTTTGATGAGCATAATGAGAACAAAAACGCCTAGTGCCAAAGCACCAACTCCGAATAGAGATGCAAATAAAGGATTTTGTCCAAACAATTGAGTGACAGGCTGTAACATTCCTGCGGGTGTGAAAGCATTTAATGTATTAAACCCTTGATTCGTGACACTGTTAACATATTTTGCTCCTCCTTTAGCGACACTACTAGTGGCTTTCTTGACATCTTTCCAAAAATCTCCAATTCCCATTTTAGTGTTCTTTTAAATTATTCAGCTTCTTTTTTTAACTTCTTTGTTGCAGGCGGTTCTTCTGCTTTAACATTGAACGCTGAAGATAAATCTAAAAAACAATTCATATATTCAAAGAATTTTTCTTTTTCTTTTTCATCTTTTTCATCATCTGCTACAATGTCAAGATATTTTGCACCTAAATTAATAACAAGTTGTTTCCAAGTAGGAAATTCATTTTGATTTTTTCCATCAAAATAAACATTATATTTTTTTCCCCATTCTTCCCATGATAAAGGACTAGCACCTTCCCGAAGTTGCCAACGATAGACCTTAGTTTCATCTTCTTTCCATTCAAATCCAGGCTCAACCCATTTCTTAACATACCCACGTACAATTTCATATCCTAACCATGCTCCAGTCTTTTCATCTACGATACTAATTTGTCCTAGAATAATTCTAATAGATTCTACGGCTTTCGGGGATCTGTTGACATAGGTTTTTTTTAATAGCCATTCCAAAAAATTTTTTAATTTTTGAATGAAATATTCGGAACGACTATAGGAACTATTTTCAGCTGCAGGGTCCATTATTGTTTAAAAATTTTTCTTTTTATTTGTAAAAATTTTCTTTTTCTAAGTTCACTGCACATTAGGAACTTCGTTGTTTGTAAGAACTGGATACACAATATTGGTAAGTTGTTGACCGACAAGTTGGGAGCCAGCAGACCACATTCCGGCTTGCATGGGACTGATTAATGAAGAACCAACATCTGCAACTTGTGGGAAATATCCTGCACCATACCATAAAGCCCCGGTAATAATTCCGGTAGCAATGGGTCCAAGTGCAAGATTAATTAAGGCATTCCCTCTTGAAGATGCAGGAACAAATTGTTGTAAACTTAATTTGAAAAGTTCACTGTTCATGCCGACTCCGTAACTGATGAGTGCATGAAAAACAGAGGCATCTGATAAAAGAGGGATGTTTCTGCTTAAAATTGAAACTCTGCCAATTGAGTTTCCTGCAAGATATTTGAGACCAATAATATCAACTGCGGCTGCGTTGATTTGATTCATCCCTAGAACTCCAAAACTGGATACGATGCTCATGACGTTATTTTTGTTGTTTAGGTTTGCTTTAAAGCTTACAAAAAAATTAATTTAACTTTTATGGACCTTCCTAATCTAACGTCCTTCGGATTTCAATTACCTCCTAAACTAAGAAGAAAAGAAATCAGAGAAAGAGGTGGAAATTCGGAAGAGAATACCGAAGAAGAAAAACCAAAATCTACAAAAAAAACATCTTTTAATAGAGAAGCACCTGAATTAGTAGGCATCATCGGACCAACTAAACGGGGGAAGTCACATTATATGATCTGGCAATGTAAGAAAGGATTTGCAGAAAAAAAATGGGAATATGCAATGGTATTTTGTCCTACTGCAAGAGCTCAAGGTGCAGAAGGTGATTGGGAAGATTTTCCAAAAGAATATATTTGGACAAACCCGAATTTATATGAAGCAGCTATTGAAAATTTACTAGAGTTTCAAGTTTATGAAAATTGTCCACCTTGTGCCGTATTTATTGACGATGCTTTAGGAGGATTTCCTTGGAAAGCTCCTGTTGTCCAAAGACTTATGACGACTTACCGTCAATATAACATTTACGTCATGTTTACAACACAAAATTCTACATCTGTTCCGAATATGTATTGGGTTCAATGCAATCGCGGTATTGTTTTTCGATTAACAAATCGGAGAGATATTGAAAATGTGTGGGACAAATGGGTTCAATCTTGTGATACTCCTTTTCGGAGTTGGAAGGATTTGGATGCTTACATGAAAAAGAACATGCCTGTTGAAGCAAGAAAATTTTTAGAGATTAACAGAAACCCGAATTGTGAAAGGGAACTGCAAATCAGTAAAGCGCCGCCAAAAGAAGAATTTCAACACATTAAAATTAAATTTAACAACAAAAAGAAAAAAGAATAATGTCTAATACAAATGCATGGGCTGGTAATGTAAACAGTAATTTTGCATTCAACACTGGACTTTATGGGGTCCCCACGGCTATGCCTCAAATCGATAAACCCGAAGAAATTTTTAAGAAGAATATTGCACAACAAGTACATGGACAGGTTCAACGTCTCATGCTTGCCAAAAGGGCAGCTGAGAATCCTGATCAAGTCTTGGATCAATATACTACAATGATGGGAACAGTTGCAAATTCAAAAGATCCTTTCATCTCGTCTCTTCTCCAAACTTCTGTTAAACAAGCCTTCTCTGACAACATGCCCTTTTTAACTCCGACTGAAGTTAACGCCGTCTATCTTTCTTTCATCACAGACGCTGCAAATCGTTACACTCAAATGATTACCATGGCAAATCCTGTTGCTTTAAGAATTGCTCAAGATATCGGAACCGAATTGAATGCTCCACTTTCAATCGGAAGAGGTCCTAGTGGATCTAAACGATCATCACGTCGATCATCCGGACGTTGATCAATTTTTTTTTGTGATAAAAAAAATAAAACTTGAAAATTTTATTAATTTCCTTTTTTATAGAGAACATTCCAATTGCAGTAATGAGTATTAGCGGAAGCCCCTGAAGTTGCAGTATTCAAAGTTGCATAAATTTGTAAATGACCGGCACTTCCTGCAAATACTACAATTGCTGTTTGGACACTTGTAGCTGCAGAAGTAGCACATCTAACAGTACCATTACCAATAGCAGCATTGAACCCCGAAATACTGTAATCTATACTACGAGGCAGATTTTGTATTTGAAGTTGTAATTGAGTTACAGCGGCATTTGTAGTAAAAGAAAATGTCCCATACATAAGTACATATTGTCCAAGATCAATAAACTGAGCATAAATTGCCGTAAGGTTACTCAAGTTACCAACATCATCTACGTAAGTTACAGAATTTGAAATTGCAGTAGTAAAATCAAATCCTCCAGTTGCAGTCTTAGGCTTTGTTGTTCGACCTAACAAACTCATGTTAATTTTTTTTTTATTCTTCATCAGTTAAAATCATCATTTCCTCATGTTCCGCTTGAGTAGGAACAGGTTCAGGATTTTGTTCGACTTTTGGCGCTTTTGCTTTTTTTGCAGCTTTCTTTCCCGTAGGAGTAAAACTAACTTGTTTCCCTGACTTTGTCGTAAAGTTTACAGGTCCCTTTTTAGGTTGTTTTGCTGCCTTGGCTTTCGGAGGTGCCTTAGGTTTAGATCTTGGTCGAAGTTCGGCTTGTTTTCGAATCGATCTACCCCGAGGAATAGGTGGAGGAAGTTCTTCTTCGGAGTTTGTTTTATCAGAGCTGTAATCATCATCCACGGGAAATGATTGTTGTTGTGCCATTGCAGCTCCTATAACAAATGGATCCGTATATGGATGTGGTGACATAAACCAAAAAGGACTTGCAGGTTTCGCATGCTTATAGATTTTAGTCTTCATTTTTCTCATTTTCGGGGTATGTAATTGTTAAAAGAAATTTATTTTTTTATCTTTCAAATCCGAAAGTAAGGATAACACAATCTTCACAGAGCCAACCCCAAATAGAAATATCACATTGATGTCTCTTGGAAGTGAAATGGGCTCGCTTCATTTTTGGTGTAATTTTTTGGCATCTTGTGCACCTTGGTTTTTCGGGGGTATTCAATTGTTCAGACATTTTTTTTTAAGCAATAGCATTAACATAAGACACACACCAATTTCCGATTCGAAAACTAACCGAACCACTCGTAAAATTACCCCCTGCAAGAGTAGCATAAATAGTGACATCACCTCCCGTGGTAATGACAAGTAAACCTGTTGTGAAAGTATTGTTCTGAACATTGACAATGAATTCGACTTGTTGAGGAGGTCTATAACCCGAAGGAACGATCCCGGTTTTTGTGAAAGTGGTTGCTCCGTTTGTAGTCGATGAAAGAATAGGAAAATGAAGAAAGACAGCATAACCAAGTTTTACTGCATAGAACGTGTAAGACTTTGAAGCAATCGGAGTTGTCCAATCAGTTGCAGTACAAGTTGATACGGAATAAGTGAAAGTATTACTAGCATCTGACATTGTTTTATTTGTCAGAGTATCAGTAGTATTTCTACCAGTTAATGTAGTAGTAGCAGTCGGGAGAGTTAATGTCCCTGTATTTGAGATTGTTGAAATTACGGGGGCTGTTAATGTTTTATTTGTCAATGTATCAGTGGTTGCTCTTCCGACTAAAGTATCGGTACTCGTTGGTAATGTTAAAGTACCAGTATTTGAAATGGTTGAAATTACGGGGGCTGTTAGGGTTTTGTTTGTCAAGGTTTGGTTTGTATCAACTCCGACAATTGTTAAATTTGCATCAGGAACTGTAAGAGTACGGGTTTGACCTGCTGTAATACTGCCACATTCAAATTTAATTTTTTTTGTAGGAGCTGCAGTATTAGAAACGGTAAAGGTACTATCAAGAAGATCTGCAATAGGATTTGTAATAGTACAATCAGATTGGATAGTAGATGACCCAATTGTCTTATTTGTTATTGTTTGATTTGTATCTGTTCCGAGTAATGTTGTGTCTGCATTCGGGGGGATGTAGATGGTTTTGGAAGTATTTGCTGTTTGTGTTGTTGCCATTGCCAAAGTGACAGATTTACAAGACCCTAGATCCTGAAATACTTGTTCAGTACAGTATTCTTTAGACATTGTAAAAGAAAAAGGTTTATAGAATTTTTTTTAATCAAAAAGTTCGACTTTAACTTTTTTAGAGATTTCTTCCTTTTGGAATTCCTCAACAATTTCTTGTTCTTCCTTGGTGAGTTCGGGAGGTCCTTCTGAAATGAAAGAAGATTCGACTTTGTTTCCATGAGACAAAAGTTTTGCTTCAGACATTGTCATTTTCACAGAGATACCCTTTTCACTGCAAGTCACAGTGAAGCTGATATGCATAGAGAGTAAATCTCCTGCTTTCAATTTAAACCAATCAGATTCGGTTGGTTTATCAGGGGTCACTGTGAAATCCCAAAGTTTAGCAACAACAGTTCCTTCTTTGTTAAGCATAAGATTAACAAATCCGGAATTTCCCGCAACTGGATTTTTCCATTCGGCATTCGGGTATCTTGCAAGAGATCCTTTTGGAATCTTTGTTCGGACGTGTTCAAAGTAATCGAGGACATCTCTTGGATTTTTAAAATTAGCAAGAACGCTGACTTTTTCGAATTTGTCAGAAAGTTGAGACACAACTCCGTGTAACCAAAACTTGGCTTGTTTTTGGTCATGAAGAACTTCAGCCCACCATCCATTTCCAGTTCGATATTTAGTGCTCTCTCCAACTTCGGTAAGTTTGGTGCTCGTTAATCCTTGTAACAAAAGGTCTGACATTTTTAAGAGAATTTTTTTTTTTAAAATTGCTGATGAATAATCCGCAAAGATTCCTTGAAATTCGGGATTTCCAAGGTTTAAAAATTTTATTCAGTTGACACCTGTCAAAAATTCCCCTCGGGGATTTATAAAAATACACTTTATAAAATTTAAAAAAAAAAAAAAAATAATAGTATATACTATTATTATAAAAATATAAAAGGAAAATGAAAAGGTGTTTTTTGAAAACCCCCGGGGGGAAAAAAAATTTTTATTCAGTAAAGAAACGTAAAAATGAGATTGTCTGATTTTGATAAGCCTTTTGGACAAAGTGGAGAAGTTGCATTAAGACCACAAGAACAACCTGGAAGGAGGAATCTAGGTAAAAAGAAAGGAGAAAGGTTACTTAATAGAAAGAAAGCATCAGTGGAGAAACGTAAGAATGTATCAGACCCACATGTTCTATATAAACCAGTAGCTCCTATTAAAAAATATCCTCATAGAAAAAAAAATCAAAAAAGACATACATTAGAAATTGCATTAGATAGTAAATATCAAAGAAAACTAAAAAATCGTCGAGGAAAATATGGCCATAGAGTTAGGAAATTAAAATATACCAAAAACACTCCTAAAAATTCAGAAACAATTAATCGTATTCCTGCATATACAAGAAATGGTGTTCTTATCAGATCTCATTATCAGAGAATACGTAATTACAAAAAAAGAAGAGCAGCAAAGAACTTAAAGAAATTTGATCAACTCCCGAAAAGGCTTAAATCTAAATCTGAAAAGAAAATGCATTCTTATTAAATAAAAAGCTTTAAATCTTTTTAATTACATTAAATTGAATATTTAAGTTAAAATGGCAAGAACAAAGAAGGCCAAAGCAGCAGCAGCCAGAATGAAACAGTTTTGGGCAAATAAAAGGGCTGAGGCTTCTGATAATGAACCTTTACACATTAAGAGAGCACGTTTACGAGGATGGCATAGGAATTTCAAAGGACCATTGAATGCCCCCCGATCAAGTGATGAAAATCTTGCTGCAAAAATGAAACGTCACCAACGTTACAAAAAAAGAAAACATATCAGTGGAGGAGCAGGACTTCATAGAGTCAAATCTCATGTTCGTCATAATTACAGAGTCAATCATTATTGGAGAAAAAGAAATTGAAAAAAATGCCTAAATACAAAGAAATACCTTATCACAAAAAAATAAACTATAGTACAAGAAATAGAGTACAAAAAGATATTGCTTACCAAAAATTAATGAATGATATTCGGGCTGATATGCTGAGTACTGCTAATTCTTGGATGCATGGGCGTCGATCAAGAAGTAGATCAAGAAGTAGATCAAGAAGCAGATCAAGAAGCAGATCAAGAAGTCATTCGGGTGGCAGTCGTGGGACTAAATACATGAAAGCTGAAAAATCTTAAAACAATGTTCCACCTCATTTTATTAACATGCTGCATTGCAATTCTCATGGCCTTCTGTGCTAGTTTATTAAAAATGGAAAGACATCTTGAAACCCGAACTTATTGGAATGATTCCCCTAAAGCATCTGATGATGAAGCATGTCTAGACCCCGTAGTTGAGAATGTAGTAAAAATGGCTAGAGACAGAAGTAGACTCGGGGTTGCAAAATATAAAAAAACTTTATGGGAAAATGATACCAAGAATATTCGGGAATGGATGACTGAAGTTCAAGAGGAATTATTAGATGCTACTAATTACTTGGAAAAAATAAAAACTTTATTTTAAAAAAAAAATGTCAAAAAATATCGGATGTGGTGTTACATATAAACTTTGTAATCATGTCGGAGGTGATTGTGGAGATGTTAGTAAAACAATTTTAAGTGCGCATAAAACGTATCAGTGTGGAGAACCAATATACTGCCTTCCGGGGGATCATAAAGGGTTTATAGCAGGTCTTCGACGTGGTCTGGGTTATTGGGAAACTTTTGTTTGGTTTTGTTCTGTAGAATGTTATCAGAAAGTTCCCGAGAATAAAAAAATAAAAACCGAAAACTAGAATTTTTGCGGATTATCGATCAGCAAAATAAAAAAAAAATTTACATGGATTTTTCAGACCTCGATTATAGATGCCTCCGAGAAGAAGCATCACAAGAAATGAGAGATTTTGCAGGAGAAATTGAATTTGATCAATCTCCACCATTACCCACTGATACCCGAATACTTTCTTTAATTCGGGAAGAAGCTAGACTTTGGAGAGAACTCAGGGCTTTGAATAACCAAAATCAAGTTTGGAGAAATTATTTTTCTAACTCTGATTTAATTGATTTAACACAAGACAACATTGATTGGGCTAGTATTGAGAAAGAGAGCAAAGTTACGACTGAGTGGGCTGAGTGCTACAAAAATTTAAAAAAAGCAAGACATTTGCGTGGAATTTATTAAAATAAAAAAAATTTCTGATTCAATCCAAAAGGACAATTCTTAGTAGAAGATTAGAGCGCTCTTTTTATTCTTCTGACTAAAAATCATCCTTTTACATTGAATCAGGATATTTTTTCTTAGAAATGTTTTTGACAAGGTTTCTTTCTTGAGCAATGCACTCCGGATCTCCCGAGACAAGGGTATTTAAGAGAACATTTTTCATTTTTAGAAGAAGGTTCAAAACGACGACGTTCAATAGATTCTGCTTCGGTTTCTTCTTGTTTCATTGCAGAAGGAAAAGAATGAACATAAGGCACCTCCCGAGAGACAGGAACAGTTGACTTGAGAATAGGATCTTCTGCAGGTTTAATTTTTCTTAAAATAAATTTCGGGGGGTTCTTGACATTAAAACATCCAATGCAATTTCCGCAATAGTAAACAAAAAAGGCTTCTGCAGCTTTCGGGGTGATATTGCATTCGAATACCGAACCACAAGCAGGTTTATAAGACATCTTGAAAAGTTTAAAGAAAATTTTTTTTTATAATGCTGATGAATAATCCGCAAAAATTCTAGAGAGTCTTTATTTTTTCGGTTTTTTTATCCAGTCAGACCCGAAAAGGCATCATTACAAGTTGCAAGGAAAATTTTTGGAGAGATTTCCATAAAACGAGAATCATGGATACGCCTTGCTTGAGCTTCACAATGTTGTAAACCTTCTGTCTGTACCCAAGTAACAAATTCATTCGCTTGTTGTATATTTGTAATTAAAGGCATGGGTCCATAAAGTTCTCGGACGATTTGTTGTCCTTGTTCGGTCAAAACTGCAACGTCATATGATAAATAATAGCTTTGACTACTCATGATTTCAGTACATTTTTGAATCAATACAGGATCAAGTTCTTGTTGAGGTTGTTCGTAAAGGTTTGACATTTTTAAAAGAATTTTTTTTTATAATTTTGATTTTAATTTTTGGGCACATCTATCACAATACCAAGTAACTTGTTGCTTTCCAAAGAATGATGGAGCTTCTTGCCAAAACCCTTTTTTTACTTGAGACGCATCCACGTATTTTAAATTACTGCGAGCCATAGAACTTCCACAGTGAAGCCAAAATACATTACTGAGTAAAACTCGGATGGTTTCATGACAATAAATATCATCGAAACGGAATAATTCACCAAGACGGAATAATTTTTTGTTTGACATTTTTAAAAAAAAAAAAATTTTCTTAGAAATTAAATTCATCAGCAAATTGAATAAAAATGAATTACAAAACAAATGACATATCACATGTAAAATATTATATTTATAGACAAACTAGAGACTGCCCAAATTATTTTATGTCTCCAGCAGCAGGACCTCCGGGTGATCCTATCATTCATGGTCCTCATAAAATTTTTTGTGGAACAACTCCGTCTATTAAAACGTCGTTGACTTCTACGTTTGGGATTTTGTTATTTAATTATAGACAAGGAAGGTGGTATTGTTCTTCTGAATGCTCTAAATGGGTTGAAGATGATCTCACTCATGATCAAGCTTTTTTCAAAAAATTAAAAATTGAAAAATAAAAAAAAAAAATTTATAAATTTCAATGCCAAGAAAAAAATTAAAAAAGGAAGTTCCAAAGGGAGTTAAAGGTCCCTACATTTTATTCTCACAAGAGCAAGTCCCTAGATTGAGGAAAGAAAATCCAAATTGGAAAGTTACAGAAATTTCGAAAGAAATTGGTCGACTCTGGACAAGTATGGATGATGACGCTAGAAGACCGTATGTTAAAGCATCTGCATTTGATAAGCTCCGCTATCAGAAGGAAATGGAAGCATTTCTCGAAAAAAATAAAAAGGAATAATTTTTTTTTTTAAGTTTTATTATTTTGCACCTTATATATAAGGTGAAAATTCATAAATTCTTATTTTTCAATTTTTGATTTTTTTATTATTCGTTTAAAACATCTTCTAAATGGAAATGTTTTTTGAAAACAATCCTCAGAACATAACCAATGATAAAAGCCACTTTCAAAAATACACAACCCAAAATTACTCGAGAAAATTGCAATTGGTATAACGTTACAATAACCACATGGTATTTTGGTAGGTTGTTGTGTATTCATATCCCCAGGGACTGCATCTCAGTTCAATGTCTCTTGTTATGCTTAGTTTGATTGTTGAACTCGAGAAAGAGAAAAAAGAAAAAAAGAAATTTTTTTTATTTTGCCCAAGAAGTAATAAACTCGACCTCGGATGGGTCTT
>CAYUSO010000017.1:0-24588 GCA_964447395.1 uncultured Rhizobium sp.
CATATCGACGGAATCGTTTGGCACCTCGATGTCGGCTCATCACATCCTGGGGCTGAAGAAGGTCCCAAGGGTTCGGCTGTTCGCCGATTAAAGTGGTACGTGAGCTGGGTTCAGAACGTCGTGAGACAGTTCGGTCCCTATCTGCCGCAGGTGTTGGAAAATTGAGAGGAGTTGACTTTAGTACGAGAGGACCGAGTTGAACATACCAATGGTGTTCCAGTTGTTTCGCCAGAAGCATTGCTGGGTAGCTAAGTACGGACGGGATAACCGCTGAAAGCATCTAAGTGGGAAGCCTCCCTCAAAACAAGTTTTCCCTATTAGGGCCGTAGAAGACTACTACGTTGATAGGCTGGGTGTGTAAGAGCGGCAACGCTTTGAGCTAACCAGTACTAATTGCCCGATTGGCTTATTTTTCAAACTATGTGTGGAATAAATTTGCACATATTTTTGAGAGATTTGCTTGAAGATAAACACAATGAATTTGCAGGTATCTCTAGTTATCAATGGTTAGTTGTAAGTCGTAAGTTGTAAGTCATAAGTCAAACCGGATTCGGAATGGCCACGACTTGCGACCGACAATTTACGATTAACTTCAATGTCACTTGTTGGCTTGGTGAAGATAGCGGTGTGGAACCACTCGATACATTCCGAACTCGCAAGTGAAACGCATGTCGCGCCAATGGTATTTAACCGTAAGGGTTAGTGAGAGTAGGTTGTCGCCAAGCCTTCTAGTGACATTGATTTACGATTAGAAAACTTAAAAAACCCGCCCTGAAGTGAAATTCAGGGCGGGTTTTTTATTGTCCGTTTGAAAAAGATTAGCTTGCGTAAGTTCCATAAAAATACCCGTGTCCCTTTTGACATACGGGAGGAGTTCTCCCCACAAGCGTGGGGCGCGACTTGTGTCGTGTTGCCGTATCTCCTCCCAAAGGGATAAAGGCCTAAAAATAAGTGCGCTTGAAGTTTTTTAGTTCATTTCTACATTCCGCTGCCTCTCCAATTCAAAAAAAATTCAATGAAAAATTCCGGAAAAAATTTCCTCACTTGGTTGATTATTTTTGCTGTAGTGATGACGATCTCAAACCTAATCGGAGGCCCAGATGGCGTGGGCTCAAACAAGATCGTCTTTAGTGAATTTATGAAAAAAGTTGATGCTGGAGAAGTGACTCAAGTCGACATAAAAGGCAGCGATCTTTTTGGAAAATCAAAAGACGGAAAAGATTTTTACACCTATCTCCCAGAATATCCTAATCTCGTTGAAAAGCTTCAAGAAAAAGGCGTTGCAATCAATGCGGTGCCCTTGGTTAGTAAATCTGAAAAAATAATTGCCGGAATTTTAGGTTGGCTACCTTTCATTTTAATGATCGGCTTGTGGATATTTTTCGCTCGCGGCGCTGGCGGGAAAGGCGCTGGCGGAGCTTTTGGATTTGGAAAATCTCGTGCTAAACTTTTGCAAGAAAGCAAAACAAAAATCACTTTCGCGGATGTGGCCGGCATTGACGAGGCCAAGCAAGAGCTCAGCGAAATTGTTGATTTCCTTAAAGATGCCAAAAAATACACCGAAGTTGGCGCAAGAATTCCACGCGGCTGTTTGCTAATCGGCTCCCCCGGAACTGGTAAAACACTTCTAGCCCGCGCCATTGCTGGCGAAGCGGGCGTTCCATTTTTCTCAATTTCTGGTTCTGATTTTGTTGAGATGTTTGTCGGCGTAGGCGCCTCAAGGGTTCGCGATATGTTTGAACAATCAAAAAAAGCTGCGCCTTGCATCGTTTTCATCGATGAAATTGATGCAGTAGGTCGCCATCGCGGCTCGGGAGTAGGTGGGGGAAATGACGAGCGCGAACAAACTCTCAACCAACTTCTAGTCGAAATGGATGGATTTTCAGAAAATGAAGGCGTGGTTATAATCGCTGCGACAAATCGTCCTGACGTTTTAGACCGCGCCCTGCTTCGTCCCGGACGTTTCGATCGCCAAGTGACAGTTCCAAATCCTGACATCGTTGGACGTGAGCAAATCCTCAATGTTCATCTCAAAAAAATTGCTGCCGCTGCGGATATTGACGTCAAAACCGTTGCGCGTGGCACGCCAGGTTTTGCTGGCGCAGATCTCGCCAATCTTGTGAATGAAGGCGCTTTAATGGCCGCACGCCACGGACAAAAAATGGTGACGATGAAAAATATCGAGGAAGCGAAGGATAAAATCATGATGGGCGCAGAGCGCAAATCGATGGTGATGCAAAAATCGGAAAAAGAACTCACGGCCTATCACGAATCTGGTCACGCCATTACTGCGATTAATTGCCCGAATTCTGATCCTATTCACAAAGCCACAATCATTCCGCGTGGCCGCGCGCTTGGATTGGTGATGCGTTTGCCGGAAAATGATCGCTTCTCAATCACTCGCGCCAAACTTCACGATGATCTGATCGTTGCAATGGGTGGACGTGCTGCGGAAGAATTAATTTTCGGTTACGAAAAAGTGACAACTGGAGCATCTTCCGACATTCAACAAGCAACCAACATGGCGCGCAATATGGTGACGCGTTGGGGTTTGAGCGATAAGATTGGAACCATAGATTACAGTGAAGATGAAGGCTCCAGATTTTACGCGGCAAACAAGCCTTATTCCGAAGAAACTGGAAAAATTATCGATGAAGAAGTTAAGCGCATAGTCAATGAAGCCTTGGCTCGCGCGAAGCAAATCCTTGTCGAAAAAAAATCAGATCTCGAGAAATTAGCGCAAGCTTTGCTCGAATATGAAACTTTAACCGGTGATGAAATTAAAGATCTGCTTGCCGGAAAAGAGATTCGCAAATCTTCATCTAACAACCAAAACGCTTCGGCTGCGAGTTCTGCAAGTGGTAGTTTTATCCCAAATGTAGCAGACTAGAAAATGTTATTTTGACTTTTTCTTCGGCGGTTTTTAACCACTTCGCTTTCCCAACTTTTTGGTTATTGTTCATGAAATTTTTTGCGCTCACATTTTTCTTTATCTGCCTTTCACTCAACGCACACGCTGTTTCGCAAGAAAGCACTGACGAAAGTCTTTCTCATCATAATCGCCTGATTCAAAGACAAGAACAGAACGACAGTTTTCACAAAAAAAATAATAATTTAAAAAAAGCTAAGCAGAAAAATGATAGTGATGATGATGTTTCACTGCTCGATGAGATAAAAAAAAAATTGAAAGAGAAAGCTCGCAAAATGGTGAGCAATGGCCAGGTTAGCGCTTCTTACAACAATAGCGGCAATAAATTAGTCGGGGAAAAAATTGAGGTTTTTAAGCTCACTCAAACCAGTCTTTTTGCTAAAAATGACAATCTGTCTCTTATTAGAAGCGGCAATG
The DNA here is from genome assembly GCA_964447395.1 of uncultured Rhizobium sp. Taxonomy (GTDB): domain Bacteria; phylum Pseudomonadota; class Alphaproteobacteria; order Rickettsiales; family UBA1997; genus UBA2645. The sequence continues at coordinate 3,347 of CAYUSO010000017.1, forward strand.
ACATAGCAGATAAGAAGCGCGATGAAGTCGGTGGTAATACGGCATTTATCGGAAATTACTCCGTGCCAATTGGTGACTACAGCCTTAGTCTCGGCTACGTCCGATCAACTTACTTCTTTCACGCAATTGATACATTTGATGGACGATCTTTCGAGGTTTCTGGCGAATCAATTTCGAGAACAACAAATCTCAGTCGCGATTTATTTAAAAATAAAAAATACAAACTTAGCGGGGACGTGACTTTGGCGCATAGCGACAGCATTTTTCTTCTTGATCACGTTAAACAAAATTTAGGTAGCAGAAGGGTTGCCACTGGATCAATCGGTTTTTCAAACTCATTTTTTCTCGATAAAGGATTTTTGTTTTTACGTCCCAGCTATCACAAATCGCTAAATCTTTTTAACGCTCAAAAAGATCCGCAAAATTTATCCAGCACAAGTCCGCATCTTGAATTTCATTTGTGGAAATTTGATGCAAATTATTCGCGTCAGTTTGATTTAGACAAAACTCCGTTGGCTTATAATTTAAGTTTCAGCGGCCAGGCTTCGGATAAGGCGCTCTACGGCATGGATCAATTTTCTGTTGGCGGTCTCTATTCAGTTCGTGGTTTTAAAGAAGGCGCTATTTCCGGAGATTCGGGATATAATTTGCGCAATGAACTGAGCTTTGGAATTGGTAAAGAAATTTCCTCTTTATTCGAATCGCAAAATTCATTCCTTTTGCAGAAGATTAAAAATTTTTCAGTCACACCATTTTATGACTACGGACATGTGCGTTCAAAAGGTGGTCAACAAAGTGGAAGGCTTAGCGGAACTGGTCTCAGATTTGATTTGAATGACAAGCACTACACCGCTTCCCTAACGGCTTCTTGGGCGGTTTCAAAGTCACAACAGCTTCGTTCATATCACAAAGAAAATGCGGCAGTATTTTTTAACATCACCACACAATTTGGGGGTCATTAAGCAGCGAATCCAATTCTCTTACTGCCCTAAGTCCTATAGAAATAATCCATTAAGGAATAATCCCTTTTTCTCCCGCTAATTCTAATTGAAATTAAGCCTCTGATTCATAGTTTTCGCCGCGAATTTCTCTCAATTAAATTTCCCACAACATGCAATTCGAAGTCGCAAAGCAAGTGCTGCTAAAAGCCATTAGCAACGTCAATGGTGCAGTTGAAAAAAAGAACACAATTCCAGTTCTGCAAAACATCAAAATTGAAGCAAAAAATGACAAAGTAATTTTGTCGGCAACTGACATGGATGTTCTGGTCACATCTTCTTTTGAGTCGGATATGAAAACCGGCGGATCAACAACCGTGCCAGCGCAAATGTTTTTCGATATTGTCAGAAAAATTCCCGAAGGCGCTATCATGATCAAGCAAGAAAGTGCTTCAATTTTGCAAATCAAATCCGGCAAATCGAAATATAATTTGCCTTGTATTGATGCTTCAGAATTTCCGAATTTATCCGAAGGAGAATTGGGTGAAGAAATCACCGTTGATGCAGATCATCTGGCGGAAATGATCGATAAAACTCGCTTCGCAATTTCTAATGATGAAACGCGTTACTACCTCAATGGACTCTATTTGCAGGCGATGAAAAAAGATTCTGGTTTTGAACTTCGCACTGTTGCAACCGATGGCCACAGAATGGCGCTATCATTTTTGGTCACTCAATTAAAAACTCCATTTGGCGTAATTTTACCAAAAAAGTCTGTCGCCGAAATCAGAAGAATTATCGCCGATGCAAAGCTCGTTAAGCTCGCAGTTTCTCGCGTTAAGATCAAATTGATCGCTGATCAAACCACTATCGTTTCGAAATTAATCGACGGTGAATTTCCTGATTACGACAAAGTTTTGCCGAAAAATAATTCGCAAATTGCCGTGATTAATAAAAAAGAATTTTTCGATTGCGTTGATCGTGTTTCCACAGTCGCAACCGACAAACACAGATCGCTGAAACTCATCATCGAAAACGGCAAAATGAATTTGCAAGTTAACACAAATGACGGCTCTTTTGCTTATGAAGAGCTTGATGTAAACTACAGCGGTGAGCGCATCGAAACTGGTTTTAACTCGCGCTATCTTCTCGATATCATTGGCCAAATTGATAAAGACGAATTGCTAATGCGCTTCAAAGATAGCAATTCTCCGGCGCTGATTGAGGCGAAGGATATGAACTCGGTTTTCGTAATCATGCCAGTTCGGATTTAAGTTGGTCATAAGTCGTAAGTCATAAGTCGTAAGTCAAACCGCATTCGTAGCGACTTACGACTTATGACTTACGACTTACGACTTTTTTTATGCTTCAGATTTCTAAAATTTTTCTCTCCAACTTCCGCAATTTTCTCTCCAAAAAAATCGAATTTTCTTCGTCTCTAGTTTTGCTTGTTGGCGCCAATGGTGTTGGCAAAACTAACATTCTTGAGAGCTTAACAATCCTTGGCAGAAGCGGCTCGCTGCGTGGTTGTGATTTTGAAGAAATGATTTTTATCGAAGATGGAACGCAAAAAAAATTGCCACAATTTTCCATTTATTCTGAAATTTCTGATCACGAATTTATCGAAAAAATCGGCGCGTCTTTTTCTCTAGCGCAGAAAAAAAAGATTTTTGAGATTAATGGCGAGCCAATCAGCAGTAAGCGTCAAAGTGATGTTAAAAATCATCTCATTAATTTTATTTCTCTCACTCCGCAGTTAGAACAGCTTTTTATTTTAGGAAAATCCGAGCGTCGCGACTATCTTGATAAAATTGTTTCTGACATTGATTTTGAACATTCGGCGCGCATTAAAAATTATCAAAAACTTCTGCGCGAAAGATTGCTAATTTTGCAAAAATATCGCGGACAAAAAATCGCAGAGAAATGGCTTGATGCAATTGAGATTCAAATCGTGGAATTCGGCGTGGCTATTGCTTCAGCGCGTATTGAAGCAATTGATTTTTTTAATCGCGCTATCGCTTCTTTTTCATCGAATTTTCCTAAACCAAAACTTTGCGTAATTGGCGAAATTGAGCAATCAATTGCAACGCAAAGCGCGATGCAACTTGAGGAAAATTTTAAGAATAAACTCAAAGAAAATCGCGGCGCAGATTTAGAAAATTTTAAAACTAATTTTGGTGTTCATCGTTGCGATTTTGATGCGATTTTTGTTGAGAAAAATGCTTCGGCGATTCGCTCTTCAACTGGCGAACAGAAGTCAATCATGATCGGCATCACTCTAGCGCGCGCAAAGATTTCCGCGACTTACAAAAATCAGCCAACAATTCTAATTTTTGACGAAGTGGTTTCGCATTTGGATGAAAAAAGAAAGCGTGATTTATTTGCCGAAATTTCTGCAACGGAACTGCAATCTTTTTTCAGCGCCACTGACGAAAATTTGATCCCGCAAGAATTTCGTCCTAAGATGCAGATCGTGAAGTTGTAGATTTCTGCGCCATAAAATAAGGCGCAAAGCCCGCCAATATTCCTGGCGCAGCCTCATAAATAAATTCTCCCAATCCGAAATAGCGCCATAAAAGCATGGTAAAAAATCCGCAAAACATCATGGCAATTGCGGTTTTTTCCGAAACATTTTTTCCGAAAGCATAAATTGTGATTAGTGGTGTAAAGGCGCATGCCAAGGCAAGCCATCCCACCATTACCAAAGAAAATACACTTTGATTTTCAGTTAGAGAAATCGCGGTAGCAAAAACCGTCACGAAAATTGTCGCTAATTTTGCGGTGCGATAGCTGTTTTTTTTCTTAAAGCCAAAGTCGTTATTGATTGAAGCCGAGCAGCTTAAAATCTGCGAATCTGCGGTTGACATGGTTGCAGCAAAGATTCCGGCCAGCATTAATCCAACTAAAATTTCTGGCAAAAGTTGATTTGATAAAGTTGGCAAAGCTAATTCTGGATCAAAATCTGCAGCACTTGGAATCAAGATCCGTGATGCAAAACCAACACCGATAATCATTAAGTAAAATGCGACGTACCAGCTGTAGTAATAAAGCCGAACGCGATTGATATCGCTCGGTTTTTTCATGGTCATAAAGCGCACCATAATGTGCGGTTGTCCGATAATTCCAAAGCCACCAAAAAACCAGCCGATTAGGAATAGAGCTGGTCCCACAAAGGGTTGGAAAGGAAGATGTTGTGGTAATAAATCGAGATAAGTTGGAGAAATATTTTGCAGCGCGGTGATGAAATTCGAAAATCCACCAATCTCATCAAGCGCAAAAATAAGCAGAATCGCGATGGATAAAATCATCACGAATGATTGCGCTGCGTCAGTCCAAATCGAGGCACGAATTCCGCCGGAGAAGCAATAAAGCAAAACCAAAACAGCGCCGATCAGCGAGCCGATTGCATAATCCCAACCAAACAAAACATGCAGCGCTTTTCCGCCCGCTCTTAGCTGTGCCGCGGCGTAAACACTTAAAAACACAACAAGAATTAATGCGCTGATAATTCTAAAAAGACGAAAATTATTTCCGTGCCATCTGCTGATAATTTCGGGAAAGCTCAGCGCTTGTTCTTTTTGCGACTCGATTCGTATTTTTTTGTGAACAAAAAGTGAGGAAACAAAATCGCCAAAAATAAATCCGATCATCATCCAAATTACAGAAAGGCCGATTGTGTAAGTGTATCCCACAACGCCAATAAACATGTAGCCGCTATTGTTGGTGGCAACGGCTGAAAGCGCGACCAGCCACGGTTTTACATTGCGACCAGCGAGCAAATAATCAGCTTCATTACGCTGACTTTTTAGCGAAGATAAAATCCCGATAATTGAGAATAATAAAAGGCATATGCCAAAGCTTAAAAGAATCATGAATTTTTAGGATAATCATTTTTGGGTTGCATTTCGACAATTGAAGGTGAGGTTTTTCTGTGCAATCGCAACAGCATTATCATGGTCAAAAATGATACATTAGGAATGAAAAAAAATATTTTTCTTATCACAATTTTTTCGCTGATTTTTTTTGGAAATTCTGCTTTTGCGGCAAAAAAGAAGAAGCTTGTGAATATAGCAGAATCGAGGATTGGTGAATATTTTTTACAATTTAATTTAACACAAAAAGAGTGTGAAAAAATAATTGGCGGAGAATGTTTTCGTCGAGATCACATGCGCGATGAGCCATATTATCACGAAAGCAGAATTATAATTTTTGACGGAAAAATTTTCGCTGAACAATTTTTTGAGAACAGCGAGAAGACTAGAAACATGGTGTTTCTCAAGGTGCTCAATGGAGTTCACAAAGCTAAAACTACAAATGGGAATCTGATTTCTTTTGCAGTAAAAGACGGAAAAATTTCTGATTTAAAAATTCTCAAAGGCGAGATTTCTCGAGAAAAAAAACTCGAATCAAAATGTGATTTATCCGAAGTGATTTTTGGATTTTATCAGGCTTACGACAAATCGCATATCCTTCAGAAATCCGCGCTATTCAAGGATGAATATAATTTTGACGGTTTGCAGGAAGTTTTGCTTTTTGTTGAAAAAGAGAATCTGGGAGAGGCGCGAGTTTTGTTGAAAAATTCTGCACGCAGTTTTGATGCGATTAAGGATATCAGAATTTGTAAAATACCAAGTGAAGAAAATTTTCTGCTCAAACATTTCTCTGATGAAGAATGTCAACAAAATCAAGATAGCGCAAATGCTGCGGAGTGTTCAAAATACAGCATTTGTGAAGATTATCTGGTGGTAAAAAATTGTGAGATTGTGCTGCTAAAAGATGCGATGAGATAGAGGTTGAACAAAGACGGATCACGAAACAAGTTCAGGATCTATCTTCAATTTCAGATAAAACCTAAACTAAAGAAAACCCATTTTCAGCCTTAATTATCGCATATTCGCGCGGCTTGAAAAGTTGGTAGTGCCACCATTCGTTGGAGTAAAAATCCCAGCCAGCGATACTCATCAAGCCTAGTAAAATCAAGCGATTGCGCTGCGCTGCGACGGAAATTTTGTGAGAATTGTGAAAAGCTAATTCTGAAAATTCGTCAAAATCTGTACCCATTTCTAACTCATTTCCTTGCGAATCGCACAAAGTTAAATCAATGGCAATGCCGCGACAATGTGGGATCGCGCCACTTTCTGGATTGGAAATAAAACCACCATTTGGATCTTCGGAAGGAAATTTTTCGAACATGAATTTTTGCACTTCCAGCGGACGAAATCCGTCAAAAATTTTTAATTTTAATCCTAAATTTTTTGCTGACTCAATTGCCTTTTGAAGCGGCTCAATCGCGGCTTCGTGAAGATAACAAACTGGCTGCGCATAAAGTTTTTTCCCGCAAACATTATTTGCTGAAGCGTAGCGTAAATCGAGGATTACGTCAAATTTTTTTTCAGTGATTTCAACGAGATTTTGCATTCTAAAAAGGTTTTAAAATTACCAAAGCCACAATGGCTATCATCAGGACTGTCGGCACTTCATTGATGATGCGATAAAATTTTTGACTATGTTTATTTTGGCCTTTTTCGAAATCTTTGCGCCAACGTCCAAGCAAGTGATGATAAAAAGTGAGAATGCCTACGAGAGTAAGTTTGATGTGAAGCCAAACAAATTCCCAGCCGATTTGTGACGCCAAATAAAATCCAAAAATAAACACCGCGATCATCGCTGGATTCATGATGTAGCGCAACAAACGGTGTTCCATAGTTTGGAAAATTTTATCACTTTCTGAGCCGGGTAAAACCTGAGTGTGATAAACGAAAATTCTCGGCAGATATAAAAGCCCGGCAAGCCAGGAAATTACTGCAACTATGTGCAAAATTTTCATCACGTCGTAAAGCTCAATTTCTGCCATTTTTTTGAGAAAAAAGTTGATTAATTTGGGGTGATTTCTAGCGTGCCGCCGCCCCTTTCTAAAAAGCATTTTTCCAAATTCAAAATGAAACTTCTCGCCTGCAACAGCAATCCAGTTTTGTCGCAAGAAATTGCAAAATATCTAGGCCTGAAGCTGATTGACGCGGAAGTCAAAAAATTTGCCGATCACGAAATTTTTGTTGAAATCAAAGAAAATGTTCGTGGTGAAGATATCTTCGTAATACAATCCACCTCTTGTCCCGCCAATGATAACATCATGGAATTACTCATCGCAATTGATGCATTGCGCCGCGCTTCAGCAAAAAGAATTACCGCGGTAATGCCCTATTTTGGCTATGCTAGGCAAGATCGCAAAGCTGCTCCGCGCACTCCGATTTCAGCAAAACTAGTAGCAAATCTAATCACTTCTGCTGGCGCTGATCGTGTGTTAACAATCGATTTACACGCTGGGCAAATTCAAGGATTCTTTGATATTCCTCTCGACAATCTCTACGCCGCGCCAGTTTTTGTTCGTCACATTAAAGAAAATTTCGATTTAAAAAATTTGGTCGTGGTTTCGCCAGATGTTGGTGGGCTTGTTCGCGCGCGAGCAATCGCTAGCAAAATAGGGGCAGATCTCGCAATTGTTGATAAGCGTCGCGCTCGTGCCGGAGTAAGCGAAGTCATGAATATCATCGGCGAGGTTGATGGTAAAAATTGCATCATCATTGACGATATGGTTGATTCCGGAGGTACTTTATGCAATGCGGCGGACGCCTTGCTAAATAAGGGCGCAAAGTCAGTTTCGGCTTATATCACTCACGGAGTTTTGTCAGGAAAAGCGGCAGATCGTATCGTCAACTCACAGCTAAAAAACCTTGTTATCACCAATTCAATCGAACCTTTGAAAGAAACTTTATCCGCAAAAAATATAAAAATTATCAACATCGCTGATCTTATCGGAGAGGCGATTCGCAATATTTCGTTAGAAAAATCAGTCTCAACTTTGTTCGACTAATTCCATGAAAAAAATTATAGATCTTTTACAATCTCAAGCAAAAGCTATTGCGCCCTCAATCGTTATCGCTCTAGGCGTTATGATTCTTGCAATTCTTCTAACAAACCTGCTTTATCATCCTAAAAAAATTGTAAAAAGAGGTTTCGAAATCGAGATTTCCGCTGATGGAAAAGCGGTAGCAAAAAAAGAAGAAAAGCCAGTTGATCTCGCTTCTCTCATGGCTTCCGCCGATGTTAATCGTGGTGCAAAAATTTTTAAGAAATGCGCTTCATGCCACACAGCCGGAAGAGGAGAAGGTGCAAAAGTTGGTCCAAACTTATTTGGAGTAATTGGAAGAGCAAAGGCTTCCAACTCAGGATTTGCCTACTCAGAAGCTATCAAGAAAAAAGGTGGAAGTTGGGATCGCAATTCAATCAACGAATTCATCACCAAGCCAAAAGATTTTATTCCCGGAACAAAAATGGCTTTCCCTGGTTTAAAGAAGCCACAAGATCGTGCGGACGTAATTCTGTTTTTGGAAAAGCAGAAATAATTTACGATTCGAATTGGCTTTAGGCGCAAATTCTGAATCGTGAATTACAAACACAACTCAGCTCATGGAACAAATTTTTGGATTAATTTTATCGGCAACTTTCGGCGCCATTTTTGGCTCTTACGCCACGCTTTTCGCTTACCGTTTGCCGCTAGGAGAATCATGTTTCGGCAGATATTTTGGGCCGAAATCGCGCTGTCCAGAATGTGGCGTGACGATTCGAACTCGCGAATTAATCCCGCTAATCAATTGGCTTTTTACTTTAGGTCGTTGCCGAAATTGTCAGGCGAGAATTCCTCGCACGCATCTTTTTATTGAGCTCTCAAGCACATCACTCTTCGTTTTGTGCTACATCAAATTTTCTTTTGGTGAGGAATTTATAATTTTCACCATGATCTCCATTGGTGCGATAATATTGCTTGCAACTGACTTCACTCATAAAATTTTTCCGCAAGCGATTTTAAATTTTATTTTAATGATTGCTGTCGCTGCACGTGTTTTAAAAGATCAAACCATCATCAATTTAATTTTTTCTGGCGCCGTTGGTGTAATTATTGCGACAATTTTTTATCAAATTTTTTACAAAAAAACCGCAGGACTTTTTGCCACTCAAAAACAATCTTTCGATTACACAAAATTCATTTTGGTCGCGTCAGTTCTGTTCCCGATCGAGATATTTTTATTTTATTTTTTCATGGTGATGACAATTTTTACCATGCTTTTAATTTTCAAAATTCCAGCAAAAAAGCAGCGCAATAATTTTGGCTACGCTCTGATTATTCCATTTCTCTGGCTGATGTTTTTCCCGCCAATTTTCTTTTAAATTTTAGCAAGATTTATGACAAACGACTATCGCGTGAAGGATATTTCTTTGGCTGCTTGGGGCAGAAAAGAAATTACTTTGGCAGAAAATGAAATGCCGGGTTTGATGGCTTTGAGGCGCGAATTTGGTGGTTCCAAGCCACTTACTGGCGCGAAAATTCTCGGCTGTTTGCATATGACAATCGAAACCGCTGTTCTCATCGAAACCTTGACACATCTGGGCGCAGAGGTGCGCTGGTCTTCTTGCAATATTTTTTCAACATCGGATCACGCCGCTGCTGCCATAGCTGCAGCTGGCATTCCAGTTTTTGCCTGGAAAGGTGAAACTGAAGAGGAATATGTCTGGTGCATTCGTCAAACAATCGAAGGAAAAAAAGGCTGGATTCCAAACATGATTTTGGACGATGGCGGCGATTTAACGAAGATGATTCACGAAGAATATCCAGAAATTCTGAAAGGAATTAAAGGCGTTTCGGAAGAGACCACAACTGGCGTCGCGCGTCTTTATCAAATGGAAAAAGAAGGCAAATTAAAATTGCCGGCGATCAACGTGAATGACTCGGTGACGAAATCAAAATTCGATAATCTTTACGGCTGCAAAGAAAGCGTGATTGATGGTGTGAAGCGCGCAACTGATGTGATGATCGCCGGAAAAATGGCAGTGATTTGTGGTTATGGCAATGTCGGAAAAGGCTGCGCTGAAGCCTTTAAATCACAAGGCGCGCGCGTTGTCGTCACAGAAATTGATCCAATTTGCGCATTGCAAGCGGCGATGGCGGGATTCCAAATTTTGCCAATCGAAGATGTGGTTTCGCAAGCCGATATTTTTATCACTACAACTGGCAATGTTGATATCATCACGCTTGAACATATGCGCGCGATGAAAGATTGCGCGATCGTTGGAAATATTGGTCATTTCGACAATGAAATCCAAGTTGAAGCATTGCGAAATTTGAAATGGACTAACATCAAACCACAAGTCGATCAAATCACTTTTGCTGACGGAAAAAGAATTATTTTGCTTGCGGAGGGAAGGTTGCTGAATCTTGGTTGTGCTACTGGACACAGCGCTTTCGTGATGTCGGCGAGCTTCACTAATCAGGTGATGGCGCAAATCGAATTGTGGCAAAATCACGCAAACTACAAAAATAAAGTTTACATCTTGCCAAAAAATCTTGATGAAAAAGTTGCTCGCTTACATCTCGAAAAACTTGGCGTGAAGTTGACTAAGCTGAACAAAAAGCAGGCAGATTACATCAATGTTGATGTCGATGGGCCGTTTAAAAACGAGAATTACAAATATTAAAAAGTCGTAAGTCATAGTCGTAAGTTAAACCGCATGCGGAGAAACTTACGACTATGACTTACGACTAAAAACACGGACGTTTTATGGATAAATTCCAAATCACAAAACAAGGCTACGAGAAATTAAAAGCCGAGCTCGATCGATTAAAGAATATCGAAAGACCAAATATCATCAAGCAAATTGCTACTGCACGCGAGCTCGGAGATTTGCGCGAAAATGCTGAATATCATACTGCAAAAGATCGTCAGGGTTTTATCGAAGCACAAATTAACGACTTTGAAGATAAATTTTTACGCGCAGAGGTGATTGATATTTCAAAAATTTCGAGCAGCAAAATTAGATTTGGCGCGACAGTAAATTTAGAAAATTTGGATAGCGGAAAAAAAGTTTCTTACAAAATTGTTAGCGACTTCGAAGCAAATATTGATGAAGGTCTCATCTCAAGTATTTCGCCAGTTGCGAGAGCTTTAATCGGAAAAGAAGTTGGTGATGAAGTTGAAATAAAAACACCGGGCGGCATCATCAATTACGAAATTTTAGAGATAAAATTTATCTAAAAAATGGATGAAAAAAAATATAATTTTTTTTAAGGAAAAATTATTTGACAGCAAAAAACCCCTCACCTAATCACGCCCGCCGAAGTTGAAACTTCTGATTTCTAACTCCCAAAAAAAATAATTCAAAAACAAATCGCGCCAAATTTATGAAAAAAACTTTTTCCAAAAAAAAATCGGCATTCTCGTTAATTGAGTTGTCAATTGTGTTGATCATCATCGGTCTTTTGATTGCCGGTATTACTGGTGGCGCAAGCTTGATCAAAAGTTCAGAACTTCGTTCTGTGATGGGAGAAGCTAGAGGTTATGCTGTTGCTGTGAATGCGTTTTATACCCAATACAGCGCTCTTCCTGGTGATTATGATATTGCAATCGGAAATGGTTTAGCTGGAGATAATGATGGTACTATCGAATATTATCGCGCCGCTTCCGCAGCTGGTTCTGAAAGCGCTAATGCTTGGGTGGTTCTAAGAACAATTGGTGCGATTGATAACATTAGTACATCAACTCCTGTAATTGCTACAACTGCTCCGGTTTTTGGAACTCTTTCAACTTCAACAGCTCCAGCATCAAAAATTAAGTCTGCTGGTTGGGCATTTGATTATCGCGTTCTTTCAGAAGGCGGTACTCCTGCTGCAGCTAACCAAAACGTTGTTGTTCTAACTGGCACTATCGGAACTAGCGTGACTGCTGGAACTAACACTTTGGTACAAGGTACAAACGTTGCAACTGCTGCAATTCCTGGTACAGACGCTCTTTCAATCGACGCTAAAATCGATGATGGTTATGCTCAAACTGGTAAAGTTAGAGGTCTTAACATCGGTTCAGCCACAACTGGTTGCTATAACTCTGGTTCAACCAGCGCAACTTCTGCTTATACAACAACTTCAACATCAAAAGCTTGCGCAATCACTTACCAAATTGATGTTAACTCATAATTCAATTTTGTAGAATTTAAGAAGCCTCGTCGCCAAAAGCGGCGGGGCTTTTTTTTGTTTTTAGTTTGATGAAAAATGATCTAATTCTTTCAGCGCTGATAAATTTCTTGGTTCCGATAATTTTTCTTTACGGATTGTTTTTTCTTGCCGGTTTTTTTCAGGAAGGTTTTTTTGCATTCATTTATTCCGTGGTGCTTTTTGTGAGTGGTTTCATGATTTTTTCTGTCCGCTTTTCGGGAATAAAACCCCTATCTCTCGTGCATATCGAGTTCACATCTTTCTTCGTTTTGCTTCTGTCAATCGTCTATATTTTGGCGATTCTGTTTTTGATTACTGACTTGTTGGTCATTTAAATTCAGGCACAAAAAAACCTGCCAAAAAATCTCTTTGGCAGGTTTTTTTATGTTTATTTCCCGAAAGAAAAAATTGAACCGAGGAAAGATTTTTTCTTTTCGCTGCGATCGTCAAATCTTCTTCTATCGCGATTATCGCGACGATTCTTTCTGTGTTTGTCGTTGTTGCGATTCTTTCTGTAGTTGCGATCTGAATCGTCATCAAAACTTTCTTCTTCGCGTGAGTAGTTGTCGAAATAACTTTTTTCCAAACCGAGTTGGTTAACTTTTCCGGTAGTCACTTGCATTTCAAACTCACGTCTTTCCTCATCAGAAAGGCTTTTGCGTTTTTTGATGTTGAAGCCTTGCGCTCCAACGTCGTCGCTGACATGCATGAAGATGTGAATATCGTAATTTTTTTCGGTCGAGAGGATATCGCCCTTTTTGTAATTCATCATGTAGGCGATGGTTTCGGCGTTAGTGTAAACGTAAATTACGCCAGCTTGTTTATCGGCACAGGAGTGACGAATTGCGCGCAAAATGCTTACAGCTAAAATCTCAACTGAGCGCACATATCCAGTTCCGGAGCAGTGTTTACAAGGTTCGGTAATAGTTTCAAAAAAGCTGGCACCAAGTCTTTGGCGAGACATTTCAAGCAAGCCAAATACGCTGATTCTGCCTAGTTGAATGCGGGCGCGATCATGTTGCAATTCATCGCGCAATGCGCGCTCAACATTGCGACGATGTTTTTGATCATACATATCAATGAAGTCGATCACCACCAGACCAGCCAAATCGCGCAAACGAAGTTGTTTAGTGATTTCTTTAACTGCTTCCAAATTGGTGTTAAAAGCGGTTTCCTCAACCCCACTTTCTTTTGTGGCGCGGCCAGAATTCACATCGATTGCAACCAATGCCTCAGTGTGATCGATAACGATTGAACCGCCGGAAGGCAAATTGATTTGTTTTTCGTAGAGAGCAGAAATTTGCTGCTCAACGCGATATTTGTTGAAAACCGGAATACGCTCATCATGCAATTTAATGTTTTGCGGCGCGCCAGGCATTGTGAGCTTTACGAAATTGACTACAGTTTCGAAAGCCTCGCTTCCCTCAACAATCACTTCGCTTACTTGTTCGTTATAAACATCGCGAATGCATCTTCTGATCACATCGTCTTCAGCGTGAATAAATGCTGGTGCTTTAGAGGTGTTCGAAGCTTCTTTTATGCTATCCCATAGGCGATTGAGATAATCGCAATCTCGGCGAATTTCTTCCGGTTTTTTGCCAACCCCAGCGGTTCTGATTATAACTGAGCGATCATTTCCAAGATTAATTTCGCTTAAAATTGATTTCAGAATTTTGCGATCACGGAAATTATCAACCTTCTTTGAAACCCCGCCTTTATTGGGCGTATTGGCCATCAAGACGCAATATTTTCCGGCAATCGAAACGTAAGTTGTCATTGAAGCGCCCTTATTTCCGCGCTCTTCTTTTGCAACTTGCACGAGAATTAATTGCCCTGACTTGATTACATCTTGAATGTTGTAGCGCTTATGCAGGTTGTAAATATTGCCGTGATATCCAGCAGTTTCATCTTCCACGGAATAAGAGCCGGTAGTGATTGCCTCGCTATCTTCTTCACCGCCACGTTCTTCACGATTTTCATTTGGTGAGCGTTGCAAATCGTCGTCTTCTTGTCGGGCTGGTTGAGAAATTTCGCGCAGTTTTTGTCTTTCGCTGTCGGAAATTTGGTAATAGTCGGGATGAATATCGGCGAATGGCAAGAAGCCGTGGCGATCGGAGCCGTAATCAACGAAGCAAGCTTGGAGAGAAGGTTCAACGCGGGTGACTTTGGCTAGGTAGATGTTTCCTTTGATTTGTTTTATGGCGATGGCTTCGCGATCGAAATCTTGCAGAATGCCATTTTCGAGAACTGCTACGCGAGTTTCTTCGCGATGTGCAGCGTCGATCAGAATTGTCTTATTTGTCATGTTCCTCAAAAAATTTTAGCATCGAGGAACGGCTATTTCCTAGGGTGAAACGAGATTATTCAGCGTGTTTCTCATAAAATTTAAAACTGTGAATTCTGGAAGTAGCCGTCTTGAGCTAAGTTGAAATATTGTTTGGTAAATCGGTGTTGTGGTGAGAAGTGTTGGGTCGCGGAAATATAAAAATCGCAAAGTTATTATGCTAGGTTTTATTTCCGGTTTTTCATCGCGGAATTGAGCCAATTTAAATATGCTTCAGATCCTTGATTTATCTGGCTAGAAATGATTTGCGGAATTTTATAGCTGTGATGTTTTTTAATCTCTTTTTCTATGTCAAAAAAAAGCGAATTTTTGCTTTTAATTTTCACTAAAATTTCGCGCTCATTCTGCAATTTTTTTTCCCAAAAATACATGCTTTCGATTGGAAAAAATTGCACGCAAGCAGCGAGTTTTTTTGTTAGCAGAATTTTTCCTAGATTTTTTGCGCTACGCAAATTGGGATAAGTCGTCTCAACGGTGATAAAAAAATTCTTCATAAAAATGGTTCGGTTATTTGCCCATCGCGGCTTCTGCTCAGAAAATATTTCACAAAACTCAATTGCAAGTCTCAAAAACGCTTATGATTTTTCCTTTCGCGCAATTGAATTTGATATTTGGTTTTTGGACAAAAAATTAATTTTAAAACATGATGAGCCGAAATCGGCGGAGCTGAAAATTTTGCCGCAATTTCATGATTATTTGTGTTTCGGAAATGAAATGATTTATTGGCTCGATTTCAAAAATCTCGATGAAAAAAATGCTGAAGAGGCGCTAATTCTGGTAGAAAAAAAATTGGTGGAAAGCGCGATAAATCTGGATCAGATCTATTTTGCCCCTTTCATCACCAATTACGAAAAAGCTGAAAAAATCTTTGCTAAAATTCGCAAAGTTTTTGGAGAAAAAATTCGCTTAGTTGCGGTTTGTGAAGAGTTAAAAAATATTGAGAATCTGCAAAAATTTTTGGAAAAAAATCGTATAAAATTTTTATCAATTTTTCACAAATTAATCGACGCAGATTTCGTAAAAAATTTCTCAGAAATTGAAATTTTTGCTTGGACAGTAAATGATCAAGAAAGGCTAAGAGAGTTAGAAGCTCTTGGTGTTAGAAACTTCGCAACCGATAAAATCACACCACAAATTTATGCAAAAAACTCCGACAAAAAATCCTGATTATTCTGGTCACAGATCGCGCGTAAGAAAAAAATTCCTCCATTCCTGCGGCGCAGAATTGCATGATTATGAGCTGCTCGAAATTTTACTTTTTGCCACAAATTCCAGGCGCGATACCAAACCAATCGCCAAAGAATTAATCGCTAAATTCGGCGATATTTCCGCCGTAATAAATTCTGATGTTGAAATTCTCAAAAGCCTTGAGGGAGTAGGAGAATCATCAATAGTGCAAATCAAAATAATCGCTGAAATTTTGCGCCGCGTTTTAAAAAATTCTGCGCAAAAAAATCCGGTTTTAAATAACTGGCAAGCGGTTTTGGATTACGCTTGCGCCACGTTAAAAAATTTAAATCACGAAGTTTTTCGCGTGTTATTTTTGGATAAAAAACATCAACTTATTGAAGACGAATTATTGGCAATTGGTGAGAATGATTGTGTGATTGTCAGCACCAAAACTATCGCCAAGAAAGCACTTTTACTTCACGCCTCATCAATAATTCTGCTTCATAATCATCCCAGCGGAGAAGCTAGAGCCTCAAGCTCTGACATCAAAACCACCAACGAAATTTTTGCCGCTTTGAAAAATTTGGAAATCAAAATTCTTGATCATCTTATTATTTCGCGTGAAGGCTATTTTAGCTTCAGAGAAAATGGATTGATTTAGCGCTTTTTCGTAAAATTTTCTGAAGCGTAAATCATCTGATATTTACCTTTTCCTTGTTCTTCAAAAACTTCAAAATGTTGACCAAAACGATCATCAACTTTGAAAATAATTTTTGGATTTTTGTCATTTTTATCAACGAGATAAAGATCCCATAAAGCATATTGTCGATGCCCGTTTTCGTAGGCGATATCAACCTTTACTTCGCTGTCAAAAATCACTTCAACAACCGTCATGCACCATTTATTTTTGCATTTTTGTACGATGGCGGTGAGGGAAGTGATATCAGCAAAATCTGGTCCCAAACTCGCTTCAGTGCTTTCGCGCAAAAGATATAAATTAAACACAAAAGTCAGTGGCTTGCTTTTCACTTTCCACAAAAAACTCGTCGAAAGATTCTCGATGGTATTGTCCGCCAAATTGTGATTGCGAAAAAATTTTTCGATTTTTTTTACGAGGTCGGGATATTTTTTAAAATCATCGCGCCAGGAAATTTGATAATTGCGGCTATCCGCGGTAATCAAGCGCGTATCCTCTCCAACATGACCATTTTCAACGCGATAAAAATCCAAGCTTTTTTGCCATTTTGTCACGTAATTGCGTTGAATAATTTTATTTTGCGGAAAATTTTTTCCCTGATTGGCGAAGATTCTTCCGAGATTTTTTTGCGGATTATTAGCGATATAATTTTCTTCTAAAAATTTACGTAAATCTTCCGGTGATTTTATCGAAGTTTTTTGTTTAACGATTTTCTGCAAATCCTTGTCTTCTTTGAGTGCGTCAGATGCAAAAGCAATTGCCGAGTGATTTGACTCCACTGCAATTTTTACAAATTTTTTATCAGCTCTGATTTTTGGCGGAGCGAATTCAAGCAGCAAGCCGTTATCCAAAAACGCTCTGATGATAAATTCTGGAATTTCTTTTAGACGATCAGAGGCGAATTTGTAATTTCGTGAATCGATCTCGATCATTTTTTTCATGAAAAGCTTATTATCGAGCAGCTTCCAACCCGCATATTGCAAGGCGTCGCGACTTAGGTAAGTGGCTTTGGTCATGAAGTCAGGATTATTGCGAATTTCCGGCGCGGCATATTGCAAAACTTGCGGACTGATTTTGAGCAAGCGCATCACGAAAATTTCATCTTCGCGCAAAAGATCGGCAGCATTTTGAAATTGCGCTGGGTCGATGAATACAGCGTTTAAAATCAAGGCGCGATTGAGTCTAAAGCATTCGGGCAAGTTGGAAATTGCGTCAGGATTTTTTGCCGTCACTTGCGCCAAAATCTGTTCGTAATAAGCAGGAATATTGTTGCAATATTGACGAGATTCTGAATCGGATTCTTGAGAAAAAGAGGCGAGGGGCGAGGCGAGAGGAAAAAGAAAAAACGCTGCGGTGAAAATTTTTTTTATGAATTTCATCAGCCCTTCATTGATGAGATATTTTCGATTTCAATATTTTTACGATTGTGAAAGTAAATCACGAGAATAGCTAAGCCAATCGCGGCTTCAGCGCCTGCAACAGTAAGTACAAAAATCGCAAAA
This sequence comes from uncultured Rhizobium sp., assembly GCA_964447395.1. Taxonomy (GTDB): domain Bacteria; phylum Pseudomonadota; class Alphaproteobacteria; order Rickettsiales; family UBA1997; genus UBA2645. The sequence continues at coordinate 21,039 of CAYUSO010000017.1, forward strand.
ATCTGCCCAACTAAATCATGCAAGAAAGACGAAAATGCGATAAAATTTATGTTGATTGAAAGTAGCATTAATTCCACCGACATCAAAAGCGAAATCACGTTTTTGCGATTCAAAAAAATACCACTAACTCCGATGCAAAAAAGCAAAGAAGAGAGGATGATGAAATGGTTTAATTCGAGTCCGTTCATGTTTTTAGTGAGTTAGAGATTGATTCCTTCGCCGATTTTTACTTTCACAATTTCCACAGAATTTTTCTTATCGCGAAAAACTTGGTCGGAAATTTTTTGTTTTTTGATGAAGCGAGTTTCGTCTTTTAGAGTTAAAACAATCGCGCCAATCATGGCTACAAAAAGCACGCCACCAGCGAGTTGGAATGGCAAAATGAAATCGGTGTAAAGAATATTTCCGATGGCTTTTGTGTTGTGAATTTCGGTTGGAGTAGGGAAGAGCAGTTTGGTTTCGTAAGATTTTACCGCCGAAAATTTTGTGATGAGAATGATCTCAAAAAACATCACCACGCCGACTAAAATCAGGATTGGACGTTTGCGATTAATTTCTTCTTTTACAGCGACATCAATGTTTAACATCATCACCACAAACAAAAACAAAACCGCGATGGCGCCTACATAGACAACGATCAACAGCATTGCCAAAAATTCCGCGCCGAGCAAAAGAAAAAGTGCTGAAGCATTTAAAAATGCCAAAACCAAAAACATCACCGCATGCACCATGTTTCGCGTGCTTACAACCACAAGGGATGAGGAGATTAGGATAAATGAGAAGAGGTAAAAAAGTGTGAGAGTGAAGTTCATTTTTGACTTAGTTGGTTAAGTCGTAAGTCGTAAGTCGTAAGTCGTAAGTCAAACCGAGTTCGGAGTGACTTACGACTTACGACTTACGACTTACGACTAAAAATCACCGATTTTTCGCATCCGCTTCAATAGCGTTGCGAAGCGCATATTCGTAGCGATCGCCATTGGCGAGGAGTTTTTCTTTGTTGTAGTAAAGTTCTTCGCGGGTTTCGGTGGCGAATTCGAAATTGGGAGATTCGACGATGGCATCAACAGGGCAGGCCTCTTGGCATAGTCCGCAATAAATGCATTTTAGCATGTCGATGTCGTATTTAGTGGTGCGGCGCGAGCCGTCTTCGCGTTCTTCAGCTTCAATCGTGATTGCTTGCGCTGGGCAAATTGCTTCGCAAAGTTTGCAAGCGATGCATCTTTCTTCGCCATTTGGATAGCGGCGCAAAGCATGCTCGCCGCGGAAGCGCGGGCTGAGTGGACCTTTTTCGTATGGGTAATTGATCGTCACTTTTTTCTTAAAGAAAAATTGCAAAGTCTTGAGATGACCGAAGAAAATTTCTTTCAGAAGAAAGGCGTAAGCAGTTTTAAAAAATTTCATGAATTTGTTTTTAAGTCGTACGACTTACGACTATTTAAAATAAACGACATAAGCCGCTGTCCCTACAACCCAAGCGAGCGAGAGCGGTAGAAAAACTTTCCAGCCCAAACGCATGAGTTGGTCGTAGCGGTATCTTGGCAAGGTGGCGCGCACCCAAATGAAGCAAAAAAGCATCACGAAAATTTTTCCGCAAAGCCAGATGAAGCCAGGAATGGCGCGGCAGAAATCACTGTCGCAAATTGGCAACCAGCCGCCCAAAAATAAAATTGAAGCGAAGGCGGAAATCAAAATCATGTTGGCATATTCGCCGAGGAAAAACATTGAAAATGGCATAGAGCTATATTCAACGTTATAGCCCGCGACTAGCTCAGATTCTGCTTCTGGAAGGTCGAAAGGATGGCGATTTGTTTCGGCAAGAGCGGAAATAAAAAAGAGGAAAAACATCGGCAACATCGGCAAAATAAACCAGCCATCTTTTTGCGCGCGCACAATTTCAGAAAGTTGCAACGAGCCGCTGCACAACACGACGGAGATGATGATGAGACCGATTGAAACTTCGTAAGAAATCATTTGCGCTGAAGAGCGAATCGCGCCCAAAAATGCATATTTTGAATTGCTGGCCCAGCCGGAAATTATGACGCCGTAAACACCGAGAGATGAAGTGGCAAGAAGGTAAGCGACACCGACATTTATATCGGCAATGACAAAAGTTTCGGAAAATGGAATCACCGCCCAGCCAATCATGGCAAGGACGAAAGTGATAATTGGTGCTAGTAAAAATAAAATTTTATTAGCTTTGTTTGGTAAAATTACTTCCTTGAGCATGAGCTTGAGCCCGTCGGCGAGCGGTTGTAGCAATCCAAAAGGACCAACAACATTTGGGCCTTTACGAAGTTGCATTGCCGCAATCACTTTACGTTCCATCAAAGTGAGATAAGCAACCGCGCCAAGTAGCGGCAGCATGATTAGCAAAATCCAGCCAAGAGTTGGCAAAATTTTTAGCAAAAATAATTCGAGTAATTGTTGGAAAATTTGTTCCATGAATTTTTTTTCTTTGGGGGAATTCTTTCGAGGAATTTCGATTAGAACAACAAAGCGCGCGGCAATTTATTTACGACTTTCGCAATGTCAATTTAAGGAAAAGTATGGACAAAAATTCTTAGTTCCCCGAGCGGAGTCGAGGGGGTTGGGAGTTTGATTTCCCGTCCCTCGACTCCGCTCGGGGAACTTGGAAAAGTTATCCCAAAAAGAAATCCTTAACGCGATGTAAAACTTCAACTCCTAGCAAAACTGCTGCGCTTGAAATTAGCACGCCGCAACTGCCAATGACGATTCCGAAAATTATGACTAAGCCATCTTTTCCAAGCAATCCGAAGGAAATAATTAAAATTCCCAACCCTGGAATAAAATTTGAAAGCGGCATTGGTAGCACGATGAATAAGGCGAAAATCAGAATAAAAAATCCGACGATTCTTTCGGCGAATGCGTGAGTCATGAAGGAAAGTCGCGGGCGCAAAATGCGTTCGACTTTGCGAATGTAAGGCGAAGATTTTTGCACGAGCATCGCTAGAACTGAGCGCTTCACTGAGAGATCAGAAAATCTTTTTGGTAATTTTGGCGAGGAATATCCGAGCACCATTTGTGAAGCGAAAACCACCAAAGGCAAAGCGATGATGCTGGGAAATGGCGGCGGTAGCGGGATGATGATGCCAAAAGAAAAAATCATAATTGCCAAACCGAAGCCGACGGAATCCATCGCATCAATCAGATCGCGGATCGGCAAGCGGTCAGAAGATGAGCTATTTACGACATCTTCAATGATTTGAGTTGTGATTATTTTTTGCTGATCGACCAAAATTTAGGAATTTTTTTTGTTCGAATTTTCTTCCGATTTTTCAACTTGCGGATTTTTTTCTTCTTCTTTCAAACCCTTCTTCAAGCCTTTAATTCCCTTGCCAATTTCGCCCATAACTTGCGGCAATTTTCCTGCGCCAAAAAGCACAAAAACGATAACGAGGATGAGTAGTAATTCGCCGATTCCGATAGACATAAATGCTCCTTTTGTTCGTTAAAAGCTAAGCTCCCCGAGCAAAGCGCGAAGCGCGTCGTCGAGGGGTCTTGAGTTTGTCTTTCGACCCCTCGACGACGC
>CAYUSO010000018.1:0-18041 GCA_964447395.1 uncultured Rhizobium sp.
TGGCGGAGAGGAAGGGATTCGAACCCTTGATACAGTGTTACCCATATACCTTCTTAGCAGGAAGGTGCCTTCAGCCTCTCGGCCACCTCTCCGTATTTACTGCTTTTTGGAAGCGCGGCAAATTAGGGGGGCGATGTGTTTCGTCAATGTCTTTATTGCGACGCGCTAATTTCGGCATCTCTTTTTGTTTGCGATAATTGTTGTGCGGATCTTGGGGGATACTTTTTGGCTAGCTGATATTATAGATCTGCTCGTTTCTAACAGGTTAGATAATTCATCATTGTGATTATCTTGAGCAAGCATCAGCGCTGTTTTTTGCTCGGAGTTTTCTGCGTCGGGATTTGCTCCTCTTGCGAGCAACATTTTGCAAATTCTAAGGCGTCTTTTATCCGGAGTTTCTGGGCCATTTGCTGCGACCATGAGAAGCGTGTTTCCATCGCAATCAAGTGAGTTTGTCGATATTTCGCGTTTTTGGTCATTTTGGAAAAGTTAAGTCACAGTTTTTGTGGCGCAAAAGAGAAGAGTGAAAGTCAAAATCAATCTCGATTCGTCAAGCAAAAATCCAAAAAATTTCACAATAAATAAATCCAGCTAGACAATTATTTTTCGAAAAATAGAAAGCCAAAAAAATCAACATTTAGTAGGGCTGAAAGAGAAACGCCACTAAATCTAGTTTTAAGTGCCGACAGTGATCGCTGTAGCAAAATTCCGAATTTAAAAAATTTCATGTCAAAAAAATCAATCAACAAAACACCAAAATCCACAACCAACTCTTCAGAAAAAATCATTCAGTTAAAACCGAAATCGAAGAAAAAATTCGACGTAAAAATCGACGTCAAAAAAGATGATAAACTCAGCAATTTCGGCAAAGCAGTTTTGAAAGATCGCTATCTTCTTCCCGACGAATCTTACCAAGATTTATTCGCGCGCGTCGCCGCTTATTATGCCGATGACCAAGCTCACGCCACTCGTCTTTACGATTACATTTCCAACTTATGGTTCATGCCAGCAACGCCAATTCTAAGCAATGGCGGAACGGATCGCGGCCTGCCAATTTCCTGTTTTTTGAACGAAGCTTCGGATTCGCTAAACGGAATTGTTGGCCTGTGGAATGAAAATGTTTGGCTAGCTTCAAAAGGCGGCGGCATCGGCAGCTATTGGGGAAATCTGCGTTCAATTGGCGAAACTGTGCGCGGCAATGGCAAAACTTCCGGCATCATTCCTTTCATCAAAGTGATGGATTCGCAAACTTTGGCAATCTCGCAAGGCAGCTTACGACGTGGCTCGGCAGCGGTTTATCTTCCGATTCATCATCCAGAAATCGAAGAATTTATCGACGTCAGACGTCCAACTGGCGGCGATCCAAATCGTCGTTCACTCAATCTACATCACGGAATTGCCGTCACTGATGAATTCATGCGCGCCGTTGAAAAAGACGAAGATTTCGGCTTGAGAAGTCCGTTTAGCGGCGAAGTTGTTGAAACCGTAAAAGCGCGCGCTTTGTGGATTAAACTTCTCACCGCGCGAGTTGAAACTGGCGAGCCTTACATTCTCTTCATCGACGCCGTAAATCGCGCCATTCCTGAGCATCACAAAAAGCTCAGTCTTCACGTTAAAACTTCAAATCTTTGCAGCGAAATCACGCTTCCAACTGGAGTCGATCATCTCGGAAAAGACCGCACGGCCGTGTGCTGCCTGTCTTCGCTCAATCTCGAATTTTACGACGAATGGAAAGATAACCCGCAAATTCTTGAAGATGTGATGCGTTTTTTGGATAATGTTTTGCAGGATTTTATCGACAAAGCGCCGGATTCAATGTCGAAAGCAAAATATTCCGCAATGCGGGAGCGCAGCGTCGGACTAGGCGTGATGGGCTTTCACTCATTTTTGCAAAGCAAGAATGTTCCAATCGAATCAGCGATGGCAAAAGTGTGGAACAAGAAAATTTTCCAACTCATCAAAACCGGAGTTGATCGCGCTTCAAAAATTTTAGCGAAAGAGCGTGGAGCTTGTCCTGATGCGGCTGAAACTGGTTTGCAAGAAAGATTTTCCAACAAATTAGCCATCGCTCCAACCGCCTCAATTTCGATTATTGCCAATAATTCTTCGCCAGGAATTGAGCCATTCGCGGCGAATTCTTTCACGCAAAAAACTCTCACCGGTTCGTTCAATGTGCGAAATAAGAATCTGGTGAAATTGCTCGAATCTAAAGGAAAAAATTCCGAAGATATTTGGTCTTCAATCACGATAAATGAAGGCTCGGTGCAGCATCTCGATTTCCTCGATGAGCATGAAAAATTGGTTTTCAAAACCGCGCAAGAAATCGACCAAAGATGGATGATCGACCTTTCCGCTGAACGTCAGGAATACATTTGCCAAGCGCAAAGTCTGAATATTTTTGTGCCGGGAAATGTTTCGAAAAAATATCTTCACGAGATTCATTTCAGAGCTTGGCAGAAGGGCTTAAAAAGCCTTTACTACTGCCGCTCCACCTCAATTCAGCGCGCAGATAAAGTTTCTAATAAAGCTGAAAAGCACGAGCTTGATGTTTCAAATCAGAATCAAGCAGAAGTGCAGGGCGAGCAGAGCGGCGGCGCCTACGAGGAATGCTTGGCCTGTCAGTAAAATTTGCTTCAGTTCTTCGAGTAAAGCGCGAAAGCGCTTTCATCTTCCTCAGATCCGCGAGCAAAGTGCGAGCGCGTCCACCTTCTCAGTTCCCCGAGCGGAGTCGAGGGGTTGGGAGTTTGCTTTCCTACCCCTCGACTCCGCTCGGGGAGCTGAGGTTAAAAAATTAATCCATCAGGGGATCATCCCCCGAAGTCTAGGGAATTGCCCTATTGCCTTTTCAATCTCGATTCCTAATTTGCGCCGCTCGTTTTTCGCCTGCCTTCTTGGCCCCATCGTCTAACGGTTAGGACACCACCCTTTCACGGTGGGAATACGGATTCGAATTCCGTTGGGGTCACCATCTGCCTTCGCTGAATCTACAAATAGATAAATCCGCCATTTTACATGAAGCATTTACGAACCAAGATTCGTCAGTTTTTGGGCTTGAAAAGCATTGTTCAGTTGAAGCGTTTTCTTATCACTGGCGGGATTGCAACCCTCATCAGCTATTTGATTTTTATTTTCTGCATACGTCAGCTTCACCTGCATTATCTCTTAGCCAATTTTGTCTCTTTTATCATCAGCATCATCTTTGCCTACAACATCAACAAGCATTGGAGTTTTGGCGGCGATCATCAGAAGTCGAGCCATCTGCTTGAATATCTTGCCGCCTACCTCTTCACGCTCGGCCTGAGCATGGTAATCCTAAAAATCACCGTCGGCATCATGGGAATCATTCCAGAAATTTCCTTCTTCATCTCGCTTTGTTTCACCACTTGTATAAATTTTTTGAGCATCAAATTTTTGGTTTTCAAAAAATAAAAACTGCGTTCCTTTTTCGTAAAAATCAAAATTATCGATTTTGATTTTATCCGCTGCGACACATTGCGGAAGCTGATATTTCCTGGTTAGATTTACAATCACATCAAAATCATTTTTACAAATTTCAGAGATTTGATTGCGCTGCAAAAGCACAAGAATTTTCTGATTTTTTTCGATTAAGCAGAAATCTTTTTCGCAGTTTTTTAGTATTTTAAATTCAGTTTCACCAAAGCGTTTCATCCAATGATTTCGCTGTCTTGAAGGTTTTAATTTTTTAGAAAAGGTCAGTCCATTTTCATCGTAAATTGCAAAAAATTTCTGATTTTTTTCAAAAATTATTTGCGGTTTTTTGGCGAAAGAAATTGTCAAAAAAGATAAAAGAAAAATCGCAATTCCAAGAAAACGAAAATTGCTTTGTAGTAGACAAAAAACCAAAAAACCAAAAATCGCAATACCGAGCCCAAGGCTTGGTAATATTGGGCTGATGACGTGAGAATAATTTAAATCAGCAACGAAATTAATAATTCTTTCGAGCAGAAAAATTCCTTCCTGCATCAAGAATAAAACATATTTTTCTGCACCAAGAGGCATAAGAAAAAATGATAAAAATCCGCAAGGCATAATTAAAAAACTCGTAAGCGGAATTGCTAAAATATTGGAGATGAAGCCAAGCACAGCAAGGTTTTGGAAGCTATGCATCAAAAATGGCAAAGTGGCGATCTGAATCAAAATCGACAGCAAAATAACCTCGATAAAATAGCGCAAAAATTGCGGAAAAAAATCGCGATTAAATTTCTCGTAAAAAATTCCCATCGTTAAAATTGCCGCAAAAGAAAGCTGAAAACTGATGTTAAAAACCACGTATGGATTAGCCAAAATCAAGGTCAAAACCACAGTCATAATAGCGCGTTTCGCGTTGATTTTTTCGTCAAAAAACAGGGCCAGCAAAACCAAAAAAACCATCAAAAAAGCGCGCTGTGCTGGCAAAGGTGAGGCGGCGATTTTGAGATAAAAATAAGTGGCAAAAATTGCCGTGACTGCGGCGATTTTTTTGAGATTAAAATGCAAAGCTAAATATTCGCTGCGTGATAAAAGAAAGCGCGTTGTGATGAAGAAAATCGCGCCTGCAAGTGAGAGATGAAATCCTGAAATTGACAGCAAATGTGCTAAGCCAGAATTACGAATTTTCGCCATTAATTCTGCAGAAATTTGTGTTTGATCGCCGATGAGAAATGCCAAAGTAATCGCCGCAGAATCGCCTTTTAAATTGCTCAGAATTTTGCCGCGGATTTTTTCTCGTAAATTTAAGAACCAGTCATCAAGGCTTGATATTCGCGCTTTCTCAAGAATTTCTGCTGCGCCGATTGCAAAGCCAAAAGCGCCAATTTTTTTCATTTTGGCATCGAGAGAAAAATCAAAATCATCAGGAAACTCTTTGCTTGGCGGAGGTTGTAAAACTGCGCTAAAAGCGATTTTGTCATTAACTGAAATCTCAGAAAAATTTTTGACGAGATTGACAGAAATTTTTTGCGGTGGATTTGGAAACTGCTTGCGACCCTTTATTTCCAACCATTCAACGTGCTGGTAATTTTTTGAATAATCCAAAAATTCGCGATCAATTTCTTGGTATCCCGCGAGATTTACGAAATCTTTTTCAATTTTTTTTGCGGAGATTTTTTTCTTTGATTTTGGTTTTGCGGTGGATCCTGAAACGAGTTCAGGATGACGCGTCGGCAGTTGAGGATGACCAAACAATCCGTCATTCTGAACTCGTTTCAGGATCTTTCTCTTCACCGCTTTTTTCTTTTTTATTTTTTTCTTCACCACTTTTTTTGCAAATTTCGCCTCATACATTTCTGGCTCTAAAACCACTAAATTCGCGCCTTCAAGCCTATTAACCGAATTATAAAATTTTTTTATCGACTCAACTTTTCCAACAACATCGACATAAATTTTGCCGCTAATTTTTGTGTGATTGAGAAAAGTTTTTTCGTAAAAATTTGCATAAAATCCGCCGAGCAAAAAAGTAGCGCAAGCAATGAAAATTAAGGAGCGGCGCGAATCTCGATTAAAATAAAAAAGCAAAATTGCGGCGACGAATAAAATAAAAATCAGCGCAAAATTTGTGAGAAAGTTTTCTTGAAAGGAAAAATAAAAAGCGACGCCAAAGCCAAGCAGGGCAGGAATCCACAGCCAAAGATCATTTTGAGAAGGTGAGGTGGTTTGGGGTTTCATGAGGTGAGAGGAAGATGGGTTTTGTGTGCAAAAGACAGATCCTGAAACAAGTTCAGGATCTGTCTTTGTTATGAGGTTGGTGCTGAATTAACGAAGTTAATATCCCCAAAGATTCGATTTAAAATTTCCTAAAATAAATTTTTTGTGATTTTCGAGATCGTCATTTGCAACAGGAAAATCGCGCTTTGGCAGAATTTTTTTCTTTTGATTGGTGATGATTTTTTCATCTACCTTTTCTTCCTGCAAAAGTTTTTTTGTTGCGTCAAAACCAAATCCCGCTTGTGCGCCGCCCATCAATTCAACATAAACATCGCAAAGCAATTCAGTGTCCAAAAGTGCGCCGTGTTTGGTTCGACGCGATAAATCAATGTTAAATCTTTTACATAAGGCATCGAGCGACGCTGGCGAGCCAGGAAATTTTTGGCGCGCAATTAGTAGCGAATCCACGACATTGCTCATGTCTATTGGTTCAAGCCCGAGAATTTTTAATTCGTAATTGAGGAATTTTGTATCGAATGCAGCGTTGTGAATGACGATTCTGGCGCCTTTGATGAAGTCTAAGAATTTGTAAGCAACGTGATTAAAAATCGGCTTATCTTGCAGAAATTCTGTTGAAATTCCGTGAATTCTAAAGGCCTCCTGAGGCACGTCACGTCTGGGGTTAACGTAGGAATGAAAAACATTTCCGGTTTTTATTTTCCCCACCAATTCAACGCAGGCAATTTCGATAATTTTGTGGCCATCTCGCGGATCAAGCCCTGTGGTTTCTATGTCGAGGCAGATTTCTCTAGTCATTCTCTTCCTCCGGTTTTTCCGTCGCTTTCGTCAGAGCGCGAAAATTTTTGCGCCCAAGATTCTTTAAATTCTGCCAGTTTTGTTGCGATTCTTGAGCCATGTTCGGAAGCTTTTCCATCTCGAATATATTCTTCCAATGTTATGCCTCCACTCTTAACCGGCGCGCTTTTCGCATCACCAACAACTGCTTCAACATGACTTAAAGATTGTGAGTATTTCAACATTTTTGGCAGCGGCTTGTAGCCATCTTCAAATTGCGAAACTTGTCGCAAATCATCAGCGGTTAAATCTTTTAAAATTCCTGCCGCAATGCCCATGCAGGAAGTGTAATCTCTTTGAATTGAGGTTTTCCTTTCGGTTTGATTTTCATGTTGCTTAACAAGTGCAACTTCAAGCTTCTTCGCCAGCGCTGCTAAAACTTTTAAGCAAAATTTCTCTTTCTCGTTACGTAATAAAATTAATTTATCTGAAGTTAAAAGCAGCGGTAAGACGTGAATTGATTCCATGTCAATCTCTTGATCTTCAGGCGTTTTTCTCATGCAAAATGTTAGCATGATTTTTTGCGCATTTTGCGTTTTTCTTATTTGCGAGGCTGCGCTTTGCGAGTCTTCTTCTACGATTCTGACAACTTTCTTAGCCAACTCTTCTGCCGTATCTTCAGACTCTCCCGGCATGCTGCGCACCGCAACAGCGGTAATGCTTGAGATCGGGTCCCGATCAGGATATTTTTCTGAATAATACCTTGCCAATTCGCCTATGCCTTCGACGGTGAATTGTTCGAATTTTTCATCTTTCTTGTCCGGATGATCAATGATTTGTAAAAGCTTAGTAGGAGCTCGGCTCATTTATTCTTCCGATAAAATATTTTTCGGCTGGCAAAAAGAGCGCGTTGATTCTGATTTTACAAAAGCTGCAACCTCTTGAACTATGTGGCTCGAAGACTCTTTTGCCAACTCTTCAACTCGCGCAACAAATCCACCATTTTTTTCTTCAAAAACTTTTTTGAAGAAATTGCGCATGGCGTGAATTTCTTCTCGAGAAATGTTGCTGCGTTTCATGCCAACAAGGTTTAGGCCTGCGAGGGACGCGCGTTCGCCCATTACGAGACCGTAAGGAATAACATCGCTTTCAACACCGGACATGCCGCCAATCATGGCTCCATGACCGATGCGAGCAAATTGATGAACCGCAGAAAGTCCGCCGATAATCACATGATCTCCAACTACAACATGGCCCGCGAGTGTAGCGTTATTGGCTAGAATCACGTGATCTCCGACCACGCAATCATGAGCAACGTGAACGCCAACCATCAGCAAACAATTGCTGCCGATGCGCGTCACCATTGCACCGTCTTGTGTTCCGAGATGAATCGTCACATGTTCGCGGATTTTGTTATTATCGCCGATTATGACTTTCGATTTTTCGCCGCGGAACTTGAGATCTTGCGGCACGACACCGATTGTCGTGAAAGGAAAAATCACGTTATGTTTGCCGATTTCGGTGTCGCCTTCAATGACAACATGGGATTTGAGGATTGTGCCATCGCCGATTTTAACTTCGTCGCCAATAACACAAAAGGGTCCGATGTGAACATTGGCGCCGATTTTGGCGTTTTTTGAAATGATTGAAGATGGGTGAATTTGTGATGTCATGATTACTTTTTTTCTTTATCGACGATCATTGCTGAGAGTTGTGCCTCAGAAACTTTTTGGCCATCGACGATAGCGGTTGCGGCTAGTTTCCAAACGGCTCCACGGTTTTGTACGGCTTCGATATGAAGCTCCAAAACATCGCCCGGAACTACTGGTTTTCTGAATTTAGCGCCGTCAATTGACATGAAATAAACCAGTTTTTCTTCAGCTTTGAAATCGGGCGCAGCAGTCACCATCAGGGCTCCAGCTTGTGCCATAGCTTCAATGATTAAAACGCCAGGCATGATTGGATGATCAGGAAAATGCCCAAGAAAATGCGGTTCGTTGAAGGTGACGTTTTTGATAGCGACGATTTTTTTGTTTGGCTCAATCGATGTCACTTTATCTACCAACAGAAACGGATAGCGGTGCGGCAAGGATTTGAGAATCTTCTCAATGTTGATTGGAGCTGACATTTTTTTGATTTTTTAGATTTGAAGAGGCACAAAAAATTATTTTTTGGAACGGCAAAAAGCAAAGAAAAATAATTGCTTGGAGATGAGGTGATTATTCTCCAGCTCGCCAAGACAGATCCCCGAGTTTTTAGTCTCAGCTCCCCGAGCGAAGTCGAGGGGATGAGAGTTTGCTTTCCTACCCCTCGACTCCGCTCGGGGAGCTGAGAAGTTTTGGGGAGCTGAGAGGTTTTGAGGAAGCGGGAAGTTTTATTCTATCGCAGGATAAATCCCAATCGCTCCGCAAATTGACACTTGATTAGAAACCCCTCAATCCCTTAAACCGCTCGCTCCCTTTTTAAAATTCCAATTTCCAATTCAATTTCCAATTCCATGGGCGAATTAAAAGAAACCAACAAATTCACCGGCGCAGAAATCATCGTCAAAGCTTTGGTGAATGAAGGCGTGGATAGAATTTTCGGCTATCCTGGCGGCGCGATTTTGCCGTTCTACGACGCGATTTTTGTGCAAAACAAATTGCATCACATTTTGACGAGACACGAGCAAGCCGCCGCTCACGCGGCTGAAGGCTATGCGCGTTCAACGGGAAAAGTTGGAGTGATTACCGTCACTTCTGGCCCTGGCGCAACTAATGCCATCACCGGCCTTACAGATGCCTATCTCGATTCCATTCCGCTAGTCTGCATTTCTGGACAAGTTGCCACTGGCGTAATTGGCACTGATGGCTTCCAAGAGGCTGATATTACTGGCCTCACGCGCTCTTGCACCAAGCATAATTATCTCGTGAAAGACGTGAATGATTTGGGTTATATCATTCACGAAGCCTTTCATATCGCGCGTTCAGGCCGTCCTGGTCCAGTGTTAATTGATATTCCAAAAGATGTACAAAACGGGCACGGACTCTACAGCGGCAAAACCGAAATCAATCGCGCTTCTTACCAAATTAAAAAACGCCAATCAGAGATTAATCACGATAAAATTGCCGCAGCGATTGATCTTCTAGAAAAGGCTGAGCGCCCAATATTTTACACGGGCGGCGGCATTATCAACTCTGGCGAAAAAGCCAGCAAATTGCTCACCGAATTTGTGCGCGAAACTGGTTTTCCAATCACCAACACCTTGATGGGACTTGGCGGTTTTCCTGCCACCGACGCCCATTTTATCGGTATGCTTGGCATGCATGGAACCTACGAAGCTAACATGGCGATGTATCATTGCGACGTTATGCTCAATATCGGCGCGCGTTTCGACGATCGCGTGACAGGCCGTGTTTCTGGTTTTTCGCCGCATTCGAAAAAAATTCACGTCGACATTGATGATTGCTCGATCGACAAAATTATTCGCGTTGAAGTTCCAATTGTTGGAGATGCGGCGCAAGTGCTTGAGGCCTTGCTCGAGGAATGGAAGAGGCGCAAACTTTCCAATCGCAAAAAAGAAATTTCCGCTTGGTGGAATCGCATTAAAACTTGGCAAGATGTTGATTCGCTTTCCTACGAAGAAAGTGATAAAATCATCAAACCAGAATATGCGATGCAGCGGCTAAATGTCTTGTCTCGCGACCATAAACCTTTTATCTCAACCGATGTCGGTCAGCACCAAATGTGGGCGGCGCAATATTTGCAATTTGATGAGCCGAAAAAATGGCTAACTTCTGGAGGTCTTGGAACTATGGGATACGGCGTTCCGGCGGCGGTTGGAGCACAAATCGCTAATCCTGATGCGCTGGTGATTTGCGTCAGCGGCGATGCAAGTTTCATGATGAACATGCAAGAACTCGCAACCATCAAGCAATATAACCTGCCGGTGAAAATCATAATTCTTAACAATCGCTACATGGGCATGGTTCGGCAATGGCAAGAATTGGTTTACGAAAAACGCGAAAGCCAGTCTTACATGGAATCGCTGCCGGATTTTCTAAAGCTCGCTGAAAGCTTTGGTATCAAGGGAATCGAGTGCGACAATCCAACTCACCTCGACGAAAAAATTCTCGAAATGATTAATCACAAAGGTCCGGTTTTGTTCAATTGCATCGTTGCAAAAAGTGAAAATGTCTTTCCGATGATTCCGGCTGGATCGGCGCATAACGAGATTCTGCTTGGTTCGCAGGCAAAACTCTATGTCACTAAAGACATCAACGCGGTTTAAATTTTAAAAACCAAAAATCGTAAATTCCTCATGTCAGAAATCAAAAAACACGTAATTGCAGTTTTGTTGGATAATGAATTTGGCGCGCTTGCTCGCGTTGTTGAGCTTTTTTCAGCGCGCGGATATAACATCGAGACGCTTACAGTCGCGCCGGTTTCGCTCGATAAAAAAATGTCGCGCATCACCATCACAACTTTCGGAACCGATAAAACGGTGGATTTAATCTGCAAACTTTTGAAGAGAATCGTGCCAGTTCATCATGCTGCGGAGCTTACTCGCTCTGAGGGTTACATCGAACGCGAATTAGCTTTGGTGCAAATTATTTCCGACGAAAAAATCCGCAAAGAAGCGCTAGAAATCATAAAAAATTATCGCAGCGAAATCGTTGATATAGACGGCGATTCGCTGGTTTTCGAAGTAATCGGCAATTCGCAAATCATCGACGAAGTGTTGGAAAAAATGAAAAACTACGGTTTAGCAACAGTGTCACGAACCGGCATCGCCGCTGGCTTTAAAGGCATGAAGAGATTGGATAAGATTTAAAAGTTGAAACTTCGAAACCGGCCAATAAATTGCGCCACGCTTCATTTTTTGAAGAAACACCATCAACCAAAACTTAACACCATATGACCTCCGCAGCCATGACATTCTTCTCTGTAGACACTCTACAATTTTCCAAAAGATTACAAAAAGTTGGACTCGATCAGAAGATCGCCGACGAATTTGCCGAAGCAATCAAAGACACTCAAAGTCATGCAATTGAAGGCTTGGCGACCCAGAATGATGTTTTGATGGTTAGAAAAGATTTGGAAGTTCTCGAGCAAAAAATGGAATCAATGAAGCATGAAATAATCACAAAAATGTTTCTCATGATGACCGCTGCTGTGGCAATCATAGCTTGGCTCGATAAGGTCATCAGCTAACAAAATCCCTAACCAATTTTTTCTTGACTCACAGGTTTTGAAAAATAGTTTGCGCCGCTCTTTTCTAACTCCCCCAAAACTTTAGGTAATTTATGGCTGGAAAACCAAAGGCTTCAAAAGCTAAAAGAAATTCGATCTTGTTTAAAATGGTAAGTACTGCGGATACTGGATTTTTCTATCTCGCGCGTCGCAACCCAAAACAAAAACAAGAAAAAATGGTCTTTACAAAATATGATCCTGTTGTGCGCAAGCACGTAGAATTCAAAGAACAGAAGCTTTCGAGCTAATGTTCTTTAAAATGGCGCCCAAATGCGGGCGCCTTTTTTTTGTCCAAATTTTCCCAAAAAATTTTTTTAAAATATGCTAACTCCACTTTCTTCGCAAATAATCGACGTCGTCGAAAAAGCCGCAATTGCCTGCTACGATTGGATCGGCAAAGGTGATAATATGGCGGCAGATGCGGCGGCGGTGAAATCGATGCGTCAAAATTTGAATCTGATGAACATCAAAGGAACTATCGTGATTGGCGAAGGCGAGCGCGACGAAGCGCCTATGCTCTTCATCGGAGAGAAGGTCGGAAAAGGTGGAATCGAAGTTGATATTGCGCTTGATCCTCTCGAAGGAACCACGATTTGCGCCAATGCCGGCGAGTCTTCACTGGCCGTAATTGCTTTCGCAAAAAAAGGCGGATTTTTACACGCGCCAGATGTTTACATGGAAAAAATTGCCGTCGGAGCTGGCTTGCCGCAAGGCGTGATTGATCTCGATAATTCGCCGAAAAAAAATCTGCAAAACATCGCTAAAGCCAAGAAGTGCACAGTTTCAGACTTAACCGTGATGATTCTCGAACGCTCGCGCCACGAAGAATTAATCGCCAAAGTTCGTGAAGCTGGCGCAAAAATTCGCTTGATCGGTGATGGCGACGTTGCTGGCGTGATCGCTTGCACCTCACAAAATACTCGCGTCGATGCTTATATGGGAACAGGCGGCGCGCCGGAAGGAGTTCTCGCTGCAGCCGCACTTCGCGTAATTGGCGGGCAAATGATGGGTCGATTGATTTTCGGCGATAATAAAAAACAAATCGAACGCGCCAAAAAAATGGGCATCAAAGATTTGGGAAAAAAATATTTGGCGGAAGAAATGGCAAAAGGCGACGTGATTTTCGCCTGTGCTGGCGTCACCGATGGCTACATGCTTCGCGGCGTAAAAAAATGCAAAAGCAACGGAAAAATTTTCGTAAATTCTTTGTTGATGGATTCGGCGGCAAGAAAAGTAATCACCACAAATTCAGAAATTTTATCCTAAAACCTTACTCAAAGATTATGAAAAAATTTTTCGTAGTTCTTTTTTTTACCGTTTCTGCCAACGCTGCCGATATTTACAAATTTGATCCGAATCACTCTACGGTCTCTTGGTCTGCTAGCCACTTTGGCTTTTCTAATCCTTCAGGAAAATTCACCGATCTCGAAGGCTCAATCAACCTTGATGAGAAAAATCCGCAAAATAGTTCAGTCGACGTGACGATCAAAATCGCTTCGCTTACAACCGGAATTGCGAAGTTTGATTCACATCTAAAAAGTTCCGATTTCTTTAACCTGGAGAAATATCAAACTGCGAAATTTGTTAGCACCGGAGTTCGAGTAATTGGCAAGGATTTTGCTAAAGTTTCTGGAAATCTTACAATTTGCGGCATCACTCAGTCAGTGGTTCTAGACGTCAAATTAAACAAGATTGGCATTGCTATGATGTCGCAGAAAAAAACTGTTGGATTTAGCGCTCGCACCACAATCAAGCGTTCACGTTTCGGAATAAATTTTGGCCTGCCAGGAGTTTCTGATGAGGTGAAAATTAACATCGAAGCCGAAGGAATAATTGCCTCCGATACTCCAAAAGTTTCGCGGGCAGAATGGAAAATTCTTCCCGCCAAAAGCAAAATCGAATTTGTCGCTAAGCAGAATAAAAGCAGCATTTCCGGCTCTTTCCGAAGCTTTGATGGCAAAATAAATTTTGATCCAACTTATTTGCAAAATAGTGATGTTGAGATTGCGATCGACACTTCATCGATTGATATTTCTTTTGCTGATGCTGCTGAGATGGTAAAAAATGCAACTTGGCTCGACATAAAAAATTTCCCTAAAGCCACATTCAAATCAAATAAGTTTGTGATTTTTGGCAATGCCATAAACAAGCAATATCACAGCGATGGGAGCTTAACGCTAAAGGGAAAAACCGTTCCGGTGATTTTGGAATTTACGCTAAAAGAATTTGGCGATAAGTCTGCTCACGTAATTGGAAGTGCGGTTTTAAAGCGCAGCAATTTTGGAATTGGTGATTCTGATCCAAAAAAATCTAATGGTATTGATGATGAGGTGAAAGTGATGATCGATATTTTTGCTGAAAAGTAGATTCGATGCCAAGCAGCGTCATTAGTGCTTTGGCCTTGTTAAAAATTTCCGCCAATTCGGCTTTTTCGTTTGAATCGAAAGTGATGGCACCGCCAGTTTGAAACTCAAATTTTTCTTCCTGCAAAATTAAAGTTCGAATCACGACGGAAAAATTTGCAGATTTTTTTCCGTCAAAAAATCCGATTGCTCCGCTGTAAATTCCGCGATTTATTTTTTCTTTTTTTGCTGCAATTTCCATTGCTTTAATTTTTGGTGCACCGGTCATGGAGCCAGGAGGAAAGCAGGTTCGTATCGCATCAATAGTTGAGAATTCTTTGGAAATTTTTCCATGAATTTCCGACGACATGTGGTGAATATTTTTATAGCTGGTGATGTTAAAAAGTTTTTTCACTTCAACGCTTCCAGGCTCGCAAATTCTCGCCAAATCATTTCTGACTAAATCGACAATCATCAAATTTTCGGCGCGTTCTTTGGCGGAATTTTTTAGGAAAAGTTTATTTTTTTGATCTTGTTTTGCGCTAGAGTCGCGCGGCGCTGTGCCTTTTATTGGTCGTGATAAAATTACGCTGTTTTTTACTTCTAAAAATAATTCCGGACTTGAAGAAATAATAAAATTTTTATCCAACTTTAAAAATGATGAATAATTGGCGGGGCTTAATTTGACGAGATTGGCAAAGAGTTTGAAGGCGGATTTCTGATTTTGTTTTTGCGAAAATTTTCCGAAAAATTTTCTGGTCAAATTGGTTTGATAAAAATCACCGCGCGCGATCATTTTTTTAACATCAGAAATTGCTGCGACATAGGATTTGTCGGTGAAATTGGAAAACAGGTTTTTGATTTTATTCTTATTTTCGAATGGGCTTAGAGCTTTATATTTCAAGACCTCATCGAGATTTTCTTTTTCTTCAAAAATCGCGGTGAGAATTTTTTTGTCGTGATCAAATTCAAAAATCAGCGCAAAATTGATCAGCTGAATTTTTGGTAAATTGATAAAGGAATTTTTGGTTTTTGGCAGCTTTTCAAAAGCGTGCGCAACTTCGTAAGAAAAATATCCGAACCATTTTTTCTCGCTGTTTTTTAGTTTTTTTTCTGCAGCAAAAAAATCGTCACAGATAATTTTTTCTCGTGGAAAAAGTGCCAGATAAGAGGTGGAGTTTTTAACTTTATCATTCAGGCCAGAATATAGTAAAATCCAGGCTTCATCGTGATAATTGGCGGCAATTTTTTTGGCTAAAATTAGCGGATCTTGCCAAGAAATTTTTTTGTTCATGAATGCAAAGTAGTCTCAAATATTACGAGGTATTATTTCTTATTTTTTGATACCAAGAGCTAAACGAAAGTTGATTAAGATAGCGAAAGTAAGGATTGGCGAATCTTTTTTGTAAATTCTTTCCGCAGCTTTTTGTTTAGAAATTCATCAACTGATAAAATTAAAAATGATGAATTTGTTAGAAAAATTTCGTCGGCATTTTTGAGTGTCGTAACTGATGCTTTTACTTTCTTAATTTTAAAACTCGTCATCTCTAAGATGCGATGACGTATGGTTCCAAGCACTATATCACAGCTTTCGTGAGGGGTGTAAATTACTTCGTTCTTAACCCAAAAAATGTTTGCTGAAGAAGTTTCTGCGACAAATCCACTCTCAGAAATCATTACAAGATCAAATAATTTTTTTCCCTGAGCTTCAATTTTTGTTAGGATGTAGGGCAGTGCGCTCATTGATTTGAAAGGAATTTTTGGTGTTTTTGTTTTTGAAATTCCAAGAGAAATTTTTTTAGGAAGTTTTCTTTCCGGAAGGGTTTCAATTATGATCAGCGCTTGAGAATCATAGGTTGGTAAATATCCCGCGCTGCCAATTCCACGACTAATCGAGATGCGCAAAATGCCATTTTTCAGCGAATTTTTTTTGATGAGTTGATAGGATCTTTTTTCTAGATCTGAAATTTCTGCGGAAAATTTTAAAACCTCTAAAGCCTTGATAATTCTAGCTTGATGCGCCGCAAAGTCGAAAATTTTTCCATCAATAATTTTGCAGGTTTCAAAAATTCCATCACCAAAAAGAAAACCTCTTTCGTGAATTGAAATTGTTGCTTGTTTTTCCTCGAGGAGTTGGCGATTTTTAAAAATAAATTTCGGCATTTTAATTTTATCTTTGATGAAACCCTTTCGCTTCATTTTCAAATGGACATTTTTTCTCTCAATTTGGATCGCAATTTTTGGCATGATCGCCTTGTTTTACTATTTCCAAGGCCTGCCAAGTTTGAGCGATCTCGAAAAAGAGAGTGGCAAGAAAATCATTGAGATCAACTATTCAAACGGCAATCGCATCACCAATCGCGGTGAAATTTATACCAGCGAAGTAAATTTTTACGAAATTCCGCAACATCTAATTAACGCCGTGATTGCGACGGAAGATCGTCGATTTTTTGGTCATCACGGTGTTGATATTTTTGGCATCATTAGAGCCTATAACGTCAATAAGAAAGCGGGTCGAATCGTTCAGGGTGGTAGCACAATTACTCAGCAATTGGCTAAGCTTTTATTTCTAAAATCGGAGAGAACTTTCAAAAGAAAAATTCAGGAAATTCTTCTCGCGGTTCAGCTTGAGCGCAATTTTACCAAAGAGCAAATTTTAACTTTTTATCTCAATCGCGCCTATTTCGGTGCTGGAAATTATGGTGTCGGAAATGCTGCAAAAAACTATTTCGGTAAGGAGGTGGCGCAGCTGAATCTGAGCGAATCGGCATTGCTTGCGGGATTGTTGAAAGCACCGTCAAAACTTTCCCCAAAAAATAATCGTGAGCTTGCCGAAAGCAGAACTAACGTGGTTCTGAAGGCGATGATTGATGCGGGATTTTTGAACGAAAAAAACTTCTCTGAATTGAATCAAGATCCAAATTACAAAGTCGATCATGCGCAAAGGCTCTATTTTGCTGATTTCGCCTTCGAACAATTTCCAGAATTTTTAGGAAAAAAAGATGCTGACGAAAAAATAATTTCCATCACTGGAACTCTTGACGAAAAAATTCAGGAAAAATTGGAAAATATTCTGCACCAATTTGTGCAAAAAAATTCCGCTAAAATTGGCAAATCGGAACTGTCAGTTGTGGTGATGAATAAAAGTGGCGCGGTGCTTGGCATGTCTGGTGGCAACGACTATCAAAAAAGTCAGTTCAATCGCGCAGTTTACGCCAAAAGACAGGCTGGTTCGGCGTTTAAAACTTTCGTTTATCTCGCGGCTTTTGAAAAAGGTTTGCATCCTGATGACGTCTTCGAAGACAAGAAAATCAATGTCGGAGCCTGGCTTCCAGAAAATTACGAAAATCGTTATTTGGGCGCGGTGACACTTTCGCAGGCTTTTGCCAATTCTCTAAATTCAGTGGCAATTCAATTGGCGAGAAAAGTCGGCGGAGAGGCTGTGACAGAGGTTGCGCATCGCTGTGGTATCGTTTCTAAAATCGACAAGAACGATCCGACAATTGCTCTTGGAACTACGGAAGTGACTTTGCTCGAATTAGTCGGCGCTTACGCAACAATTGCTAATGATGGAGCGCCAGTGATTCCTTACGCAATCTCAGAAATAAAAACCGGCGATGGAATTCTGGTTTATCAGCGGCAGTCTTCTGGTTTGGACGCGGTAATTTCTGCGGCGGCGGAGGAAAAAATTCGTAAAGTTTTGCGTGAAGTTGTTGTTCACGGAACCGGTAAAAACGCCAATATTGGTGATGATATTTACGGAAAAACTGGCACGAGTCAGAATTTTCGCGATGCTTGGTTTGTTGGCTTTAACAGTGAGTACGTGATTGGAGTTTGGATCGGAAATGACAATAATTCCCCAACCAATAAAATTACTGGCGGCTCATTGCCAGCGCAGCTCTTCGGGGAAATAGTCGAGAAAATCTAAGGATTTTTGAAGCGGGGCAGTCTCTGCTCTAGAACAGAGCAGAGACTGGTGGGTCTGGGTGGACTTGAACCACCGACCTCGCACTTATCAGGCGCGCACTC
>CAYUSO010000019.1:0-15735 GCA_964447395.1 uncultured Rhizobium sp.
CCAGAGGTTACGGCTCTTTGCCTTCTCTTCACATCGCTATGAGTGAGAATCCAACTCTGAAAGCAAGAATCAAAGAATTGGTGAATCTAACGCCAGATCAGTCTGACCTTATTTTGCAAAAGGTTGAAGCTGTGCTTTTTGAGTGGGCTAATGTTACGAATAATGACCCTGAGGCTAGAGCAACTGGTAATGGCAATGATATTGATGCTAGAAGAGTGGATTTTTTGGAGAAGTTTAGTGGTATTACATGGAATCAAGTTGAAGATATGGGAATAGTTGGTATTGCAGCTTCAATTGGAGTAAAGAAGGCCTGGGAGCAAATCTCAACCATCATGGCTAATAAAATTCTAATTCAAGGCACTTGGAGTGAGATCTTTCCAAACGCTACTTATAGCTTTCAGACTGATGAGATTACACTAAATGATACGCTGGAAGGCATTATTGCTAAGGCTACGGAGTATTTTAATAGCGGCTCAGATAACAATGATAGCGACCAAGACTTTTGGAACTCTATTGCCAACATTGCCATTCTTAACAAAACTCAACTTAACCACACACTCCAAGAAATTGCCACCCAAATTAATGCTGCCGTCGGAGAGGATTTATTTATTGGATCAAAGATTTTGACAGCAGCTGATGGTTCGGAAATTTACAATAAAAAAGATGGCACAGACGAGCTCTTGGAAATTTCCACTAAGATTGGGAGAGATAATAACGATACAATTAACGGCAGCAAAAGCGGGGATTATATTTTTGCAGGGTCAGGTGATGATGTGGTTCATGGTAATCAAGGTGATGATTTTATTAGAGGCGAGATTGGTAATGATGTGATTTATGGTGGTGATGGTTATGATTCTTTGGAAGGTGGAGTGGGTGATGATATTATCTATGGTGGCACCAATCGCGATAATTTAAGAGGAGAAGATGGGATAGATCGATTATTTGGCGAAGAGGGTGACGATAGTTTGCAAGGCGGTAAAGGTGCTGACATTATGGATGGTGGCGATGGTATTGATGGCATTGATTATTATACTTCTAGCAAGGCCGTTTATGTTAATTTAAAAACTAAAATTGCCAAAGGTGGCGATGCGCAGGGAGATGTATTTACCAATATTGAGAGTCTAAACGGATCTAAATATGCCGATGTTTTAATTGGCGATGATCAGAATAATAACATCAATGGTGAAGAAGGTGATGATGTTATTTATGGCGGTAAAGGTAATGATTACTTGTGGGGAGCGGCTGGAAAAAATGAACTTTATGGCGAAGAAGGTAATGATATTTTGCAAGGTTTTAGTGATGCAGAAATATTGGATGGCGGCGTAGGAATTGATGCCGTTACCTATAACGATCCAAGAAGTGCAAAAAATATAACGGTTGATTTAGCAAGAGGCATCGGCACTGGTGGCGCTGCGGAAGGTGATCGTTATTTTTCAGTTGAAAACGTTATAGGAACTGACGGCAATGATGTTTTGATTGGCGATCAGTATAATAATATTTTGCAGGGGATTGGTGGTCACGACATTCTAATTGGTGGGGACGGAAATGACATTTTGATTGATGGCGGGGGTTATGACAGATTAACTGGTGGCAATGGTAAAGACGTTTTTGTTTTAAGGCCATTCTCTTTTACAGAAGGTTATGCTGTTTCCAGATTAGATTTTATTATCACTGATTTCAATTTGGATGACGATTTAATTGATTTTAGTCTGCTTGATGTTGCAGATCTTGTGCTGATAAAAAATGGCAACCATACTGATATCAGTTTTTCAAATGGCGCATATGTTACTATACTAAACATCGTTCCTGAACAGCTAAATCTTGGCCATTTCGTATTCAAAGCAAGTAATCAAATTTCCACCATTCAATATAGTGATATTTCAAATCAGGTCGGCACTTTCAACGGTGATGAATTGAACAATGAATTGCGAGGAAATCCTTTTAAAGATATAATTAATGGTGGTGACGGCAATGATTACATTTATGGATATGGTGGTAATGACGTACTAAATGGCGGTAGTGGTGATGATGTTTTTTCTGGTGGAATTGATGCTGACATCATTGATGGTGGTGACGGTTCCGACTACGTTGGATACAATGATTCTTACGCTGGAGTAAATATTGATTTTTCTACCAATGCATTTTTCGGTGGTAGCGCCAATGGTGACGTGCTTCTAAATATTGAAAATATTGTCGGTTCAGATTTAAACGATTCCCTCACCGGTAGTATTGCAACTAATATTTTTCAAGGTGGTGCGGGTGATGATATTTTGCGCGGTAAGGGCGGTAATGATATTTTATCTGGCGGTTCTGGTGCTGATAAATTCATCATTGATATTTTGGCAAATGACATAACCAAAATCACTGATTTTAATGCCACTCAAGGCGATAAAATTGATCTCAGCAATTTTGATTTAACCGATATTACCATTCTTGGCGATTTTGAACAGGAAAGTGGAAAGCCAATTGTTCAGTTAAATTTGAACAATAATCAGACGGTGATTTTATCAAAAACCAGCTACGCAGATTTCTCAATTGATAGTATTATCTTTAAAAACGGTGTGGTTCCTACAATAACCAGACAAATTCAGGATAGCAGAACTGACATTAGTAGCAGCGTTTTGATCGGCAGCAATAATGGTGAAAGCATTGTTTCTTTAAGCTCCAACAACGTCTTATTTGACGGCAAAGGTAATGATTCTCTGTATGCAAACCTTGATGGTGGTAATGCTTTTTATATTAGCAGTAATCCAGGAGATGCTGATCAAGTTTATAATTTAAGCAATTACGGCAACTACGTAAAATGGGTTCCACAATCTCAATTCGGAAGTCAGATTCTTATTGACAGAAATAGCGGCGGGATAATTTCGCCTCTCACCTCAATAAATACTAATGCCATAATTAACCTAAGCGAAATTGCTGATGTTAGAGGGTTGTCCGATCTCAATATAGTTGGCGGTGAAACTGACACTGTAATTTATTTTGCCGACCAAAGCATAACGGTAAAAAATTTTCCTCTAATTGCACAGATCAACCCTTCTATTCAAGTGGGTAATTACGATATACCGCAATATGGTATGCTTGGCTATGGCGCGGTAATTCAATTTAAGCAAAATTTTTTAGATGAGAGTAGTTTTGTTTTTTATAACGGAATTTTAAATGGTGCAGATGGTAGAGACGATCTTTTGAATGGTGGCTATGGTATTGACGAAATCAATGGTGGCAGCGGTGACGATATCTTAAATGGTAAGGCGGACAATGACACGCTAAACGGCGGTGCTGGCAAAGACTATCTTGATGGAGGTTATGGCAACAACACTTTATCTGGTGGAGATGGCGGCGACAATTTCATTATTGCTCAAAATGCAAGCGCTACCGACACTATCACCGATTTTGAATTTTGGCGCTTCGATGAAAAAATTAATCTTGCCGCCTTCAATAACCGCTTTACTAATTTTGCCCAATTTAAAAATTCCTTTTTGCAGCAAGGTTATGACGTCGAAATTGATCTTGGCGATGGGCAAAAAATTATTCTGAAAAATATTAACACGGACAATCTTTCGCAAAATAATTTTGTTGGAAATGCTGCGATTAATAGTGTTCCTAGTGCAACATTAACTTCTTCAATAACAAATGAAGATAATCCTCTAATTATTGATGTGCTCGCAGCGGCAGCAGATGTTGATGGCGATAGTTTAGTAATTTCTGCTTTAACAAATCCGTCTCATGGCAGTGCTCAAATTATTGATGGAAAGATTACCTATATTCCAAACCATAATTACAATGGCAGTGATTCTATAGACTATACAATTACTGATAATAATGGTGGTGAAGTTGTGAAAACTTTAAACATTAATATTATTCCGGTTAATGATGCTCCATCAATCGTATCAATAATATCGAGTTCTGCAGTTGACGAGGATTCAACAAATATTGTGGTTAGTGCTTTAACAATTGCGTCTGCATTTAGCGATGCTGACGGTGATGTTCTGAATTATGAAGCCTCATTATCAAACGGAAATCCGCTCCCTTTATGGCTTTCGATCAATAGCACTACTGGCGAGATTATATCAACCAATCCATCAAATAACGATGTTGGAAATTATGAACTAATTGTTACCGCAACTGATTCTTCAGGCGCTTCTGTTTCGCAGAGTTTTGTTGTAACGGTTAACAATGTTAATGATGCGCCAAACGCATCTCTGATTACCGCTTCAACCAATGAAGAGTCTGCTGCAATTACTTTAGCATTTGCCGGAAGTGATATTGATGCTTCTGATTCTTTGAGATATTCGATATTATCAAACCCAGCTTTTGGTTCTGTTGTAAACAATAATGATGGAACTTTTACCTTTAATTTAGGTAATGATTTCCAAAATCTGGCATTGGGCCAAACCAAAGATGTTAGCTTTAGTTATGTTGCAATTGATCAAGATGAAAATCAGAGCAATGTTTCTACAGCAACCATCGTAATCACCGGAACTAATGATGCACCAACTGCATCAATTACCTCAATTGTGACCAACGAAGACGACTCTTTAACCATTGATGTTTTTGCTGGTGTTTTAGACATTGATGTTGGTGATGTTTTATCTCTAACTCTAGTTACCAATGGTTTGCATGGAACCGCTTCAATTACAACTGATGCTAATGGTAAACAACAAATCTCTTATACTCCAAACGCCAACTATAACGGTTCTGATGTTATTACTTACACTATTTCCGATGGCAATGGTGGCTTGGTAAGCAAAGATTTAACAGTAACTGTCAATTCAGTTAACGATGCGCCTGAAATTTTGCAAAATATTCAGTCGCAATCTGCTTATCTTGGTGGTTTGTTTTCTTACCAAATTCCAAGCAATTTATTCTCTGATATTGATGGCGATAACTTAACCATTAGCGCAACTCTTGCCGATGGTTCTGCGCTTCCTTCATGGTTAGTTTTTGATGGACATAGCTTTAGCGGAAATCCAATTTCGGTTTCTAGTTTGCCAATCATGGTAACAGCAACTGATTCTCAGGGTTTTTCTTCGTCGCAAGAGTTTAACATAAATGTTTTACCGCAAAACTCGGCGCCAATTGCCCGCAACAATTCTTTTATTCTTAACGAAGATAAATCAGCTAATATTAGTTTTGCTGTAATTTTGAGTAATGATTCAGATGTAGAAGATGGATCTAATATTAAAAATCTAACCAAAGATAACATAATATTTAGCAATCCGTCTCACGGCAATATTGTGATTAACGATAATGGTATTGTTTACACTCCAAACAAAGATTTTAGCGGAGTTGATTCTCTAACTTATCAAATCAAAGACAGCGCAGGAGCTTTGTCTAATGCCGCAACTATTAGCTTTAATGTTAAAGAAATTAACGATGCGCCAGTGATTGCTAGCGATTCATTTGTTGTTGATGAAGATAGTTCAATTTCAATTAAACTATCCGATCTTCTAGCTAACGATTTTGACGCTGATGATAATCTAAATAATCTAACTTTAGATAATTTTATCTTTAGCAATCCAAGCGAAGGAACCATCACCAAAGACTTCGTCAATAATGCAATAATTTACACTCCAAACCAAAATTATAACGGTTCTGATTCTCTAACTTATCAAATTTTTGATTCTAAAGATGCCTTCTCTGCAAGGGTGGCTATTAATTTAGAGGTGAGGGCACAAAACTCGGCGCCAATTGCCCGCAACAATTCTTTTATTCTTAACGAAGATAAATCAGCTAATATTAGTTTTGCTGTAATTTTGAGTAATGATTCAGATGTAGAAGATGGATCTAATATTAAAAATCTAACCAAAGATAACATAATATTTAGCAATCCGTCTCACGGCAATATTGTGATTAACGATAATGGTATTGTTTACACTCCAAACAAAGATTTTAGCGGAGTTGATTCTCTAACTTATCAAATCAAAGACAGCGCAGGAGCTTTGTCTAATGCCGCAACTATTAGCTTTAATGTTAAAGAAATTAACGATGCGCCAGTGATTGCTAGCGATTCATTTGTTGTTGATGAAGATAGTTCAATTTCAATTAAACTATCCGATCTTCTAGCTAACGATTTTGACGCTGATGATAATCTAAATAATCTAACTTTAGATAATTTTATCTTTAGCAATCCAAGCGAAGGAACCATCACCAAAGACTTCGTCAATAATGCAATAATTTACACTCCAAACCAAAATTATAACGGTTCTGATTCTCTAACTTATCAAATTTTTGATTCTAAAGATGCCTTCTCTGCAAGGGTGGCTATTAATTTAGAGGTTATAGCCAAAAATGACGCGCCAGTTGCAAGAGATAAAATAGCAAATCAAACAGCTAAAGCCGGCAATTCTTTTTACTATAAAATTGCAGGAGTTTCGTTTAGCGACCTTGATCAAGACATTCTAACCTATAGATCAGAATTATCTGACGGTTCAAACTTGCCTTCATGGTTAAATTTTGATTCTGTAAATAAAAGTTTCAGCGGCACGCCTCCTTCTGGAGAGGCTTTCTCATTGGCGGTAAAGGTAATTGGTAGCGATGGAATTGCAGAAGCTTCGCAAAGCTTTAACATCAATATCACCAGCAATCAAATTAGCGGCAACTCGCAAGACAATATAATCAACGGCACAACCACAAATGATGAAATCTACGGCAATGCTGGCAATGATAATATCAAAGGCGGCGCAGGTGCGGATATTTTAATCGGTGGAATCGGCAATGACCAATTCATCTTCAAAAACATTAACGAATCTACCACCTCTGAGACCGATCTAATTTTGGATTTCGTTAAAGGTGAAGATACAATAAATCTTTCCAACCTTGGATTTGATTCAATCAACAGCCAATCTGATGGAATTCAATCAGCACATGGTCTCGAATATCATTTTGATGGTAATAATACCGTAATTGACGATCAGCATTCAAACTTTGCCGTTAAACTGGCAGGAGAGGTTCACTTGGATAATAACGACTTTGTCTTTTGATAAAATTATGAGGCGTCGTTGTTTATTTTACTCAACGTTAATTTTTTTCTTAGTTTTCAACAAGAGCGCTTTTGCCATCAACTTACGTGATGTCATAGATATTGCGGAAGCCAATAACCGCAACATCAAGCTTGAGAAAATTCGCCTTAATTCTGTAAAAACAGAAAAAACCAAAGCAATTGCAGAATTTTTGCCAAATGTCAGTGCCAACGCGAGCTATGGACAAAGAAACAGTTTTTACCAAGGCCAAACTTATGATCGTTCAACCAAGCAAAAAACTGAAGAGATAAAACTCGAACAACCGATTTTTGACGGCCTGCATTCCGTTTCTAAATATCGTGAAGCTGATTATAAAATAAAGTCTGGCGCCTCTAAAACCTCCGACAAAATTCAAGAGATTTCATTTGCGGCAGTGCAAAGTTACTGCAATCTTTTTCGCTACCAAGAACTCATTAAATTGCAGGAAGAAAACAAAAAACTCGGCAAGAAATTTCTTGAATTGGTGGGTCGCAGAAAAGAGGTCAGAATAATTGACAAAGCTGATATTATTAAATTCACCTATGAAGCATCTCTCACCGAAGAAAAATATCTCGATGCTCTAAATCGTCTAAATAGAGCTAAGTTCGACTACCAAAATGTTGTTGGTCAGCTTCATGAAAATCTTACCACTCCTGAAATTACAGAAGAAGAATTTAACAAGGAAAAAATTCTCGAATCAGCTTTAGCTAACAATCATAACGTTAGATCTTATCACTACAGCTATCTTGCTTCAAAAGCCGCTTACAGCGCAGAAAAATCAAATTTTATGCCTAAAGTTTCACTTACTGCATCTGCCAGCAAACAAGACAAAGTGGTTTACCTCAACAACCAAGACCTAAATTCACAATCGGTTTTCTTAAATGTTTCTGTGCCGATTTTTCAGAAAGGTGTGGAATATGCCAATGTCAGCAAAGCCGGATATGATCGCGATGCAGCAAGAGAGGAATTTGAAATCACCAGAGACAATGTAATCAAAGAAGTAAATCAAGCGCTGGAAGAATATCGATTTTTTTCTGAGATGAATAAAACCAACAAAAAGCTTTTTGAACTCGCCAAAAACCGTGCTGAAATTTTTGCCAAAAGATCAAATGCAAAAGTTGAAGACCCAATTGAGGTGATACGCGCTAAAATTGAAGCCAATGACAGAAAAATAAATTACATCGATTCGCAAATGGATTTGGTGATCACTCACTACAAGATCAAATATTTTTTAGGAGAGATCTGATGTTAAAAGACTTGGCATTGAAAGATCGGCCGCAACAAATCATAAAATCATCGCTGGAATCTTGTAAAAAGGCCTTTTGGTTCTGCCTGTTATTCAGCTTTTTTATCAGCATTTTTACGCTCGCTTCATCAATTTATTCGATGCAGGTTTTGGATCGTGTTCTTGCGAGCAACAGCTTTGAAACTCTACTTTATCTCACCATCATTGTTTTAGCTTTTCTCACTTTTCTTGGAATTTTAACGCAAGTTAGATCAACGATATTTTTACATATTTCGAATTGGCTTGATGAAAAGCTCTCGCCAGTTTTGTTTAACAGCAGCATTGAGGCACAAGGTTCAAATAAAAATATCAGCAGCCAAAACATGCGTGATTTACAGACGCTGAAAGGCTTTATTTCTGGTCCGAATTTGGCCGTGTTTTTCGATGCGCCATTCGCGATTGTTTATCTAATCATGATATTTTTTATTCACTGGATTAATGGTTTAATCACTTTGGTTGGTGGGCTGATTATGTTAAAAATGGCCTACATAAACGAGAGAACTACCAAAGAACTGATTGAAAAAACCAACCAGATGCAAGCCGAGGTGATGAGGGATTTTGAAATTATCTCTTCAAATTCTGAAGTGATTAATGCGATGGGAATGAAGGCGAATGTGCGAGGAAATTGGCAAAGCGGAAATGATGAGCTTCGTAAAAGATCGGCTGATCTTGCAACAATTAGCAATCGAATTTCTTCAATATCTAAAACGCTTCGAATGGCGCTGCAAACCATCACCATGGCATCAAGCGCAATTTTGGTGATGTATAATAAAATGTCTTCCGGCGGCATTATCGCCACTTCAATTTTAGCCGGCAAAGCACTTGCTCCATTTGACAATGCAATCGGTTTGTGGAAGTCACTAAAAACCACCAAAGCAGCATATTTTCGCTTAAACGAATCACTGAAAAATTATGTGGAAGATAAAGGTAAAATTGAACTCCCAAGCCATAAGGGCGAAATTGTTGTAGATAAGTTGATTTACAAATCTGGAGGCGAAGGTCGCCTTATCATTAAAGGCGTTTCATTCAAAATAAATCCAGGCGAAGTGATTGGAATTATTGGTCCTACAGGAAGCGGCAAAACAACTCTCGCTCGTCTTCTCGTTGGAGTTTTAAAACCAAGTTCAGGAATCGTAAAAATTGATGGCGCAAATCTCTTTGATCAGGATTTAGAAAAAACCGGAAAATATCTTGGCTATCTGCCGCAAGATGTTGAGCTTTTTAAGGGTTTGGTAAAGCACAATATCGCCAGAATGAACAAAGAGATCAAAGACGAAGAAATCATTAAAGCAGCGCAATTCTGCGATGTTCATGAAGTCATTTTGTCTCTCTCGCAAGGTTATGAAACTCCAATCGAAAAAGATGCCAGCAATTTATCAGCAGGACAAAGACAAAGAATTGCTCTGGCGCGTGCTTATTTTGGTGATGTTAAATTTGTGGTGCTCGATGAGCCGAACTCCAACCTCGACGCTGAAGGGGAAGCCGCGTTAAATGCCACCATTCTTCGCGCCCGTACAAGCAAAATCACCACCATCATCATTACTCATCGTCCATCTGTTGCGGGAATTTGTGATAAAATTATGCTGCTAAAAGATGGTGAGGTAAAAGCATTTGATGCTGCCAGTAAAGTTCTGGGAGGGGCGGTAGTTTCGTGATGATGTGGAATGTAAAATCTAAAATTGGTGAAAGCGCAATAAACCATGGCGTAAAAGCCTTGATTGTTTTTGCGGTATTTTTTCTTGCTTGGGCTGCATTCTTGCCGATTCAATCTGCTTCAATTGCAGACGGCCTTATTGTTTTAGATTTTAACCGCAAAACCATTCAGCATTTAGAAGGCGGAATCATCGATCAGATTTTAGTGAAGGAGGGGCAAACAGTTTCGATTGGCGATATTTTGCTTTATCTTCATGATATCAAAGCCAAAACCGAGCAACAGATTTTGAAGGAAAGATTGTGGGCTATGCAGCTACAGAAGGAAAGATTACTTGCTGAGAATGGAAATAAATCAGAGATGAACCTGACCAATTTTCTTGATTCAGTCGGAGAAATTTCTGCAAGCGACGATGAGAAGCTAAAAGAAATTATGAATAATCAGCTCAAACTCTTTAAAGCCAGAAAAGATAAGAGATCGGGAGAGATAAAAGTTTTGGAGAAAAAATTGAAGTCCGCTGAAATTCGACTAAAACTTTTTCAAAAAGAACTAAGCTTAATCAAGCCCTTGGTTGATGAGGATAATTTATCAGTTTTGCGCGAACTTGATTTACAAAAATCAATTTCTGAGTTGGATGGCGAAGCTTCCGTTGCGCGATTACAAATCGCTAATTACAAAAATGATGACCTGTCAACCATGCTCAAAGAAGTAAAAGAAACCGACATGGAAATCGTTGGTCTTTACAATCAGCTAGCCGCTTCAAAAGATATTCTAAAAAGATCTGCAATTGTCGCGCCAACGTCAGGCAAAGTAATGAACATCAAATATCATACTATTGGCGCTGTCGTTCCTCCTGGTGGAGAGGTAATGAGTGTGGTGCCGCAGCATGAAGAATTAATCGTTGAAGCAAAAATTAAACCTCAAGATATCGATAATGTAGCCGTTGGTCTTAAGGCCAAAGTTGCGCTCACTGCTTACCAGGGCAAAAAAGTGCCAAAAATTAATGGTGAGGTTATCAATATTTCTCCGGATATTATAACCAATGAACAAACCAGAGAATCATACTTTCTAGCTCGTGTCAGTATCAGCAAAAAAGATATCGAAAAGCTTAAAAGCAAGGTTGAGCTTTATCCTGGAATGCCAGCACAAGTCTTCATTATAACCGGATCCAGATCACTTGTTTCTTACATGTTTACGCCGATTTCTGATTCAGCTTACAAGGCGTTTAGAGAAGAGTAAGATTCGGCAGTGCTTGTGGAATTTTAAATCCCAGATTTTCAATCAAAGTAAATTTGATTGGTATATCATCCCCCAGATTTAATAAAAAATTTATCCTCAAAAAATGATAAAAAATAATCGGCAGCAAGAGGAATTAATTGCGAATTATTATCGGCAAAAAACAGATTTTTTAGATAGTTTGCGGCCGGATGATTTTAGAAATGGCAGCAGTTTTAATCAGGCAGAAATCATCATAGATCAGCTCAACGAGGGGCTCTATCGCGCTACAATAAAAAATGAAAATTCTGCAGAATTTATTCAAAAAGCGGCAAAGCATCTTTTTCGCGAAAATTCTCCGATGGTGGCGCAGGCGGTGAATCTTTCGGAAATTTATTTAAAAATGAAATTCGGAAATTCTGGCGGTGCGCGCTAGAGCTGGCCATGATGATTGTTTATAAAGTCACAATTGTAGCGCTCTTCATCACAAGAATTTTGGGAAGTTTTTGTTTTATTTACGTCGGTAAAATCACGAGATAAGTGCGGTTATCTTTCTAATGTCATTGTTGAAGAAGTTGCTTTTCCTTCAATTTGAGTTCCATATCGAGGAGACATTTCTGGCGCAGGATTTTGTAATGTTGGTATAGCGGATTGTGCTTTAACTCTATCTATAAAATTTAATTTTTCTCCAGATTCTAATCGCTGTTGTAGAGCTTGCGATTCTTTACAATATTCTTCCAAAGCCGGTTTCAAATCTTCGCATTTGACAAGAAATTGTATAATTTTTTTCATTAAAACTTTAGCAGATTCCTTAAAATACCGATCGTAATTTTGACGTTGATCGCCAGAAAATTCTAATATTGGTTGTTCATCTTTTTTTAAGTCGCGAAGAAATGATTCGATCGCTTCTTTATTCCCCGCGGTGCAGTTATATATGGCTTGCGAATATTCGACAGGAATCACCTCTTTTTCTGTAAATTGTAAAAATTTTTCTCTTACTTCTTCTAGGTTTCGTAAATCAAAATCTTCTTTTTGTGCAAAAAAATTGGCGATATCAAAAGCTAAAATTTTATCTCGATTAGAAATATTTCTAATTGGCCGAACATCATGGAATGTAGCTCCTCCGCTTTGAATATTTAGTGCGGAAATTAGTCGTTTAAGATGAGATTCTTTTTGTTTTGGAGTTAGGTCTACTCCTGAAAATTGTTGCAAGGTTTCGTGAAGAAATGCCCCAGCTTTTTGTTGAAAATTTCTAAAATTCTCCGGCATGATTTAGTGTTTCTTGCTCCAAAAGAGCGTGGAAAATCAAAGGCTAGATTCCAGCTCAATCCTATTAGTTTTTTGTTTTTAAAGAAATTTGCTATGGAGCTATATCAGGATCGTTAATTTGGTCCGGACAAACATAGGTGTCGTTATGCATTACTATTTGCGAAGCTGGACAGCCTGCTTGGTCATCAATAAACAGCGTAACATCTTTCATGTTTTTTGATAATTTTCCGCTCAGAACTTTTACGTTATAGCGAATTGAATTTTTTACTATTTTCAAATCGCTGTTTTCAACGATTGCTGATTTTAAATTTCCTTTTTCGTCAATATAAGAAATTGCTGAGTTAGGTGGATCTTTTTTAAAAGAATTTTTTTGTTTGTTGTTGTTCCACATTTTTACAAAATTGTCGTTAGACATTTTTGCAGTGATTCTTTGAGGACGGTTAGAGAATAAAACAACGTTTTTTGTCACGTTATTTAACTTCAAAACTTTGCCGTCATAGCTAGCTGTTTTGGCATTCTGAACGAAAAGAAAAGTTGGCCCATTTTTAAAAAGAGAGCAATTTGCTAAAGCCAATAAAAGAAAAAATGAGGAAAGCTTTTTCATGAAAAATTATGAATTAATTGGAAAAATAAGAATCAGTTTCGCCACTAGAAATGTAGGTTTTTTTATAGCAAGAAGCAAAAAATCTGAGACAGAAAAATCTGAGGACGGCATATAAATGAGACAAAAATTTGCTCGTAGAAGTGCTTAGAAGAATTTGAGAGAGAAATCTAAATGCCGTGAGATGAGGCGAGTGCAGGGCTTGCAAGTTTTCCCGCGGCTACTCTCCCAACAAAAGATTTTGGTTTTTCTGAAAGCATTTTTTCTAGATTAATCACATGAGAAAATGGCAGAAAATATTCAGATTCCACAGAGGTTGTGCTTATAAAAACTGATGGAGCTTTTTTATCTCCAGCCAAATCGTTGATCAATTTAAGATAGTTAGAATTGCGATCTTCAATCATTGTTTCATCTGCTCCATATTCAGCTGGAATGCGCATAAGAAGCGCAATAAATTTTGCATCTTGGTAATTTCTCGAAAGTTGAAACGCGTTAAATTGTTCGGAAGAAGAAATCGAACCTTTTACCATCGGGAGGTAAACCACCACACCTTTGCCAGCAATGTGTTTGGGATCAATCGTGGCCAAATCCACTGGCATTCCAGCAATAATTTCTTCTGCATCACTAAATTTGAAAGATGCGGCAGAGCTAGTTAGCGGCATTATTTTTGCCTCATCTATTTTAGCGCCAACGGCTGCAATATCTGGATTTATTGGATCACAATGGGTTGCCATTTTACGTGGCGCAAGAATCAAATCTTCACGAACTGGTGCATTTGCTCTTAAAACACATTTTTGCGTAATTGACGAATCTGCTTCGTTAAATTCCAAAGATTTAACATGGCTAGGAGCAGTCTTGGAATATTTTCCATGACTAACTCTTCTTTCGCCGCCTTCAATAACTGGAATATTATGCTCGGCGGCAACTCTTTTAACTTGCTCCATCAATTCTTTTGAGCGCTGGTTTGATTTTTTTATATATTCTTCTGCGCTTAATTTTTGCGATTCAGCAATCTCTTTTATCTTCGTCTGTTCTGCTGCTGAAAGATTTTTAAAATCAGGAATAAGTCCGTGTTTTCTAGGAATATTTTCTTCGGTGTGATCAATGAAATCACCTAGCACTATGCAGAGAATATTTTTTGGATTAATCGCATCACTTTTCAAAAATCTGCGCAATGCAATATCAGCTTCATAACCTTTAGGCGCTTGATGCATGCTATATTCCACTTCAAGAATAACTTTTTCATCTGAGCCAAAATTCGGCAATTTTCCCATGGTAGCTGGAACCATTTGGCCAAGCCAAACCGCAACATTGGCGATAGGAGATTTATCTTTTAGAGCTTCTTCATATTTAGCTTTTACCTCTTCAAATGTTCCCAAAACAGCGCTGCCAAATTTTCTTACAACCTTAACATCTTCTCCTTTAAAAGAGCGCAAAAGAGAATCGGTTTGACTTTGCAAAGATTCATCGCCGACATCATCCTGAAATTCTTCCATTCTACGAAAAGAGTAAGCCAAGCCATAGCCAAGAACATAATCTACAAGGCCTC
Source organism: uncultured Rhizobium sp. (assembly GCA_964447395.1). Lineage (GTDB taxonomy): Bacteria > Pseudomonadota > Alphaproteobacteria > Rickettsiales > UBA1997 > UBA2645. The sequence goes on from CAYUSO010000019.1 coordinate 14,572, forward strand.
TTAAGTGAAAAGCCGCCATCGTTCCATTTGAAAAACCAACAAATTTTACTTTTCTTTGCAGTTTTTCTTCTGCACGGAGGCGATCAAAATTTTCACGAAAATATTCTTCACATAATTCCAGCTTCGGCGCTATGCTATTTCCGCCGCTATTATAACTCCAAATATCAAAACCATTTTCAATGGCGCTGGCAATTTGTTTGGCACCTTCTTTGGCCGGCATTGTTCCTTCAAATCTTGCCTGATGCGGCGCGAAGCTTGGGTTTCCCTCTCTTAAATCATTATGCATTCTCAAGGAGATGTAGTCATCTTCAACGCCAGCAACATTTTCTGCTCCGTAATATTTTTTCATTACGGCAATATCTTCGCACGGAATTGCAAAACAAAGACCTGCACATCCTTCATATTCCAAAGCTTTTTCAATTCTTGCTTTGATAACTTCAGGAGTTTTGGCTTTTTGAGGGACAAAAAAAGTCGAACTGTTTATTAGGGCAACAGGCTTCTTGCCTGAGGGAAGTGAATCCGAGGCAACAATTTTTTTCTCACCATCAAGCGAAAAAAATTTCCATTTAACAAGTCTCGGATCAATAGCGTTTGGCATCGGATATTTAAAAAAAGTTAATTCGATCAGATTGTCGTAAGAGCATTTTTATTACAAATCGGGGTTTATCCCTTGAGGGATTAATTTTTTGACCTCAGCTCCCCGAGCAAAATTCTCAGTTCCTCGAGCAAAATTCTCAGTTCCACGAGCGGAGTCGAGGGGCAGGAAAGCAAACTCATAACCCCTCGACTTCACTCGGGGAGCTAAGAATTTTTATCCATCAAGGGATAATCGCCACAAATCGGTTTTATCGCCTGACTTAACCGAGAGTTTGAAGATTGGCATTGTTGGAATTGCTGAACCTTTTTGTGGGATGAATTGGATAATCTGTGGACAGTCCGTTAATTAAAAATTGTGCGCTGGCGCGCAAGATTTTTTTGAGGAAGGGATGGCGCGCCAGTTTTAGAAAACTTGGCGCTTGCAAACGCAAGATTTTTCTAAATTCGCTTTCGCTCATTAAGAAAAATTATGCTTATTGTCGAACCGATGGTTCTCTATTAATCCTTCCTCTCCGCCATAAAAAAGGCTCCCCAAAATTCATTTTTGGGGAGCCTTTTTTATGGCGG
>CAYUSO010000020.1:0-13147 GCA_964447395.1 uncultured Rhizobium sp.
TATTCCGAGCATCCCCTCTCCCCTTGTGGGAGAGGGCTAGGGTGAGGGGTAAAAAAATTAACTGTCAAAAACTTAGATACGTAATCTCATGTTTTACTCTAGAGTCAACTGGTTTGGCGCCTCCACACTTTTGAAAAAAGAAGTTTTGCGCTTTCTAAAAGTTTATCACCAAACACTGCTTTCGCCGGTGGTAAATATCATACTTTTTCTTGCGGTTTTTTCACTTTCCGTTGGGCATAAAATTGAAACTATCGAAGGTGTTCCATTCTCTATTTTCATGGCCTCAGGCCTAATCATGATGGCAGCGATGCAAAATTCTTTTGCCAATTCCTCTTCCTCTTTTGTGATGGGAAGAGTGATGGGCCACATTGTCGATTATCTCATTCCGCCACTTGGTGCTTTGGAGTTGCTTCTTGCTTTCACTTTTGGAGCGATTTTGCGCGGAATTTGCGTCGCTGCTGTCGCTTTTACCGCAATTTATTTTTTCACTCCGCTGCCGCTTCACAATTTTTTCGCGCTAATTTTTTATCTCTTTTTTTCCTGCATGTTTCTCGGATTTCTTGGAATTTTGTGCGGAATTTTTTCCGAAACTTTTGATCACATGTCAGCGATGACGAGCTACATCATCACGCCGCTCACCTTCTTGTCTGGCACATTTTATTCAACAAATTCTCTGCCAGAATTTTGGCAAAAAATTTCGCATCTAAATCCATTTTTTTACATGATTGACGGCTTTCGTTTTTCCATCACAGCGCATCACGATGGAAATTTATTGACAGGAATGGTTTATATTTTGATCTTGAACGCGGCCTTGGGCGGCGTGCTTTACGGCATGATAAAACGAGGTTATCGAATAAAAAATTAACCACTTTTTTGACGATTATTTTCAGGATCCGTCTTTCGCTTGATATAATCGTCACATTTTAACCCAAAAACACCAAGATATGAAAAACTCTCACGAGCAGTTCTTCGCTTTGCGTCTTGCCCGCAGCGAAAATGTAGGTCCCTCAACTTTTTTCCGTTTAATTGAAATTTTTGACTCAGCGCAAAAAGCGCTCGAGCAGCTTGACGACTTGTCGCGACACGGTGGCATCAAACGCAAAATAAAAATTTTTTCGTCGGAGGATGCAGAAAAAGAGCTGGCAAATGTCGAAAAATTCGGCGCAAAAATTCTCACTTTTTTTGACGAAAAATATCCGCGATTGCTGCGCGAAATTACTGATCCATCGCCAATTTTAACCATCAAAGGTGATGTCGAATTTTTTGAACGTGATTGCATCGCCATCGTTGGCCCTAGAAACGCCTCGTTCAACGCCATTGCCTTTGCCAAAAAAATCGCGCTCGAGCTAGGGCAGAATTCGATTATCACAGTTTCTGGAATGGCGCGCGGCGTTGATACCGCAGCGCATGAAGCTTCAATTTTAAGCGGCACAATTGGCGTCATTGGCGGCGGCATCGACAATGTCTATCCCAGCGAAAATAAAAAACTTTACGAAGAAGTAGCGCAGCGTGGCTTGCTCGTCAGTGAAACGCCTTTTGGCGCGCCACCGAAAGGTGCAAATTTTGTGCAAAGAAATCGCATAATTTCCGGATTATCTTTGGCGACAATTGTGGTTGAGGCCAGCGTGAAATCGGGAAGTTTAATCACCGCGCGTTGTGCGGCAAATCAGGGCAGAGAGGTTTTTGCAGTTCCAGGTTCGCCTTTTGATTCGCGTTGTCACGGCACTAATCGTCTTATCAAAGATGGTGCGAATATGTTGGAATCAATCGAGGATATTTTACGAGAGTTTCCTGATTTAAAAACAAGATTTCAGGATGTTGGAAAGCTCTGCGAGCCAGAGTCTGAGAGGTTTGACGCTCCATCTCTAAAAATTCCTAGCGATGTCGAGTTAGAAAAAATCCGTCGCGAAATTTGGGAAAAACTCAGTTTTGTTCCGACTGAAATCGAAGATATCATCAATAATCTGCAACTGCCGTCAAAGCTGGTCAATATTGCTTTGGTACAGCTTGAATTGGCGGATAAAATCGAAATTAATTTTGGAAAAGTGGTGAGAAAAAATTACTAATTCTAAAATCTAACACCCCATTTTTGGCTGAGATATTTTTCGATTGATTGTCTTTCTTCGGTTTTTAGCGAGCGGTCGAAGATGATTAATTCGCCGAGATAGCCGTTGAGATAATAATCCGGCGTTGCACTTTCATTCTTTCCGGCGCCAATTCTGAAATTGCTACTGCTTGTGGTTGTGAGTGCGCGAGAAACCGCGCCAGCGCTAGTTCCATTGCTGTAAAGCGTGAGGCTGCTGCCATCAAAAGTTGCGCTCATAACCGTTGGTTTATTAAGTGAAATTGTTGAGCTAACTGTTCCAGAGTTTCCCCAAGTTGATCCGTTGCCAAGCCAAATTTGAAAAGCCTGTGGTGTTGTTGGAGCTGCGTAAAACATGTATCCGGAAAATGACGATGCAACGCGAGATGAAAAAATTGCGCCATATGCCGAAGCGTCGATAATTCTTGTCACTGCAAAAACTGTGAAGGCGGAAGGGTTTAAATTAACGTCGTAGGAAATTTCAAAATAGTCCGAACTTCCGTCAAATTTTAGAGAAGGTAGACCGTTAATCGAGGAGGCGCTGTAAGCTGGTTGGTAGCTAGTGTTTGATTGTGTAAAAACCAGTTTGTTAATGTTTGTTGGATTGATGTCATACCAGGTGCTGACCGGTGAGCTGTCGGATGCTTCAGATGGAATCAAGCTGCTATCGCTCGTGCTTTCAAGCCACAAAACCATGTTTCTAATTGATGCCGCTGGCGAGCTCTGAGTTAATGTTTTTGCGGTGTTAAGGCGCATTTGCGAAGCCAACCTTGAGGCTTGAGTGACGCCGGCAACGATTATACCGATGATCAAAATAACGATCGAAAGCTCGATCAAAGAAAATGCTTTTTTCATTTTGTGAATTTGTAAGATTTGCACTTAAAAAACTTTTGCGGTTTGCTACTGCTTTCAATTTATAAAAATTTTCTCATGAAAAAATTTGATAAGTCAAAACTTCCATCGCGTTACGTCACAAATTCACATGGTTGCGAAGCGCGCAAAACCATGCTCTACAACATTAAAACCGATCTTTATCCAAAAGGTTTGGAAGAAGATGATTTGCAAAAGCCATTCGTTGGAGTGGTGACAGCGTGGAACGAAGCAGCACCCTGCAACATCGCTTTGCAACGTCAGGCACAGCCGGCGAAAGAAGGCGTGAAAAAAGCTGGTGGAACGCCGCGCGAATTTACGACAATCACAGTGACAGACGGCATCGCCAATGGTCATCAAGGCATGAAATCCTCGCTAGTTTCGCGCGAAGTTATTGCCGATTCAATTGAGCTAACAGTGCGCGGACATTGCTACGACGCTTTGGTTGGAATTGCTGGTTGCGATAAATCTTTGCCAGGAATGATGATGGCAATGGTGCGCTTGAATGTGCCTTCGGTCTTTATGTATGGCGGCTCGATCTTGCCGGGAAAATTTCACGGAAAAGATGTCACAATCGTCGATGTCTTTGAAGGAGTAGGGCAGAGAGATGCCGGAAAAATGTCGGATGCAGATTTAACAATTTTATCAAAAGCCGCTTGTCCTTCTGCTGGCGCATGTGGCGGACAATTTACTGCAAATACAATGGCCTGCGTTTCTGAAGCAATTGGCCTTGCATTGCCGGGATCTTCAGGCGCTCCCGCGCCTTATGAATCGCGCGACGAATATGCTTTTGAATCAGGAAAAGCGGTGATGAATTTGATCGAAAAAAATATCAAAGCGCGCGACATCGTCACCAAAAAATCCCTCGAAAATGCTGCAACAATCGTTGCTGCAACAGGCGGCTCAACCAACGCCGTTCTTCACTTGCCGGCAATTGCCAATGAATGCGGAATTGATTTTGATATTTTCGATGTTGGCGAAATTTTCAAAAAAACTCCCTACATCGCCGACATGAAACCAGGCGGAAAATATGTCGCCAAAGATTTGTACGAAGCTGGCGGCGTGCAAATGATTTTAAAAGTTTTGCTCGATGCGGGCTACATCCACGGCGATTGCCTAACAGTCACCGGAAAAACCATGGCCGAAAATTTGCGCGATGTGAAATTCAACGAGAAGCAAGATGTGGTTTACAAACCAGAAAAACCGCTTTCGAAAACCGGTGGCGTTGTGGTTCTGAAAGGCAATCTAGCCTCTGAGGGCGCGGTTGTGAAGGTTGCGGGCATGAAAGAAGATGAGTTAGTTTTCACTGGCTCCGCACTTTGTTTTGATTCAGAAGAAGAATGTTTCAAAGCCGTTGAGCAGAAAAAATATAAGAAAGGCGATGTGCTAATTATCCGCTACGAAGGCCCGCGCGGCGGCCCTGGAATGCGTGAAATGCTTGCCACAACTGCGGCAATTTATGGTCAAGGAATGGGCAAGGAAGTAGCGCTAATAACTGACGGAAGATTCTCCGGCGGCACGCGCGGATTCTGTGTCGGTCACGTTTCGCCCGAAGCTGCAAATGGCGGCGTAATCGCACTTCTTCGCAATGGCGATAAAATTACCATCGATGCAAAAAAAGGCACAATCGATGTTGATTTATCCAACGCCGAAATCGCTAAACGTAAGGCTGCATGGCAGTCACGCGAAAATGATTACCAAAGCGGCACTTTGTGGAAATATACACAAACTGTTGGTTCGGCAAGATTTGGCGCGGTGACACATCCGGGTGCGAAAAAGGAAAAAATTTCTTACGATAAGATTTAGAAAATGAAATCCATTTTCGGTTTCAATTGGCATCAAAAAAAATTCGATGAGCGGCTTGCAACCACGATTCGTCAGCGCTTTGAATTGTCGGAAGTTTTGAGCAATCTTCTTGCTGCGCGCGAAATTTCTCTTGATGAAATTGAAAATTTTTTAGAGCCAAAAATTAAAACTTCTTTGCCCGATCCTTTTGAATTAGGTGATATGGACAAGGCAGTTGATCATGTGGTTGAAGCAATTTTTGCTGGAAAAAAAATTACAATTTTTGCTGATTATGATGTTGATGGCGCAACAAGTGCGGCGCTGCTCAAACGCTTCTTTCGTGATATTGGAATTGAGGTTGGAATTTACATTCCTGATCGAATTTTAGAAGGTTATGGGCCGAATTCTGCAGCGCTTTTGAATCTAAAAAAATCGGGAACTGATTTAGTAATTACGCTTGATTGCGGCACGGTTTCCTTCAAGCCGCTTACTGACGCAAAAAATGCCGGGCTTGATGTGATTGTAATTGATCACCACCTAGGAGTGCTTGAAAAACCTGAATCCATCGCGGTTATCAATCCCAATCTCCTCAACGAAAAATTCCCGCATAAAAATCTTTGCGCCGCCGGTGTCACTTTTTTATTCGCGGTGGCGATCAATAAAAAATTACGTGATCTCGGTTTTTATCACCCTCCCCTTGAGGGAGGGTCGAAGTCGCTTGCGACTTCGGGGAGGGGCCAAAAAGCCACAAGATTTTACTCAACAGAAACTCTATCAAAGGCCAAAGAATTACGCATCAATCAAACAGATGCAGAGTCTTTGCTGTGGTATTATTTACAAAACAAACAGCTCGCTGGCCACAAATTCAGAAGACAACAGCCCATCGAAAATTACATCGCTGATTTTGCATGTTTTGAAAAAAAACTAATTGTTGAACTCGATGGTTCACAGCATAACGAAGACGAAAAAATTCGATATGATCAAGAGCGCACAAAGTTTTTTGAACAGCTTGGATATAGGGTTTTAAGATTTTGGAATCATGAAGTTTTTAGAAATATCAATGATGTTTTGGATGGAATATTTTTTGCTTTAGAGGTTGACCCCTCCCCGAACGCACAGCGTTCGACCCTCCCTCAAGGGGAGGGTGATAGGGTGTGGGAGCCAAATCTTTTAAATCTTCTCGATCTCGTCGCCCTTGGAACTGTTTGTGATGTTATGCCTTTGAGTGGCTTAAATCGGGCTTTCGTGGCTGCTGGTTTAAAAATTTTAAAGCAGAGAAAAAATTTAGGTTTGCGCGAAATTTGTGATCTTGCCGGACTTGACGAAGAACCAACTGCCTATCATTTTGGATTTATCATTGGTCCGCGAATCAATGCTGGCGGGCGTGTAGGTAAGTCTGATTTGGGCGCGAGAATTTTATCAAGTGAAGATGAAAGTGAAATTTCTGAAATCGCCAAACAACTCGAAGCACTAAATAAACAAAGAAAAGAAATCGAAGTGCAAGTTTTGGACGAGGCTGTGAAGGCTCTAGAATCAGGGTCTGATGGTTTTTCAAAAAATGATCCAGTAATTTTTGCAGCATCAAAAAATTGGCATCAAGGCGTGATTGGAATTGTTGCTTCACGCCTAAAAGATTTATATGGAAAACCGGTTGCGGTGATTTCGTTAGATGAGAAAAAAGGCAAAGCATCTTGTCGCTCAATTTCCGGAATTGATTTTGGCGCAGAAATTTTAAATGCGCGTTTGAGCGGCCTGCTGCTTGAGGGCGGAGGGCATGCGATGGCGGGAGGATTTTCTGTTTTGCCGGAAAAAATTTCTGATTTGCATAAATTCTTTTGCAAAAATCTCGGAGCAAAAATTGCCGAAATTACCGCCGAAAAAAAAGCTGAATATGACATTGCGCTCGATTTAGCGCAGGTAAATATCGATTTAATTAAAGAGCTTTCGAAGCTAGAGCCGTTTGGCGTTGGCAATCATCGCCCAAAATTTATTTTGCGTGATGTGCAAAAAATAAATTCCAAAATTATTGGCCAAAGCGGTGAGCATGTTTCTTGTATTTTTTCTGCTAAAACTGCGCTCGGATTTAGCGGACAAATTCAAGCAGTCGCTTTTCGATGCGCCTCAAATCCACTCGGAGAAATTCTTCTCGATCAAAATTACAAAAAACCGATGAACCTAGTTGGAACCTTGAATATCAACAGCTGGATGGGCGTTGAAAAAGCGCAGATGATTATCGAGGACGTTCTGTTGTAGCGAGATCGACTGATAGATTTTGTAGTTTTGTTGCAACTCTTTTTCCCTCTCGCTGAGCTGGAGAGGCTGGCGGAGTGGATCTTGATCTTCTTGATTCTCCTCTTTCATCTAGCCGTTTTCCTTCGTTGAGAAAAAATGTTGCGACGGAATTGGCTCTTTGCAGCGAATTCGATTCACCAGGAACATCATTCGTTGATGATGTGGCGCTAGCGCCGGCTTCTGCCGACGTAAGTTTTCTTCTTATGCGAATAGTTTTTCTTTCATCTTGACCAGAAGACAGAGGAAGAGGCATTGATAAAGTTTTTTGTAAGCCTTCATCTCCTCTTGCACGACGCCTGCTAGGATTGGTGCCAAGTGAAAATGTTTCAAATCTTCTCAAGACATCTTCAACCTCAAGCTCTCCTAGCTTGCCATCTTCCATTCTTTTGTTGGCGCTGCGCAAGCATGTCTCGAGTAAAATTTTTTCGTCTGCTTCGAGGCGAATGGTATTTTGAGGGCGCGAACATTCCTTAAGTGCAGTTTGTAGTTTCTCGAAATCGAGTGCGGTTTGTTCATGGATCAGAATTTCGTTGGTTTTAAACCAGAGCTCGAGCGCTGCAATTCTGCCTTCAGCATCACATTCGGACAATTCATTACTAAGAGAAAAAATTGTGTCAGAAAATTTTCGTGAGTAAGGCATAAAATAATTTATTGGTTGAAATGACTCTTTTTTTATCCGGAGAATTTCTTTGTAAACTCACAAAATTTTTCAATTTTGCATTTTTCACATTCCGGTTTCCGTGCTTTGCACACATAGCGTCCATGCAGGATTAGCCAGTGATGAGCGTGGTTTTGCCATTTTTTTGGAATGATTTTTAGCAGCGCAATTTCAGTTTTTTCTGGCGTGGTTTCGTCAACAAAACCGATGCGATTTGAAACGCGAAAAACATGAGTATCAACCGCAATTGTTGGATGTCCAAAAGCGCAATTTAAAACCACATTTGCGGTTTTTTGCCCGACTCCCGGAAGTGATTTTAGTGCGGCAAAATTTTCTGGAACTTGTGAATTAAATTCATTAATCAAACGCTGCGAAAGCTTGATAATATTGGCTGCTTTGCTGTTGAAAAGTCCGATAGTTGCAATGTATTTTTTTAGATTTTTCTCGCCGAGTTTGAGCATTTTTTCCGGCGTATCCGCTATTTCAAAAAGTTTTTTCGTCGCCTTATTCACGCCGACATCGGTGCTTTGTGCTGATAAAACTACCGCGACTAAAAGCGTGAAATTATTGGTGAAATTTAACTCAGTTTTTGGATGAGGATTTTCGCTTCGCCAGATCGAAAAAATTTTATCAATTTGCGTTTTTTTCATTTTTTATTTTACAAATTATTTTTGCTTCCTACGTTCGCGCCGACATTGCAGCAACGCGGCTTCATCAACATTTTTTGAGAAAAATTTTCATGGATTTTCAAGAGTTAAAAAAACAGAGCAAGGTGCATTTTATTGGTCTTGGCGGTATCGGCATGAGTGCGCTGGCTTTCATTTTGCGTGAGTGGAAAATTCCAGTTCAGGGTTCAGATTTAAGTGAAAATTATCTCACGCCAAAATTGCGCGAGAAGGGCGCGACTTACTTCATCGGTCACGATGCAAAAAACATCGGCGATGACGTTTCTCTCGTGGTTCAAACCTCAATCATCAAAACGCAAAATCCGGAAATTCTTGAAGCAGAAAAAAGAAAAATTCCGGTGATTACGCGCGCAAATTTGTTGGCCTTGGTGATGTCGCATTACACGGGAATCACGATTGCCGGAACTCACGGCAAAACCAGCACAACTGGAATGGTTTCGGTTTTGCTTGATGCTGCTGGATTGTCGCCAACCGTGATAAATGGCGGCGTAATCCACTATTTTGGCAGCAATTCAAAAGTTGGAAATGGAAAATATCTCGTCGCAGAATCTGACGAATCTGACGCTAGTTTTGTTGATTTACCAAGCACGATTGGCGCAATCACAAATATTGAGCCAGAACATCTCGAGTTCAAAGGTTATGGCGGAAGCTTCGAAAAACAGAAAAATTTTTTTGAAAGATACGTAAATCAAATTCCTGCTGAAGGCTTGTGTGTCTTGTGTTTAGACAGTGATGAGGTTGAAAAAATTTACGAAAAATTGCGCGACAAGAAAAAAAATCTCGTCAGCTATTCGGTGAAAAAAAATGCCGATGTGATGGCAAAAAATATCGCGATGGATGCAAGTGGTTTAACTTTCGATGTTGAATTTAAAAATGGCGAAGCGATCAAAAATATCAAAATGCCAATCTATGGCAAACACAATGCCAGCAATGCTTTGGTCGCTGTTGCTATTGCTAAATTTTTGGGAATTTCTGCCGAAAAAATCAAAGAAGGTTTGACGGAATTTAATGGCGTGAAGCGCCGATTCACCAAGGTTGGCGAATATGATGGCGTTTCGATAATTGATGATTACGGCCATCATCCAACCGAAATTTCAACCACGCTCAAAGCCGCGCGGGAAGTGGTCGGAAAGCATAAATTGATTTGCGTTTTTGAGCCGCATAAATTTTCTCGTGTGCATGATTTATTCAAAGAATTTTGTGGTGCTTTTACCGATGCCGATTGCGTAATTGTTTCCGATGTTTATTCGGCTGGACAAGCGCCAATCGTTGGCGCAACGCAGGATGATCTAATCGCAGGAATCAAAAAATCTGGCCATAAAAATGTCATAAAATTGTCGAGCGAAAAAGATTTGGCGGCGATTCTGAAGCCGCTAATTCATTCCGGAGATTTAATTTTCTGCACTGGCGCCGGCAAAGTAACCTATTGGGCTGCGGGCTTGGAAGAACAATTAAAAAATCTTTAAAATGAGCATCGAAATTAAAGAGCTAAACACAAAAAACGAAATGCTCACCGCTTATCCTTTGGTGAATCAGATGTATGAAAAAATGGATGAAAAAAAATTTTCTGCGGCACTCGATGAAATGATTTTGCGCGATAATTACAAAATGGTTGCGGCTTTTGATGGCGAAAAAATGCTCGGCATTTCGGGATATTGGATTTCTTACATGCTCTATTGCGGCCGCTATTTGCAAGCCTCTAATTTCGTTGTCGATAAAAAAAATCGCAGTCAAGGCGTTGGGCAAAAAATTTTAAATTATCTCGAAGACAAGGCGAAAAAAAACGAATGCAGTAAATTCGTTTTGGATTCCTACACCGAAAATAAAAAATCCCATCCGCTGCTTTTCCGCCAAAATTTCTACATTCGCGGATTTCATTTTATGAAGGATTTGTAATGCAAATCAAGATTGCCAGCTTCAACGTAAACTCTGTGAAAGCGCGTCTGCCAAGGCTTCTCGAGTGGTTGAAAACTTCACAACCCGATGTGGTTTTGTTGCAAGAGTTGAAATGCCTCGAGAAAGATTTTCCCTTCGAAGCCTTATTTGAAGCGGGTTACAACGCCGCAGTTTATGGACAAAAAACTTACAATGGTGTGGCGATTCTTTCGAAATTCAAAATCGAAGATGTTGTTAAAGGTCTCCCAGGCTCCCCCTTGTTAGGGGGGGGCGAGTTGACGCGTAGCGCGACGATGGGGGGTTCATCAGTTGACGAGCAAGCGCGTTATATCGAGGCGGTAATTCCACTAAAAAATTCTGCGATTCGTGTGGCGTCGATTTATGTTCCCAATGGCGGCGGCGATTTAATGCCCGGCGAAACTCTCGAAAGCAGCAAAAAATTTCTCTACAAATTAAATTTTTTAGATTGCCTGAAGTCGCATCTCTCTAAGGTTTCAGCCTATGACGAAATTCAAATTTTTGGCGGAGATTTCAACGTCGCTTGCGATGAAATTGATGTTTACGATCCGAAAAGTTTTGCAGGACAAATTTTATTTCATCCTCTCGAGCGTCAAAAATTTCGCGCGATTTTGAATCTCGGATTGGTTGATTCTTATCGCTCATTTGCGCCGAAAAATCAGGCTTTTTCTTGGTGGGATTATCGCGGCTACGCCTGGCAGCACAACAAGGGATGCCGTATTGACTATCTTCTAACCTCTCCTCAGGCGACGGATAAAATTTTTGCCGCAACTATCGAAGATCGCGGAGTGCGCGATCAAGAAAAAGCATCGGATCACTGTCCGGTTTGTGTAGTTTTAAAACTTTAATTCGCGAAGTTTCGCCGCGCAGAATTTCGATTTTCGATTTCGGAATTTCAAAAAATTTCGCCAGAAATTTTATCAACTCATCATTAGCTTTTCCATCGTCTGCAACAGCTGCCACGTTGACTTTGAGATATTCCTGATTTTTTTCATCGAGAAATTTTCCACCGATTTTCGTGCGCGAAGAATTCGGCGTGGCTTTGACGTAAAGTAAAAAATGGTCAGATTTTTTTTGTAAGAAATTCACTAATTTTTCAGATCTTGCAAAGCCGTCACTTCAAATCTGCAGCCATGATTTTTATAGGCTTCGATCGCGTCAACCAAAGCTTTCGCGCCAGACATTGTGGTGGTGTAAGTGATGCCTTTCATCAATGCGGTTCTGCGAATTGAGAAGCTGTCTTTTGTTGCTTGCGCACCTTCGGTGGTGTTGATGACGAGCGCGATTTCTTTGCGATCAATCATGTCAACAACATGAGGTTTTTCCTCGGTGATTTTATTGACGATGATGGAAGCGATGCCTTTTTCAGTTAGGAATTGCGCGGTTCCGCGAGTTGCGACGATTTTAAATCCGATTGAAATTAATTTTTTAGCAACTTCTGGCAGATGTTTTTTGTCGGAATTTTTTACTGATAAAAATACTAATCCTGATGTCGGCAATTTCGCGCCGGCGGCTACTTGCGCTTTGGCGAAGGCGAGGGCGAAACTTTTGTCGATTCCCATTACTTCGCCGGTTGATTTCATTTCTGGCCCCAAAATCGTGTCGACATTGCTGAAGCGCGCGAAAGGGAAAACCACTTCTTTCACCGAAAAATAATCGAGCTTTTTTTCCTGCAATTTGAAGTCGGAAATTTTTTTGCCGATCATGATCAGCGTAGCGATTTTTGCGATTGGAATGCTGGTCGCTTTAGCCACAAAAGGCACGGTGCGAGAGGCGCGCGGGTTAACTTCCAGCACAAAAAGTTTTTCATTTTGCACGGCATATTGCACATTCATCAGGCCTTTTACATTCAGCGCTAGAGCCAGTTTTTTTGTCGCTTCTTTGACTTCGTCGATAATTTTTTGTGAGAGCGAAAAAGGTGGCAGCGAGCAAGCAGAATCACCAGAGTGAATTCCAGCTTCTTCAACGTGCTGCATAATTCCGGCGACAAAAACTTCCTTGCCGTCGCACAAGGCATCAACATCAACCTCAATTGCGTCGGTTAAAAATTTATCGAGAAGCAGTGGACCGGTGTCGAAAACTTCGGAATATTCGGCGAGATATTTGTTCAAATAGGCTTCATCATAAACAATCGCCATGCCACGTCCGCCAAGGACATAAGACGGTCGCACCACAACTGGAAAACCGATTTCTTTTACCTGCTCAAGAACTTGTTGTTTGGAGTAAGCGATGTGATTTTGCGGCTGATTTAGATCGAGTTTTTGCAAAAGTTTTTTGAAGCGATCACGATCTTCGGCGAGGTCGATCATATCGGGAGAAGTGCCGATGATTGGAATATTTTCGTCTTGCAGAAACTTTGCGAGACTTAGAGGCGTTTGGCCGCCGAACTGCACGTTAACGCCGAGCAATTCGCCATTGCTCATTTCTTTTTTGATTAATTCGATGGTGTCTTCAGCGGTGAGCGGCTCGAAATAAAGGCGATCGGAGGTGTCGTAATCTGTGGAAACTGTTTCGGGATTGCAGTTCACCATGATGGCTTCGACATTATTTTCTTTCAGAGCAAAAGCGGCGTGAACGCAGGTGTAGTCGAACTCGATACCTTGTCCGATGCGGTTTGGACCTGATCCAAGAATTATAGCTTTTTTACGTTTTGTTGGATTCGACTCGCAGGAAGATAGGTTGCTCTCAGACATATTTTTAAAAAAATTGGGAGATTTTTTGTAAAGATTTTGGCGCAAACTACTGGCGATTTTTTTTCGAAACAAGTGTCGGGTTTTTTCATTTTTGGCGATTATCCCATGACGAGCTAATTTTTAGTCTCAGCTCCCCACACTGCGTCGAGGGGTTGGGAGTTTGCTT
>CAYUSO010000021.1:0-12179 GCA_964447395.1 uncultured Rhizobium sp.
GGTTAAGTCGTAACAAGGTAGCAGTAGGGGAACCTGCGGCTGGATTACCTCCTTAGAGAAACGAAATCATCTTCGGATGTATTTCTTTCACAGTTGGTGATGCTTCGGTATCATCGACAAAAAAAATAAACGAACGGGCTACCGTCTTTATTTTTCTCACACTTACAAACGCGAACTATAACGATTCCTCCCATGCCGCACATCATCATCGAACATTCTTCCAATATTAAAAATCATGATATTTTGACTCTGCAAAGAGAGATTCAAAACATCATGTCCGCAATTACTGAAGGAAATTTCGATGCTGATCAGTGCAAGGCCAGAGCGCATTCTTTCGATGAATATCTTGTCGGCAAGCCCGACCAAAGCGACGCTTCTTTTCTTCACATTACCATAAAAATTCTTGGCGGCAGAAATCTTGCTGTGCGCAAAAAACTCGGCGAAGAGGTTTTAAATTTCTCCAAAATTTTTTTTGAAAAACTGGAATTTTCCTCGACTAAAAAAGATCAAATAATTGCCGCGGCTAGCCAAATTGCTGATGCCATAAGCGGCGTTCCCCACGCGCAAATGCCGGTTGTAAATAAAGATTTAGCAGGAAAACGCTGCGATATTTCTGTCGATATTGTGGAGATGGATCGCGAAACTTATCAAAAACTTCGCCTCGGAAATTAATGTTCGGCAAAAATAAAATTCTTAAACCAGAAATTCATTCTGGCGAAAATCTCGACATCCAAGAAATCTTCCCAACCCTGCAAGGTGAAGGGCCTTATGCTGGGCAGCCGGCAGTTTTTATTCGTCTTGGCGGATGCAATTTAGCCTGCAATTTTTGTGATACAGAATTCGACTCTTACAAAAATTTTTCGCTCAAAAAAATTCTCACCCAAGCTCAAGAACTAGCGAAAAATAACGAAGAAAAAATCGTCAGAAAATTAGTTGTCATTACTGGCGGAGAGCCGATGCGTCAGCCAATTGAGAGGCTTTGTGAAGAATTAATAAAACTAGAATTCGTCGTACAAATCGAAACTAACGGTACAATTTTTCGCGATCTTCACCCAGATGTAAAAATTATCTGCTCACCAAAAGTGACAAATAAAAACTATCACCAAATTAGGTCAGATCTGCTCCCACGCATTAACGCTTTCAAATTCATCATCTCCAAATCACAAAAAAATTATTCGCAAATTGCCGAAGTCGGGCAAAAAAAATTCAACGCGCCAGTTTACATTCAGCCGATGGACGAATATGACGAAGTCAAGAATAGAGCCAATTTAGAGCATGCTAAAAAACTTTGCGAGCAACGCGGATATTTTCTCTCGCTACAAATTCACAAGATTATCGGGATTGACTAAATGATGCTTCTTGAGCCTTCTCAGCGAGGCGTGTTGCACTTTGCGGCATAAGGGGTTTTGCCATTTTTAATCTGACTATTGGATCCCATTCAAATCTGCTATTTTCTACATATTTTGCATCTGACGCTGTTGGCAAAAGTGGAGAAATTGTATCCCATTGCGATGGAATTGATTGATCGGGTTTTAAAGATAGCCCGGTTTTTCTATCTACGGAATCGAGATCTAATGCAAAGTTTCGTCCATTATAACTTCCAATATTTTCCAGTTTATCGTCGCAAAAATTTAGATTTTCTCTCTCTAAGCCACGTACCACGTCTTGCAAATCTGCATCTCCAACATTTTCGCAATCTAAGAGCGGAAAAATTCCGAAATATCCTAATCTAATTGAATTTCCTTGCCAGCAATATGGCTGAAGCATGTAGCGACTCTCATTTGGCAGTAGTGCAATCATTTTTTCTTTTCCGTAGAGCCCATCATCGTTGTGCAGGTGTTTTATAACCACGCCTTTTTCCAGCATCACAATATTGCAACATGTGAATCCACTTTTGATTATTATTTTGGTTTTTTCATCAAGCGACAATCCAATTTCTTGCAGCAATGCATCGTCAAAAAATCCAGGCCTGTTGGTGTCGTCATAGTGTTCTTCGCTTATCTCTCTAAGGGATGCAAGTATTGCAGTTTTCATCGGAATCAGAATCTCTAGTTCTATTTTATCATGCCATTCTGCAAATTCGGAAAGGAATTTTTGATCACCGCTTTCGTCACTTCTTTCACTTCGCAAGGTTTTAATTCGCCAAGGTTAAATGGGCCGTAAGACACACGAATCAGGCGATTCACTTTCAATCCCAAATGTTCCATCACTTTTCTGATCTCGCGATTCTTTCCTTCCTCTAGCGAAATTTTTAGCCAAGAATTTGCGGCTTTTTCCACCTCAACTTCAACCTTGATGGAGCCGTAGCGAGTGCCATCAACTGTGATGCCATTGACCAATTTTCTCAATCTGTCGTGATTTAATTTTCCGAAAACACGAGCGCGATAATTGCGAATCCATTTATTTTTTGGCAGCTCCATGTAGCGCGATAATTCGCCATTTGTGGTTAGAAGCAAAAGGCCTTCGGTGTTGTAATCCAGCCTTCCGACAGTGATTACGCGCGGCATATTTTTCGGCAATAAATCGAAAATTGTTTTGCGCTCATGCGGATCTTTTGTCGTTGTTAAAACACCTTCTGGTTTGTGAAAAAGCCAGAGTCGCACCGGCTGTTTGGCATTGATTAATTTATCATCAATTTTGATTGAATGATCGGTGATAAAAGTTGCGGGAGAAGTGATTGTTTCGCCATTAACTTTCACGCGGCCTTCTGCGATGAGAGCCTCAGCCTCGCGGCGTGAGCAATGTCCCGATTGAGCGATTACTTTGGCAACGCGAATACCATTTTTTGAATTTTTTTCTGACATTTTTTTATTTTTTGCAGGATTTATTCCATGACATTCTTGCAAGGAAGCTAGCGAGAGCGCAAGTGCCAGTAAGTGCAGCAAAAACTAAACCAGCGCCAAAAAATCCCGAAAGAAAGAAAAATTTTGGATTGTAAAAATATCCAAGAAGGCTTCCCGACAAAACGCCAAGCCCGATAATTAGCTGTACCTGACGATCAAGTGGTAAGAAAAATTTTCCTGAATTTTGCATATCGCAGCCAGACGCAGCCCAAGATGATATTCCGCCTTCAAGGTTATAAATTTCGAGATTTGAATCTTCCGCAAGCAGCTTCTGGCAAGCGTTGGCGCTTCTTCTTCCGCCTTGGCAATGTAAAACAATTTTTTTGTTTTCGCATTTTGGTAGAAGATTTTTGCAGATATTTCCAAGCGGAATTAAATGTGAACCAGCAATTTTTTTTGCCTCATGTTCCGCTGGCTCTCTAACGTCAACAACGATTGCTTCATTATTTTCTAGCCATTTTTTTAGCGTTTTTGCGTCGATATTTTTCATAATTATTTTTTGTTTTTATGGTTTGCGGCCGCCGCAACAAAGGCTTCAAAAATTTTACAGTCAGATTGTGAAACTTCAAATTCAGGATGCCATTGTACGCCAATGCAAAAAGGATGAGATGATTTTTCCACCGCTTCGATAATTCCGTCGGAAGCGTGCGCAACCGCTGCCAGACCAACTCCAGCGTTTTTTGCTGCTTGATGATGCGATGAATTTGTTTTGATTTTTTCTGCGCCAATGATTGAAAAAAGTCGCGAATTTTTTTCAATCTCAACTTCGTGATAACCGCTGTGATAGTCATTAAATCCATCAACATGACTTTGCTCGTGATCCATAAATTTTTGTTCATCAGGAATGTGCTGAATCACTTTTCCGCCGTGCAAAACATTGATGAGTTGCATGCCGTTGCAAATGCCGAGGAATGGTAGGGAAGTCTTGATGGCTCTGGCCCCAAGCTCATGCTCAAATTCTTCACGCACTTCATTTAGCTTCACAGTTGGATGAATTTTTTCTTCGCCATAATGCTTGGGATGAATGTCGAAATATCCGCCAACAACCATCAAGCCGTCGAGAGAATCAAGATAAAAATCAATTAAGTCATAATCGTATGTGAGTATGACAGCAGCGCCTCCAGCCTTGTTTATCATTTCAACATAATTGGCGCGCAGAGCGTAATAATTGCGAGTGGAATAACCACTGGCACAACCTTCTTTATAGTCTGGAACTATGCCAATTAAAGGTTTGCGACTTTTAATCATTTTTAATTTGTGAATATTCGATTGAAGAGGCGAGGGCGGCGAGCCTTGCAATTAGTGAATAAATTGGGGTGATGTTATTTTTTTCTGAACCAAGTTTTAAACGATTTTCTTCTAAATTTCTTAGATCAAAAAAATTAGCGCCAGATGAATTTAAGCTGATTTTTTCGTCACGAGTTTCATTTACGCGGAAAAGGTTTCCGACCACTTCGGCATTGATCAGATAAATCATCGGTTCAGCAATTTTTTCGTCGATTTTATCAATAGTTTTTATGCCTTCTTGGATCATCACTTTGTGAGTTTGAATTGAGCCTTTGAGCATGTTCATTTTATTGCGTTCTTTTTTGTTTATTTCCAAAACTTCTTTTCCTGAAAAAACTGGCCAAACCGCGATTCCGTAGGTTCCATTGTCAGCTTTAATGTAGCAGTAAGGTTCGTCATCAATGCCATGTTCGACATATTTTTTGCGCAAATTTTCGATCAATTCATCAACATGAGTTGCCAAACATTTCATGCCTTTTTGTTGTTTGAAATCGACATCGTCACAAGTGCGATGCATTGAAGAAATTAGCCAAGGATCAATTTTTAAAATTTCCGCAAGTTCAACAACCAATTGGTTGTAGATATCAAAGTGATGAGATTTTGTTCGACGATGCCAACCCATTTTTTCCGATGGAATTATTGGAGTTTTCAAGTCGTAAAAAATTTCTGGAATGCCATCGGTGAGATCGTTGTTTAGCACAATTACATCAGCTTCAAAATCATCGATTGTAGAAATTTTTTCAGATTTTTTTACTAAAGGATGAACTGTGATTGAGCCGCCATTTTCTAGGTCAATCGCAGTTTTTTCTTTTAGTTCCGGAATCAAAGTTCCGATTCTTACCTCTCTTTTTTCTGCCAAAATTTCGCTCAAATCTTTGAGATTTTGTAGATAGCGAAAATTGCGCGTGTGATTTTCTGGAATGATTAAAATCTTTTTTGCCGTCGGAAAATTTTTGTTAAAAAAATCATCAGCGATTTTTTTTGCCAGAGTTTTTGAATCTTCGGAAAGGTTGTTGAAGCCAGCGGGGAAGCAGTTCGTATCAATCGCCGCAATTTTTACGCCATTGTGACGTAAGTCGGTTGAGTTGTAAAAAAGCGGCGGATTTTGTGAAAATTTTTCTGCAAAAAATTCCGCAATCTTTTCATGATTTTCGTTAATTTTTTGCGCTAAAATCTCGGTAATTTTTTGCATTAAGATGTGAAATTTGCCGCGTAAGATTTTGGTGTGATTTTTGCGTCGCGCGTTTCTTCAACTTCATATTTAAATCCGCTTTTTTCGGCGAATTTTACAGCGTCTTCTTTGGTCAAAAATTCAAAGCGGAATTGCGATGAAGTATTTTTTGCCGAAACCCATCCAGTCAGCGGATTTATTGAGCGAATGCTAGATTCTTCGATTGGCAACATCAGCCATTTTTTAGTATTCTTTTTGCCGGATTGCATGGCGGATTTTGTCGGTTGGAAAATTTTGAATTTCATGATTTTTAAAATTTAATTTTGAATTTTTGACTTTGAAAAATCTGCAAAATTGCTGCAAAAAAAATCAAAAAGCATCCGAGCCAGAGCAGGTAAATAAACGGCTTGTAGTAGGCGCGCAAGGCATAATTTTCATTTTCATCTTTAGTGCCGATTACCAAATAAAGATCGCCGAAAATTCCGTGGCGAATCGAAGCCTCGTTGGTGGTTTGTTCGTTGATCGGATAATAGCGCAGTTGTGGCTGTAAGCTTCCCAACTCTTTACCATTTTCTGAGATCACAAAATTTCCTTGTCGGGCGATAAAATTTTTGCCGGCGTAATATTCGATTTCGCTAAAATTTAATTCGTAATTTCCGATTTTTAGCGACTGATTTTTTTGCAGATTAACTTCCTTCGTAAGCCCAAATGACGTGGTTAGAACGATGCCGATGATGATGAGAGAGAAGGCGAAATGAGCTATGTTCATGGGCGATAGGCGATAGGAAATAGGCGATAGGGCGGTGAAAATTGCTAAAAATAAAATGACGATTTGTAAAAAATTTACTTGCTGATGGTAAAAAAATGTTAGGGAAGTGAGTGCGGTTGAGGCTAGGAAAATCAAGGCGTTGCGGCGTGTCAGGAAATTTTTTTTGTTGGAAGAGAGTGCTAAAAAAATTAAAAATGGGACGATTAAAAAGCTGAAAACTTGGTTGTAATAGCTTGGTCCAATTGAAATAAATTCATCGAAAAATCCGCGCGAAAAAATCGGATAAACTGTTCCGAGAAGCACGATAAACAAAGCAAGGAGAAGGAAGTAATTGTTGAATAAAATCAGCCGCAGTTCTCCGAGCAGAGTTGAGGAATTGGAGCGCAAATTTTTCGCTTCACGAGATGAGTATAAGCTATTCATTTTCGCGCCGAAAATTAACAAAGCTGTGCCGCCGATTAGCAAAATTAAAGCGATGACAAAAAATCCGCGACTAGCGTCAATGGCGAATGAATGCACCGAAGTTAAGATTCCGGAACGTGTTAGAAAAATTCCAATTAGGCATAAAATGAAAGTCAGGATTGCTAAAAATGCGCTCCAACTTTTGAAAATTTCTTTTTTCTCAACCAGCTTTACAGCGTGAATTAGCGCGGTTGCAGCAAGCCACGGCATTAGCGAAATATTTTCTACCGGATCCCAAAACCAATAGCCGCCCCAACCGAGTTCGCGATAGGCCCACCAAGAGCCGAGGCCGATTCCTAAAGTTAAGAATGCGTAAGAAAAAAATAGCCAAGGCTTGAGTTTGGCAACAAATTCGCCATCAAATTTTTCGCATAAAAGCCCAGCGAGAGCAAAAGAAAAAATCAGAGAAAATCCAACATAGCCAACGTAAAGCATTGGCGGATGCAGCGCTAGACCGATATCCTGCAAAAGCGGATTTAGGCCGAGACCTTCAGTTGGAACGGGAAAAATTCTCTCAAAAGGATTGGAAGTGAAGGCGGTAAAAGCAGCAAAAGTTGCGATGATAAAACTTTGCGAAGAGAGAATTACGAGTTTTTTTTGTGCGTTAATTTTGCTAAAAAAAGCAAAGAAAAATGTATAGGCAGAAATTACAGAAATCAGCAACAGCATTGATCCCTCGTGGTTTCCCCATGAGCCAGAAATTTTGTAAATTAGCGGCTTTAAGTGATGTGAATTTTTGTAAATATTGGTGACGGAATAATCAGAAATTACGAAGGAAAAAATCAGACAAA
The DNA here is from genome assembly GCA_964447395.1 of uncultured Rhizobium sp. Lineage (GTDB taxonomy): Bacteria > Pseudomonadota > Alphaproteobacteria > Rickettsiales > UBA1997 > UBA2645. The sequence continues at coordinate 7,324 of CAYUSO010000021.1, forward strand.
TTTGTGTGAGCAGTGCCGCCAAAAAAATTGCCGCGACAAGTTGAGATGAGATTTTTTCTAACTCGGAAATTTGGATTTTTTTGTAAGAAAAAAAATTAAAAAATGGCAAAAAGATTCCGATAGAAAAAACTAGCAGCAATAGTGCGAAGCCAATAATGGGAGCCATTTACACTCTTTTTGAAATAAATTCTTTGACCAAATTGAGATCGTTTTTGATCACTTCGAATTTTTCTTCACTATTCATTAAACCTCTGAGGAAGTGCGGCAATTCTGGTTTGGGAGTTCCAGATTCAATTACAGCATCAGGAAATTTTGCCGGATGAGCGGTGGCAAGAGCGACAATAATTTCGCCAGAATAATTTTTAGTTTTAGAAAATTCTTCAGCGGCGTAAACTCCGATAGCGCTATGTGGATCAAGGATTTCAGCGGTTTTATCAAAAAATTCTTTGATAGTTTTTTTAGTGATTTTGTCATCAGCAGAAAACGCTTCGAATTCTTTTTGAATGGTTTTTAGCACTTCTTCTGAAGTTTTTAGCGAGCCATCGCGCTCAAATTCTGCCATGATTTGCGGCATTTTATTTTCTGATTTTGTCGCTTTATGCGCGTCAAAAAGCAATCTTTCGAAGTTGCTCGAAACCTGGATATTCATGCTTGGAGAGATGGTTTCGATCATTTCTGATTTGCTGTAATCATTATTTTTTATGAAGCGTTCGAGAATGTTGTTCGAGTTAGTTGCGATGATGAGTTTGTTGATATTTAAGCCCATCTTTTTTGCCAAAAATCCAGCGTAAATATCGCCAAAATTTCCGCTCGGAACTGAAAATGAAACTGCGGTTTTATCAGCGCCGAGTCTGAGTCCGGCGTAAAAGTAATAAACAATTTGCGCCATGATACGGGCGAAATTTATTGAATTTACCGCGACCATTTTTTTGCCGTTTAAGAAGGTTTGATCAGTAAACATTTTTTTTACCATCGCTTGGCAATCATCGAAATTTCCTTCCAGCGCAAGGTTGAAAACATTTTTTTCCATCACCGTGGTCATCTGCTTTCTTTGTACATCAGAAACTTTTTTGTGTGGATGAAGAATGAAAATCTGAGCATTCTTGCAGGCCTTGCAACCTTGGATCGCGGCAGAGCCGGTATCGCCGGAAGTGGCTCCAACAATCACGATTCTTTCGCCTCTTTTTTGCAGAAAATGATCGAGTAAATTTCCTAAAAATTGCAGCGCAAAATCTTTGAAAGCGAGAGTTGGTCCGTGAAAAAGTTCAAGAAGAAAAAGATTCGGAGTTAGCTGCTTCAAAGGCGCGATGGCTGAGTGCGAAAAATTTTCGTAAGATTTTTTTATGATTTTTTTGTAATCTTCGACGTCAATTTCTGAATCGATAAAATGGCGCGTCACTTCGAAAAATAATTCCTCGTAGCTCATTTTTTTCATTTCGGAGAATTTTTTCTCGTCAAATTTTGGCAAGAATTCTGGAACGTAAAGACCGCCATCGGAAGCGAGCCCCTGCAAAACAACTTCCTCAAAAGAAAGGGTTGGAGCAGCAAGGCGAGTCGAAATAAATTTCATTGTTTGATTTTGTTTGAGAGGATTTTTAGGTTGGATCAACAAATCAGTTTTCTAATCAACCAATCCGCTAAGTCAATGTCAGCGCCACTCGCAAAAGTTAAGGAGAAGCCAGACTACCTCTATCGCAATGGTGTTGGTATCATGTTGATTAATCACGAAAAAAAAATTTTTGTCGGCAAGAGAATCGACAATAATTCTGATGCTTGGCAAATGCCGCAGGGCGGAATTGATGCGGGTGAGGATGATGATACAGCGATGCTTCGTGAGCTTTCAGAAGAAACCGGAATTTATGATTCCAATGTGAGGATAATCAAAAAAAGTCGTGGTCATTTTTACTATAATTTGCCCTATAAATTGCAGAAAAAATTTTGGGGCGGGAAGTATCTCGGACAAAGGCAGAGATGGTATTTGCTCGAATTTTTTGGCGACGAAAATCTCATCAATATCAACACGCGCGATCCAGAATTTTCGGAATGGAAATGGATTGAAAAAGACAAAATCATCAGCGCCATTGTTGGTTTTAAGCGCGATCTTTATCGCGATGTTATTCGCGAATTTTCAGAATTTTTATGAAATCAGAAATTAATTTTTATCAAGTTGACGAAACTATCATCAAGTCGCTTGCGCCTTTGTTAATCAAGGTTCTAGAGGAAAAGAAAAAGGCTCTAGTTTTTTGCGCTAATCAAAATCAAGTCAAAGAAATTGATGCAAGTTTGTGGAGTTATGGCCGCAATAAATTCATTCCTCATGTCACAATTTCTGATCGCGAATTTGTGATGGAAAGACAGCCAATTTTGATCACTGATAAAGAAGAAAATTCTAGCAAGGCAGATTATCTAGTATTTTTATCCGAACCTTCCGAAGCCTTTATTTCGAAGTTTTCACGCGTTTTTTATTTTTACGAAGAAGGAAAATTTGCTGCAAAATCTAAACCGAAAAATTCCTACAAAAAAGTTGATGGGAAATGGGTAAAAATCTAATCAGATCCCCGAGCGGAGTCGAGGACGGGAAAGCAAACTCCTTGCCCCTCGACTTCGCTCGGGGAACTAAGAATTGCTCGGGGAACTAAGAATTGCTCAGGGAGTGGAGAATTTTGTCCACCAAAGAATTTCTTTATCTGCCGATAAACACCGCTTGAATTCTTTTTTCCTCTTTTTCATCAGTAATCACAAACTCTACCAAGCCACGTCCTTCCTCGTTCTTTTCTGCAAAATCTTTTGGTAAAATTACGAAAGTTTTAAAAGTTTCTGAAGATCCGGCGGCGACTTCGAAATGAGATAAATCGAAATTTTGTCCTTTTAGAATCGCTTCTTGTGGCGCAGAAATTTGCAGAGAGAAAATCTTTTTTTCATGAAGTTTGTTGGTGATTTTTATGTTATAGCCGTTGCGAATTGAGCCGTCGGCCATGACTACAAAAATTGGGTTGCGATCAGGAATGACACTGATTTCCAAAGTCGCTTTGTAGATAAGATTTTTTAACATTAAGCCGCAAACAAGAAGCAGAATTGTTGCGTAAAAAAAAGTTCGTGGCTTAAGAATTTTAAATTTTTTTTCGGGTTTTGGATCGAGCATATGCGCTAGAGTATCATAGCGAATCAGGCCTTTCGGCAATCCAATTTTTTTCATCATATTGTCGCAGGCGTCAACGCAAAGTCCGCAGGCGATGCATTCCATTTGTAAGCCGTTTCTGATGTCGATTCCAGTTGGGCAAACCACGACGCATTGTTTGCAATCAATGCAATGTCCGCTTTTTTTTGAAACGTTGCCGTCCCACTTTCCGCGCGGCTCACCGCGTTTTTCGTCGTAGGAAATTATTAGCGTATTATTGTCAAACATGGCGGATTGGAAACGCGAATATGGGCACATAAAAGTGCAAACATGTTCGCGAGCAAAACCGGCCATGATGTAGGTTGAGCCAGCAATACCAAGGATCCAGCCCAAGGCTGTGACGGAAATTTCGCCGTGAAATAAATTTTTTGTCAGCAGAAAAATATCGTTGAAATAGCAGATGAAGCCATAGCCAGTAAGGAGCGAGACGATTATCCAACTTGCATGAGTCGCGCCTTTTCGTAAAAATTTTTCGGCATTTTTTTTGCGATCGAGGAGAATGCGTTGGTTGCGATCGCCCTGAAATAGACGTTCTAGCGCGATAAAAATGTCAGTCCAAACGGTTTGAAAACAAGCATAGCCGCACCAAATTCTGCCAAAAAGCGATGTGATAAAAAACAGCATCACCGCAGCGATGACAAGGATTCCGGCTAGGTAATAAACTTCCTGCGGCCAAATTTCGATGGCGAAAAAATAGGCTTTGCTATTGGGAAGATCGATCAGAATTGCTTGATTCGGAGCGTTTTCGCCGCGATTAAAACGAATTAACGGTGAGAGAAGATAAATCGCCAAAAACACTGCGTTTAAAATCCATTTCAGACTACGGAATCGACCCTTTACGTCTTGTGGATAAAGGCGTTTTCTAGCGACGAAATATTGCTCAAACATTCTGTTGAAAAATTCGGATTGACAAAAAGATCATGATTCATAAGTTGCGCGACCCTTTTTACAGATGCTGGTGTTTCTAGCTCAATCTTTAAGTTTTAATCTATGTTTGCAATTATCGAAACTGGCGGAAAGCAATATCGCGTTGCGCTAAATGAAAAAATTATTGTCGAAAAAATTGCTGGCGACGCTGGTTCAAAAATCACTTTGGATAAAGTTTTGTTGGTGAAAACCGAGCAAGGCGAAATTTCTTTTGGAAGCCCACTAGTAGGCGGCGCTAAGGTTGAAGCTGAAATCGTAAAAACTTTTAAAAACGATAAAGTCATCATCTTCAAAAAAAGAAGAAGACAAAATTCGCGCAGAAAACAAGGTCATCGTCAACAACAAACTTTGTTAAAAATTTTATCAATTAAGGCATAGCCGTGTGGGGCTGAGCAGGTTCTCAGTTTCTGCATAATTTTACTCAGGAGTACTCATGGCAACGAAGAAAGCCGGTGGTAGTTCACGAAACGGCCGCGATTCAGCGGGAAGAAGATTAGGCGTTAAAAAATACGGCGGTCAGGAAGTGATTGCTGGCAACATTATCGTTCGCCAAAGAGGCACGAAATGGCACCCAGGAAAAAATGTTGGCATGGGGAAAGATCATACGATTTTTGCTAAAATTGCCGGCGTTGTTAAATTCGTAAAGTCTGCGCGTAACAACAGAACTTCTATCGACGTAGTCGCTGCGGCATAGCATTGCGGACGTGGCGAAATTGGCAGACGCACTAGACTTAGGATCTAGCGCCTCACG
>CAYUSO010000022.1:0-11584 GCA_964447395.1 uncultured Rhizobium sp.
CTAATCACAGCTCATCTCGTAATTTTGCAACATTAATGAGTTCGGTCCTCCAGTAAGTGTTACCTTACCTTCAACCTGGCCATGACTAGCTCATCTAGTTTCGGGTCTAATTCGCTGCACTAAAACGCCCTGTTAGGACTCGCTTTCGCTACGCCTACACCTAACGGCTTAAGCTTGCACAACAAAATTAACTCGCCGACCCATTATACAAAAGGTACGCCATCACCCCCTAAAGAGGCTCTGACTGCTTGTAGGCATTCGATTTCAGTATCTATTTCACTCCCCTTATCGGGGTTCTTTTCACCTTTCCCTCACGGTACTTGTGCACTATCGGTCATAGGAGAGTACTTAGGCTTGGATGAACTGGTCCACCCATGTTCAGACAGGATTTCACGTGTCCCGCCCTACTCGAGCCTGGTCATTTACATCGATTCATACGGGGCTATCACCCACTATGGCTAACCTTTCCAGGTTATTCTGATTTGTAAATGTCCAGGACTGGCCTGGTCCGCGTTCGCTCGTCACTACTAACGGAGTCTCTGTTGATGTCCTTTCCTCCGGCTACTTAGATATTTCAGTTCGCCGGGTATTCCTTCCCTAACCTATGAATTCAGTTAGAGATGCTCTCTAAAAGAAAGCGGGTTACCCCATTCGGAAATCCTCGGATCAAAGCTTATTGGCAGCTACCCGAGGCTTATCGCAGCCTGTCACGTCCTTCATCGTCTTCCTATGCCAAGGCATCCATCAAATGCCCTTCTTTTGCTTATTTTTCAAATCTATGTGCAGAATAAATCTGCCTTCGATTTTTGAGTAATCCGTCTTCGCTCTTGCGAGCTATGCCGGATAAAGATTCGCTTGAGATAAACTTGCTTTGTGCAGTTCTTTCGAACCGCATTTCAGTTTATTTGAATTCGCTGATTATCACGGACATTGCTGCCACGCGTTAATCGCGGTATTCTCTAGTTATCAATTATTTACGATTTTAAACAGCGCGGCTTTTTCAAAAATTTTGGTCAAACATTCAAAGGCTCGAAAGCATTAACGCTTTTCGAGTTAATTTGGAGTCTGACGAAAAATGATTTTTCAGTTCTGATTCGAACTGGAGAAAAAGCTTACTAACTAATCTTGTATTTGTTTTTAACCAACATCCAAAAATTAGAAGGGCGCGCATTAGACCGCCCAATTTTTACTTGTCAACAGCATTAATCAAAAAAAATAATAATTTTTGAATGAAAATTTTGAAGGCTGCGAAGACAGATAGATTAAGGCTTTGCGGATTATGCGGAGAAAAAAATTTCTGAAAAAATAAAAAATTTCTAGAAAAAAAAGTAAAATTTTTTTGAGCAAAAATTAGCGGTTATTTTGACGGTGATCTCGTGACTCGCAAAAGACAAATCCCGAAACAAGTTCGGGATGACGGCCTGAGTTCGAATGACAGCTTGAGTTTCCGAACTATGGCTTGAGTTCTGAATAACGACTTCTGAACCCCAAACAACAACTTGAGTTAGAGACGATAGCTTGTCGTGCAGATTTTCTTAAACCGTCATTCTGAACTTGTTTCGGGATCCATCTTCGCAAAATCACCGAACCTCGAAAAACAAAAAAACCGCTTTCGAATTTAATTTCGAAAGCGGTTTTTTATTTTTTAACAAATTCAAAAACTGATTACTCAGCGGCTTCAACTTTTTTCTTTCTAACTTTTTTTGGCTTTTCTGCTTGAACTTCTTCAGCAGAAACTTCCGCAACTTGTTCAGATTTTTCTTCAGATTTTCCTGATGATTTTTTATCAGCCTTTAAAAGCGCAGGAATTTCAGATTCACTTCTAGTGACAATCAAGCGCACATTGAAAGAAAGCTCGGAGTGTAATCCCAAACCAACTTCATAAAGACCGATTTCTTTGATTGGCTTTTTCAAGAAAATGTCGGTGCGAGAAACCAATTTTTCACCGATCATTTCGTTAATTTTTGCTGAAATTACTGAAGAATTTACTGAGCCGTAAAGTCTGCCGTCATCAGAAGCGTTCTCGATGATAATCACATCTTTACCTTCGACTTTTGCTTTAACTTTAGAAGCGGAATCAAGATTTTTTAAATTCGCTTGTTCGAATTCATGTTTCTTGGATTCGAAGATTTTATAATTGGCTGTGGAGAAAGAGATCGCCTTCTTGTTTGGAATCAAAAAGTTTTTGGCATAACCATTTTTCACCACGATTACATCGCCGATTTTTCCAAGTTTAGCAACTGAAGCGGTTAGAATAATTTTCATTTTTTTAGGAAATTAATTTGAATCTTTTTTGATCGGAGAAATCAAAGCCAAATGGCGCGCCTTCTTGATGGCATTGGCAATTGCTCTTTGCTTTTTGACTTCAACATTAGTGATGCGGCTAGGAATAATTTTACCTCTTTCAGACAAAAATTTATTCAAAAGCTTGAGATTTTTATAGTTGATTTCAGCAATAGAAATATCGCGCAAAGGGCAAGATTTTTTCTTTCTGATAAACACGCTTTGATTCACCAAGGAAACCTTGATGTAACCCTCTTCGTTATTGGTTGGGGCTGCGTTGTTATTGTAGTTATTTTTAGAATTTTTTACGGCCATTTTTTCTCCTATACATCGAATTGAACTTGATCAAGAACCAGGTCGAGTTTTGTTGGCTCTTTTTTGCCTTGAACCTTGCCAGCCTTGTAATCTTTAGCATTGCTAGAAACAAACAAAGGTGACTCGTCTTGATGAGATTCAACAGCAAAAGTTGTGTTTCTGATGAGATCTTCGTTGAAGCTCATAACGCGATTCAACTCAGCAACTGCGGCATATGGAGCGTTGATATTGAGCAAAACATAGTGTCCGCGTGAATTTTTTTTCACATCGAAAGCGAGGTTTCTTAATCCCCAATATTCTTTGGAAACGATCTTGCCATTGCCATCAGTGATGATCTTGGCGAGCTTAGAGGTTAAAGCGTCAACGTCATCAGCGCTAAGATCTTGGCGAGCAATAAAAACAGTCTCGTAAAGAGGCATAAATTTAGATTTGAAGTTAGTTAAGTTGGAATTTTAGAAGAACAGCTAAAATTGAGAGGCGGCGCAAACTATGGACGGGTTTTTTAATTGCAACATAAAGTTCAATTACCAATTTAGTCATCACGCCAACTAACCGAGAGTCAATTCGATCAATGCAGATCCTTAATCGCAAAGCACACTTTAACTACGAAATCGAAGAAGAAATTGAGGCTGGAATTATGCTGCTTGGAAGCGAAGTAAAATCAATTCGCGAAGGCAAAGCCAGCATTAGCGAAGCCTACATCGCCGAAAATTCTGGCGAACTTTTTTTGATCAATTGCAACATCACCGAATATAAAGGTGCTAACCGCTTCAACCACGAACCGAAAAGGCCGCGCAAACTTTTGGTTCACAAAAAACAACTGCAAAAAATCGTCGGAAAAATTCAAGAAAAAGGCTATTCCGCCATACCGCTGAAAATTTTCTTCAACAAAAGAAACCTCGCCAAAGTTTTAATCGGATTAGGCCGCGGAAAAAAACTTTACGACAAGCGCGAATCAATCAAGAAGCGCGACGATAACAGGCGCAAGCAGCGCGGCGAGGAATGAAAAATAACGAAATTTTACGACAACCTCTCTCTTCTCTAAACCGCGTCGGCCCCGCTCTCACCAGGCTTTTAACTCAGCTTGTTGGACGAGATAAAGTCTTTGATTTACTTTTGCACAAACCGATTCGCGCTGAACAAATCTCGATTTGTCCACGTTTATTCGAAGCACAAAATGACGAGTTAGTAATCGTAAAAGCGAAAGTTGAAGCACACGTAAAACCTGCAAACCCGCGCCAGCCCTACAAAATCATTTGCTACAATCCCACCGGATACATCACTCTCGTTTTCTTTAAAATTTTTCCGAGCCAAATTGCCAAGATGAAAATTGGCTCAGAGATCGCTATTTTGGGCAATCTACAGCGTTTGGCAGGCGAGAATCAAATCGCTCATCCGCAAGAAATCGTGCCAATTTCTGAGATCGAAAAACTGCCAAAATTAAATGTGATTTATCCTTTAGCGGCAGGGATTACACAAAAATTCCTGACGCAAAAAATTCATGAAATTTTGGCGCGACTTCCAGAAAAAAATGACGAATGGATCGATGAGAATTTCTTAAAACAGCAAGGCTGGATGAGCTTTGGCGAGGCATTAAAAAATTTGCATTATTTTCACCCTCGCGGAAATTTTACCCACAACCCTCTCCCGCAGGAGGAGAGGGAGTTATCGATAAAACGCCTCGCTTACGACGAGCTTCTTGCTTGGCAAATTGCCGTATTTTTCGCCAAAAATAATTCACAAAAAAATAAAAAAGATCTGCACCCCCTTGCCGCGCAACTTGTGACTTCGTCACAAACGCGCGACCTCCCCCTAAATGGGGGGAAAAAAGATCTGCACCCCCTTGCCGCGCAACTTGTGACTTCGTCACAAACGCGCGACCTCCCCCTAAATGGGGGGAAATTTATCGCAGCGGAAAAAAATTTAGCACAAGAATTTTTATCGCAATTGCCATTTCAGCTAACAAAGGCGCAGCTCAAATCAATTACGGAAATTGAAGCAGAAATTTTTTCTTACAAAAAAATGCTCCGACTTTTGCAAGGAGATGTCGGAAGCGGAAAGACGATCGTCGCAATTGCTGCCTGCCTTGCCGCCATCTCACAACAAAAACAATGCTCCGTAATTGCACCAACAACAGTGCTCGCCAAACAGCATCTGGCCTACTTCTACAAGTTTTTAGAAAAATTTAAAATTCGCCTCGCGCTTCTTACCTCGGCGACAACAAAGAAACAAAAATCTGAAATTTTAGAAAAATTATCCGCGGGAGAAATTGACATTCTAATCAGCACTCACGCGGTTTTGGAAGATGATGTAAAATTTAAAAATCTCGGCCTTGCGGTGATTGATGAACAACATCTTTTTGGTGTAATGCAGCGCCTAAAATTGGTTGAAAAAGGCGAAGATGTTGATGTGTTGCTAATGAGTGCAACGCCCATTCCGCGCAGCTTGATGATGGGTCTTTATGGCGATATGGATATTTCGATTCTGAATGAAAAACCAAAAAATCGGCAGAAAATTGAAACGTTAATCATGTCAGAAGAAAAATCTGCTGAACTTCACGAAGCCATGAAACGCGCGGTTTCACGCGGTGAAAAAATTTATTGGATCTGCCCGGCAATTGATGAAGAAAATGAAATGGAATTAGCCTCGGTAAAGAAAAAATTTAACGAGTTACAAAAAATTTTCGGCGAAAAAAATATCGGATTACTGCACGGAAAAATGAAGGAAAAAGAGAAGGAAAAAGTGATGGCGGATTTTGCACATGGAGACTTGAAAATATTGGTCTCAACAACAGTCATCGAAGTTGGAATTGACGTGCCAGATGCGACGGTAATTTTAATCGAAAATTCTGAAAATTTTGGCCTGTCACAACTTCATCAATTGCGTGGACGCGTTGGCAGATCGGAAAAAAAATCTTTCTGCATTTTGATTTACGGAAAAAAATTTGGAGCTAACGGACGCAAACGCCTCAACATTTTACGCGAATCAAATGACGGATTTTTTATCGCCGAAGAAGATTTAAAAATGCGCGGAAGCGGCGAATTGCTTGGCACCAAACAAAGTGGCTTTCCAGAATTTAGAATTGCCGATTTAAGCCGCGATGCTGATTTGCTAAAAATCGCGCGCAAAAATGCCGAAATAATTCTGCACAAAAATCACGAAACTTTGGCGCAAAAATATCAAAATCTGCTGCAACTTTTTTCTTACGATGACTGCCTGAAGATGATTTATAGCGGCTAGCGAAAAATCCCGCACGTCCCAAAGAGTAAGGGCAAAAAATATTTTGATTATTTGTTTTGCTGCTTTTTAAAGGCGGAAAAATCAATCGAACTCAAATTAGCTATGCGACCAATAGTCTCGATCTTTAGAGGAATCTCTGATGCCGCCAGAAGAATTACCAAAAAATTGCCCGAAGAAATAAGGGAAAAATCTTTTGCGATTAAAAAAGCAAAATATGTGCGGGGAGAGGCTGGAAGCTGGGAAATAGCGGGATCAGAAGATATCGCTTTGAGAACAGATAATTTGCAATATTGCGCCGCTATCTGCCTGATAAATGACGATAAAATGGCGATGCTTCACTCCTCGCAAGATTTTGATGATAGCGCAGCCATGGCTGAAATTATTCAAAAAATAAGACCGAGAGAAATAACTGCAGTTTTCTGCAGCGCAAAAAATTGTTCATCTCCAGAGAGGCTTTCACAAAAATCTAGAGAATGTCGCGATGCTGTGCTAGAAAGGCTTACCAGAGCTTTGCGGGAAGCGGAACTCGAAACCGCAATAACAGAAAAAACCTACAATCCATCGATATTATTCGCAGGCTCAGAAGTTTTGATGCGACGCAATTTGCAAGGAAAAGTTGAGGTAGAAAGCTATGGAGCCAGCAACGCAAATAGGTTAAGAGGATATGCAAAATGGCTTGCGGATTCTCCGCCAAGTGGAGTTGTGATAGCCGCGGGAGCCCTAGCTTCTGCCCAGAAAAAATCGAGAGATAATCAAAAATCTTCTTAGACGAGACCGAAGTCAGCTTTTCTATCTAGTTTTGTTTTCTTCCTTCTGAACTCTCTGTGCCGAAGCTTTTTCAGCCTGTTTTTTCGGCTCATCAGACTTAAACATTCCATCAAAAACTGATTGCGCAGATTCTCCCAAGGCGACTAAAGCATTGAGCATTACCCGTTGGGAATCACCAATAACTTCCGCCCCTTTATCAGAAAAAATCAGCGCCGCAACGCCGCCGGGTAAAGCACGAAATGCCGCGCCTTTTCCAACGACACGAGCAAATTCTTTAGGATCACGAAAAATATTTCCGATGGTTTCAACCGCCGCTCCCGCAACTGTTGTGGCTAAACTTTGTGCCTCTTGTTGATTTCGCGCTGCTTGCATCATCATTCTGCTGCCGATTGTATCAAGAGGCGCAGAAACCGCGCCAGCAAAGGCTCCAATCATAAATCTTTCGCCGGCTTTAATTTCTCCTTCTGGTCTAACCATAAAGGCGGCAAGCCATCCCAAACCATTGCGACATGAATATGGAATTACTGCAGCGGAGTAAGCTGCACGAAATTTTGGATCAAAAAAATTCAATGGCTTGTCGGACAACTCAACCCCAGCGCGCTTCATCACTGCTTTTGCGGCATCGGCTTCAAAAGCTGCGCCGGGCAATGTTTCAATTGTAGTAGCGAGAGCGGCTTGAGTGTAGGGAGATGATTGAGGATAAAGATCAGCAAACTCACGACGAGCAGCATTTGCTGGCAACATGGTTAGAAACACATAGCCAAAACGCGCTGACAAGCCTTTAGTGACAACGCCAAGACCTTTTTTTCTTAGGTCGTCAAGGAAGTGATGGCCAACTCCAAGATCAATCGCCGTTTTGGCATTTTGAAATGCTTGTCTCTGCAAGGCGTGAAGTGTGCATTGTGCGGTCACTACGCCACCTTCCTTCATTTTATTTTCCCAATTAGCAAGAAAGCCAAAGCCAGGAAATATAGGCTTTGGCTGATCATTTTGTTCTTTAGTCATTTTCGAGATTTATTACAGAGGGAGGTTGTCGTGCTTCTTCCAAGGCTTCTGAACTTTTTTATTTTTCAGAATTTGCAGGGAAGCGCAGACTCTTTTGCGGGTATTTTGAGGACGAATTACTTCATCGATGAAGCCACGAGAAGCGGCAACGAAAGGCGAAGCGAATTTGTCGCGATATTCGGCGACGCGTTTTGCTTTGCTTTCTGGATTTTTTGCATCTTCACGGAAGATGATTTCAACCGCGCCTTCTGGGCCCATAACGGCGATTTCGGCATTAGCCCAAGCATAGTTCACATCGCCGCGCAAATGTTTGGAATTCATCACGATATAAGCACCGCCGTAGGCTTTGCGCGTGACGACGGTGATTTTTGGAACCGTTGCTTCGCCATAAGCATAAAGCAATTTTGCGCCGTGACGAATAATGCCGGCATGCTCTTGATCCGTGCCAGGCAAGAATCCGGGAACATCAACAAAAGTTAAAATCGGAATGTTAAAAGCATCGCAAAAGCGAATAAAACGCGCGCCTTTTTCGCTGGCTTTAATATCCAAACATCCAGCCAAATGCATTGGCTGATTGGCTACGATCCCTACAGTTTCGCCTTCCAAACGACCAAAACCAATCATGATATTTTTGGCATAATTTGACTGAATCTCAAAAAAATCTCCTTCATCGAGAATTTTTTCGACCAACTCTGACATGTCGTAAGGCTGATTTGGATTTTCCGGAACAAGCGTGTTGAGCGCAACATCGACGCGGTCTGCCTCGTCGTCAGTTGGAATTTGCGGCAATTGTTTTTGGTTCGAAAGCGGCAAGAAATTTATCAAACGACGAGTTTGTAAAAGCGCGTCAATATCACTTTTGAAAGTAAGATGAGCCACGCCAGACTTGGCTCCGTGGACTGAAGCACCGCCGAGATCTTCTTGCGAAACAGTTTCATGAGTGACGGTTTTTACAACATCAGGACCAGTGACGAACATGTAGGAAGAACCCTCAACCATCACCGTGAAATCGGTGAGAGCTGGCGAATAAACCGCGCCGCCAGCGCATGGCCCCATGATTAGAGAAATTTGCGGAACAACGCCGCTAGCATCGATATTGCGTTGGAAAATTTCTCCATAACCACCAAGAGAATCAACGCCCTCTTGGATGCGCGCTCCGCCGGAATCATTGATGCCAATAACTGGCGCGCCGACTTGCATCGCCCGATCTAAAATTTGGCAGATTTTTTTCGCATGAGCCTCACCTAATGATCCGCCCATCACGGTGAAATCTTGACTGTAAACAAAAACGAGACGGCCGTTGATTGTGCCTTGTCCCGTCACAACTCCATCGCCCGGATGCTTTTTATCTTCCATGTCGAAATCGGCGCAGCGATGTTCGACATAAAGGCCATATTCCTCGAAAGAATCTGGATCGAGCAAAACTTCGATTCTTTCGCGAGCGGTTAATTTTCCTTTAGAGTGCTGAATATCGATTCGCTTCTGACCGCCGCCGATGCGAGCTTCTTCACGTTTCGAGGCAAGTTTTAAAATATTTGGAGAGCGCATGGGAAGTCGGATTTTGTGGAGTCGTAAGTCGTAAGTCGTAAGTCGTAAGTCACTCCGAACTCGGTTTGACTTACGACTTACGACTCACAACTTACGACTCTTCAGTTTTTTAATTTAATTTCGCAATCACAGTTTCCCCACCAACCATGGTTTGGCCGACGAGGGATTTGATTTCGACATTTTCTGGGAAGTAAAGATCTGCGCGGCTGCCGAAGCGGATGATGCCGTAGCGCTCACCGATTGTGACGGCTTGACCTTCTTTTAGATCAGAAATGATGCGACGCGCAACTAAGCCCGCGACCTGCACGAATACTACTTCTGTGCCGTTTGCGGTTTTTACGACAACGGAATTTCTTTCATTTTCTTCGCTCGCTTCTTCGGCATTAGCACTCAAAAATTTTCCTGGTTTATATTTGACTTGAGTGATGGTTCCACCAACTGGGACGCGGTTTACGTGAACATTGAACACGTTTAAAAATATGGTGATTTTGTTAAATTTTTTCTTGCCGAATCCTAAATCTTCTGGCGCTTCAACATCATATTCGACGCGGGTGACAACGCCATCAGCTGGGCTGACGATGATATTTTCTTCGATTGGAATAATGCGTTCAGGATCGCGAAAAAAGAACACGCACCACAATGTTGCAACAATGCCGATGAGACCAAGAGTGCTGCTTAATAACGCCAAAATTGCCGTCACCAAAGCGAAGATTAGAATGAATTTATAGCCCTCTTTGTGAATTGGAAAAGTGACTAGTTTTACTGCGTCGATGATGTCGTTCATAAAATAAAAAATTCAGTTTTAGATCCTGAAGCTAGTTCAGGATGACGAGCGTGGCTCATCATTCTTCATTCGATTTTTGCCAAACCTTGTCGAACTCTTTCAAAGAAATTTTTTTCTTTTCAAGCGAAGGTTGGGCTAGAACAAAATCGATGGTTTTTTCTTCGATTATAGAGCCACGAAGCTGTTGAACGGCTTGCGGATTTTTTTGGTAATATTCGACTGCGGCTTTTTCTTGGCCAGGAAAGCGTGCCAAGATTTTCCCGAGTTCTTTATTTACGTCGTCGTTAGTCACTTCAACTTTGTGCTTTTGCGCCAAGTCAGAAAGAATCATGCCGCAGCGAATCATGCGCTGTGCGACTTCGCGTTTTTTTTCTTTGGCTTTTTCTTTTTCCTTATCGTTTTTGAATTTATTCGGATTGGTTTTTAGCTCTTCCTCAGTTTCAGCCCAAATGCTGACAAGCTGCTCTTCGACTAGTCCTGCAGGCAAATCGAAATCGTGTTTTTTGTTCAAGAAATCGAAAAATTCTTTTTTGAAAAGCGTGCGCGACATGTTGGTGTAGCTGTCTTCGATCTGCTTCTTTACAGCTTCCATCAACTTTTCTTTATTTTCTAAACCGAAATTAGTTTTGATAAATTCGTCAGAAATTTCCGGCATTTCTGCGGTTAAAACTTCATTCACTTTCACATCAAATTCCGCAGCTTTTCCGGCGAATTCTTCTTTGTGATATTCTTTCGGAAATTTCACTTTGACGCGAACTTCATCGCCAGCTTTTTTTCCCACCAATTGTTCTTCAAAATTATCGATGAATGATTTGCTGCCAAGCTCGAGTTGGTAAGCTTTCGCAGCTCCACCCTCAAATTCTTTTTTGTCGATTTTTCCGACATAATCGATGTTCACCGAATCGCCGATTTTTGCTTTGTAAGAAGCGTCTTTAGCGTTCCATTTACGATAAAATTTTAGCAATTTGTTGAGAGATTCGTCGAGATCGGAAGCCGCGATTTCAGGCTCTCTAGCGGTCACTTTAACTTTGCTTAATTCGATTTCAGGCACTTGCGGATAAAGTTCGAGAGAAGCTGTGAACTCAATATCTTTGCCGCTTTCGAAGGTTTTAACATCGATTTTTGGCGAAAGCGCAAGTTTGAATTTATTGTCAGAAACAATTTTTTTTAGCGTGTCGGAAATGATTTTATCCGCCTCGTCAGCCATAATCGACTTGCCGTATTTTTCCTTTATCACCTCGGTTGGAACTTGGCCCTTACGAAACCCTTTAAGAGAAAAATTGCCGCGAATTTTTGCGATATAATCAGAAATACGTGTTTCGATTAACTGATTTGGAATCGTGATTTGATAATCTTTTTTTAGTTTTTTATCAAAAGTATTTTTAATTTTTACTTCCATTGCAAAGCCTTGATATGATTGGGTTGGTATGAATTTTATTTTGATTTTTTTGCTACGAATGCAGCGAAGAAATGAGGTGCGAAAACTTAGGAAGAGGGAAGGAAAATAGCAATTAATTCATTTAGAAAATTGCGGCGACTATCCCTTGATGGACAAAATTCTTAGCTCCTCGAGCAAAATTCTTAGCTCCCCGAGCGGAGTCGAGGGGTTATGAGTTTGCTTTCCTACCCCTCGACTCCGCT
>CAYUSO010000023.1:0-4385 GCA_964447395.1 uncultured Rhizobium sp.
GCGAGCGCTTTTGCGGTCTCGCGCGCGGCACGCTCGAGCCGTTCGGCCTCCTTCTCGCCGCGGACCATCTCGCGGATGAGGCGCGTCAGGTCGTCGGAGGTGACTTCGATCGTGATGCCGACGCGCTGATCGTTCATCGTCGCCCTCTCTTCGCCTTCTCGGCCTCGCTCTGCATCGCCTTCAGCTTCCGCTCTTGCTCGCGCTGCGCCTTCGCCTGGTGCTCACCGAGGACGCCTTCGCAGATGCGGATCGTCGCGACGGTGGTCGGGTCCTGGTCGAGCATGTCTCCAGCGCGCGGCAGGACGTCGAAGCGCTTCCACTCCTGCCACACGGCGATCTGGTCCCACGCGGGGTGCGTCGGCGGGATGACCGACCACGGGCAGCGGCGCAGCGAAGGCGCCCACGCGAAGCCGAGCGACTCGCCCGCGGCCTTGTTCCGGCCGGAGCAGTTGCGTGCCTCGCGAAGCCGATCCTGACTGCGGTACTCCGGGCCCTTGCACTTCGAGCACCCCCACCCCCACCGCTCGTCATCGCCGCTCAGGTGGAACCGAGCGGCGAGGTCTATTCCCCCAGGAGGTCCTCGTCGGGCGTCGAGCCGGAGACGATGGCGTCGTAGACCTCGCTCCACATCTCGCGCACCTCGCGCGCGTGACCGCGCCACGCACCGAGCGTCTCCCGGAGCTCGGCGATCGTGGTGATCGCCTTCGGCTCGCCTCCGTCGACCTTCGCCTTCCAGCCGAACGGCTCGGCGTACTTCTCGATGACCGCCTCGGTCACCGCCTCGGTCTGGCGGACCGCCGTGCGATAGGCCTGCTTCGACGTCTTCTTCGTGACCTTGAACTTCGCGTTCAGGCGGTCGGAGATCGCGCGCAGCTCGCGCTCGGAGCAGTGCCCGATCAGGAAGCCTGCGCGCTCCGCCTCGGGGAGCTCGAGGTTGTTCGCGATGTCCGGGTAGAGCTTCGGGCGCTCCGCGTCGTCGGCGGCCTTGATGATGTCGAGCAGCATGGGGGTTCGTTCCTCCTCATCGTCCCCGCATCACGCGGGCGACGGTCTGGTTGATGATCTTCTCGATGCCGGGCGCCGCGCTCTTCTGCGCGCGCGCGATGTAGTGCTTGGCCGAGATCCGCACCTGGAACTTCAGGACGTACTGCGGCTTGATGCGCCCCTTCCCGATCACCTGCGCGAGGATCGGGAGCCGGGGCTTGCGGTGGATGTAGACGAGGTTGCCGAACTGCCGCGGGCTCATCCGTCGCGCCTGCGGCGTCAGCGGGATCGCGAGGGCTCGAGCGTTGCGTGCGCGGATGACGCCGCCGAGCTCGTGGATGCGTGCGTACGGCAGCGCCGAGTACGAGCCCGCGCGGATCACGCGGGGGTCGCTCTTCACGAGCGTCGGCACGAAGCTCCGCGCGAGCGCCCCGGTCTTCCGCGTCGAGGTGTTCGACGTCCAGGCTGCGACCTCGCGCCGGATCTGGCCCGAGGCGTACTCGGCCGCGCGAAGCACGCCCCGGGCGAGGTCGCTCGCGGCGCGCTTCTCCATCGTCCTCGCCATGAGGCCCAGCGAGGACGAGACCGTGACCGAGTACCCCGCCACGCGAACCTCTCAGGTGAAGGCGATCGTCAGCTCGTCCGCGCCGCTCGAGCCGAGCGCGACGAAGGGGAGCGTGATCATCGCCTCGTCGACCTCGGGCACGTCGAGCGCGGCCTTGTCGATCTCCGCGTACGGGACCGTGATCACCATGCGCGCGCCGGCCGTCGAGCCGCACGTCACCACGATCGCCTGCGTCGTCGCGATCGCGTTCTTGTAGTTGCCGAGGCGGATGATCTGGTCCTTGCGCGCGCGGAGCTTGATCGAGCCCGTGACCTCGCGGAACCCGACGATGTAGTCCGGCGTCGCCGCCGTGAACGCCTGGTCCTTGAGCGCCTTGATGTTGTTCTTGACCTCGAGCTCGAACTCCGTGATCGGCAGCGACACCCCGGCAAGCGTGAGGCTGCCGAGGATGCTCGCGATCGGAGAGCCCGCGACGGTCTCCGTCGGCACGAACGGCAGCACCTCGGCGCCGTTCGCCACCGACACCGAGATCCCGGGGCTGATCGTCAGCGTCGTCGTGCCGCCGCCCGCCGTGACGAGGAAGCCCGCCCCGCCGTTGTCGTTGCCGTCGATCTGGATGACCGAGTTCGTGTCGATGTTCGGCGCCGTGCCCGCGGTGAGCGTGACGCTCGTGATCGGCGTGGCGACGTACGTGATCGCCGCGCCGAGCGTCGCCGGGCCCGTGTGCACGTAGTCGGAGGCGCCGCCCGCGAACGCGAACACCGGCTCGTCGCCGCCCTTGACCGAGACCTTCATCGACTCGACGAACGCGCCCGTCGCCTGGCGGTTCACGGTCTCGCTCATCTCGTGCGCGATCGTGCAGCTCGCGAGCGCGCTCTGCCCGTCGGCGAGGCTGTACGTGTCCGACGTGCCCGGCGAGTTGGCGTAGCCGCCCATCGCGCAGCGCAGCAGATCGTGGACGTCGGGCGGGGTGCCGGCGGTGCCGCTCGGCAGCACGTACAGCTCGGCCATCCACTCGACGTTCTTGATGCCGGTGATACGCTCCATGAGCGACCGCGTCTGCCGCGCGTCGGCGCGGTTGCGGCGCTCCTGGTCGTACTTGATGTCCGCTTTCTTGACGCGCGCTGCGTGCGTCGCGCCCGGCTGGACGTACGTCGCGTAGGTGGTCTCGCGGCGCGCGTAGAAGCGACTCTCGCGGCCAAGCGCGTGGGTCTGAGACACGCCCATCGTCTACTCCTCGCCGCGATCGCTCGCGGCATCCTCGGCGCCGTCCGCGACGGGCGAGGGTGAATCGGTGACGGCGCCCGGGTGCTCCTCGGTGACGGCCTGGAAGTCTGCGCGGGCCGCGAGCTCCGCCATGAGATCGAGCGACCCGGTGATGATCTCGCCCGGCGCGAAGCGACGCTCGCCCTGACGCACCGGACACGGCGCGGGGCCGATGTAGCGCACCGCGATGGGGACGTCCTTCGTGCTCATTCCGTGAACCCCTCGATGATCACGATCGTCAGGCCGACGACGATGATCCCGTGCTTCTGGTTGCCGTCGTGCGCGGCGTCGATCGCGCGCAGTCGCGTGTTGATCGCGTTCTTGTCGCCCGCCACGTCCGGGTTGTCGCCGCGCCGCACGTCGACGAAGACGGCCTTGCGGATGTCGTTGCGCAGCTTGTTCGCCTCGAACGTGGCGTTCGACGACGAGCTCGCGTTGACGTAGCCGATGAGGTCGATGTCGACCTCCGAGCGCGTGTGCCCGGGGAACTCGACGGGCCGCTCGTTCTGCTCGACGATCGCGATGTACGGACGCCTCGCCGGCTGGTGCTGCGTGACGTCCGCGATCTCCGGTGAGATCTCCACCTCGGCGACGGTGAGGTTGTAGCCCCCCGCGACCGTGATGCCCTCGAGCGTCGTCTTGAGGTTCTGCACGACGAGCGTGCGCTTCGGCGTCGCCACTACACGACCCTCCGGTAGCGCTGTGCGATCTGCGCGGACTCGAGGGGCAGCATCCCCGAGGGGATCGTGCCGATGACCGAGTTGCCCTCGGCAGGCGCGCGGTACGTGACCGACGAGCCCTGCGCCGAGCTGTGGTTCGAGACCGTGACGTCCGAGCCGCGGCGCTTCCACCACGACGCGACCGCGATGATGCACGCCTGCTCGAGGTCGTACGGCAGGTCGCGGGCCATGCCCGCGTTCGCGCGCGCCTGCTCGGGCGTGACCCACCCGCCGTCATAGACGACGCGCAGCGCCTTGCGCTCGGAGCCCGGGAGCGGCTCGCCACGGATGGTCTCGCCGGCCGCGTCGGCAGTCCACGGCCACCCGCTGACGTTGCCGCGGAGCACGTCCGTGCCCCCGGTCCACGCGACGAGCCCCGCCTTCGCGTCGTGGATCGCGTACTCCGTCGACGCGTAGCTGTGCGAGACGAGCCCGGCGCCGTCGATGTAGTCGATCGCGGCGATGCTCCGGATCGGGGTGTGGGAGACGATCAGGAGGTTCGTGCCGTGGCCGGCGACGCGCTCGGCGTGACCGGCCACGTATTCGAAGTGGCGCTGCGCGACGCGCTCGATCTCCTCGCTCGCGGCGTTGATGAGCCGCTCGATGACGGTCTGGTCAGACGTGCCCGATAGGCCGAGCTCGGCCTGCATCGTCTCCCAGGTCGTCAGTGCGTGGATCGAGAGCGCCATGCGTCACCGGGTCACTTCGTGACCGTGGCCTCCGCCATCTTGTTCGGGGCCTCGGCGACCGCCTTCGCCTTCGGCTCGCTCTTCGGCGCCGCCTTGGGCTCGGGCTTCGGCTCCTCGACGAGGCGCGCCTTGCCGGCGGCGACGAACTCGGCGGCCTTCGCC
>CAYUSO010000023.1:4485-6876 GCA_964447395.1 uncultured Rhizobium sp.
CGGCTCCTCGACGAGGCGCGCCTTGCCGGCGGCGACGAACTCGGCGGCCTTCGCCTTCGGCTCGCTCTTCGGCGCCGCCTTGGGCTCGGGCTTCGGCTCCTCGACGAGGCGCGCCTTGCCGGCGGCGACGAACTCGGCGGCCTTCGCCGGATCGAAGCCCGCGACGTCGCCCGGGTTGTACGGGCCGTGGTGCTGGGAGAACGTGACCTTCTGGATCGCCATCGACTTCACTTCGCCTTCCCGAGCACGGCCTTCACCGTGTTCGTGATGAACTGCTCGAGCTGATCGGTCGTCATCTCGCGGACGAGCTTCGGGACGCCCGGCTTCGCCGCGAGATCGGCGCGCTCCTTCTCGTTTTTCTCGCGCTCCGCGACCTCGGCCGCCGACAGCGGCGCGAGGCGCGCGACGCCGCCGCGCACGAGCTTCTCGGCGTACGACTTCACGAAGGTCCCGTGCTCGTTCTCCGTGTACGGCGGATGCGAGCGCGTGAACTGCACGCGGACGCGCGGCTCCTCGGGCTCGGGCTTCGGCGGCTTGGGGATCTCGTCCTTCGAGATTACGAGGCCGAGGCCGCGGTCCTGGATCGTGGTCGCCTGCGCGCGTGGGAACCACGCGACCTCGTCCTTCGTGTAGGGCGGGGCGCTCTTCGTGAACTTGACGGGCACGCGCTCTTGGGTGGCCTGCATGGGGTGTTGTTCCTCCGATGAGAGCGAACCGGAGCGCTCACACGGAGCGCTCCGGTTCTGGTGTCAGCCGTGGGCGACGACTACGCCGTGGGCGTGGTCGCCGTGTCGCGCATCGCGCCGCCGAGCACGATCGTCGCCGCGACGGGGACCGTCGGCGACGAGCCGCCCGAGATCGCGACGGTCGTGACCGCGCGGATGTACCGCTTCACGCCCTTCAGGTTGACGTTGACGAAGGCCTGGCCCGCGGCCGTGCGCTGCGTGACCGACGCGCCGCTGATGTCCGTGTAGCCCGAGCCGCTCGAGTCGCTCTCCTGGAGCTTGCAGTCGGCCGTGAACGAGCTCGGGGAGCCCGTCTCGGTGCCGACGTTGAGCACCAGGACGCAGGACAGCCAGCCCTGCTGCGCGCCCTGGGTCATGCGGTCGATGCCCGTGCCGTTGATGGTCTCGGACCCAGCCGCCTTCGCGGCGGTGCCGATCTGCGGGAGCGCGTACGCGCCGATGTTCGTTGCGATCATCTCTCGTGTCTCCTCTGTGCGTTCTGGTCAGCCTGAGTCCACGCTGCGGACTAGGTCGGCCAGTCGACCGTGGTCAGCACCGCGGCGCTGCCCTGGTGGCGCATGTTGAAGTCGTGCTCGGAGATCGTGCGGATCACGCTCTCGTCGCGGCTGAAGGCGGACACGACGGCCGAACCGTCGTGGTAGGCGGCCTCGCTCGACACGTCGATGACGAGGTCGGTCTTGTCGAAGATGATGCACTCGGAGCCGACGACGAAGTACAGCTCGGCCTCGTCGCCGCCGCCGAGGTTGTTCGGGATCTGCGTGGTGACGTGGTACGGGAAGCCGAGCCAGCGGCCCGCGACCATCTCGGCGAGGAACGCGAAGTTGCCGTTGCCGTCGCGGTACTGCTTCAGCGCGTACTCGAGCTTCGGGTTCATCAGCCAGAAGCCGGTCGAGATGTCCGCGTCCGTGTCCGCCACGTAGCGCTGCATCTTGAAGCCGTCGAGCGTGACCTCGGCGAGCGTCGAGCCAGAGCTTGAGGCCTGCGTACGCGCGAAGACGTTGGTCGACGTGGTGAGGTAGCGGACGCCCTTCGGGGTGTTCGCCGTGCCGTCGCCGCGGATCATCGCGAGGTCGGCGCGCAGACCCATGACCTTCGCGAGGTCGTCGCGAACGAACGCGTCGGCCGACGCGTCCGGCGAGCGGAGCATCTCGTTCGAGACCGCCGTGATCGCCGTGAGCTTCTTCGCGACGGCGTTGATCTGGTCGAGGCTCTGCGTGCTCGGCGTGATGTTCGACGACTCACCGGCGTAGTACGCGGTGCCGCCGCCGTTCTGGCGCCGCAGCGTCATGTTGCCGTTCGGCATCGAGAGCTGGCGGACGCCCGCCTGCCGCATCACGCTCTTCGCGCGGAGCAGCTCGATGATCTCGGGCGCGAACTGCTGCGGCACGAGGATGCCGCCCGCCGCCGCCGACTGCGCGACGAGCGCCTTCTGCTGCGCGACGAGGCCGGCGATCTCGGCGTCGCCCCACGCCTCCTTCGCGAAGGTCTCGGCGGAGATGTTGAAGCGCTTCTCCGCGGCGAGCGCGCGCGCGAACCGGGCGACGAAGAGACCGACGCCCTTCATCGCGTCGTTCTTGATCGCGAAGTGGTACTTTTTCGCGTACGCCTTCGTCTCCGGCTGCGAGTAGAGCAGCGACGCGGTGTG
>CAYUSO010000024.1:0-6759 GCA_964447395.1 uncultured Rhizobium sp.
ATTTATTCGCTACCATCTCGACCAACATGGCCGTATCTACTATTGCCGGCATTCCGATTATTGAATTGCGCCAAACTAGACTCACCGGCTGGGGTCGCATCATCAAACGCGGCATCGACATTGTCGGCGCGCTCGCCCTAATTATCCTTTGTTCTCCCTTGTACCTCATCATCTCTCTAATCATCCTGATCGAGAGCGGCCGCCCGATCCTGTATCGCAATCGGCGCGTCGGCCAGAATGGCCAGGAATTTTACACACTAAAATTCCGCTCTATGTTCCAGCAATTTTGTACGGGCGAACAATTTGGAGAGGCTGGCGCTGCAGCTCTCCAAATGGAAGAAAAATTAATCCAAACTCATAGCGTCAAAACCGGACCGGTCTACAAAATCAAAGGCGATCCGCGCGTCACGCCCTTTGGCCGATTCATTCGGCGCTGGAGCCTGGATGAACTGCCGCAATTTGTGAACGTGCTGCTCGGCGAGATGAGTCTCGTTGGCCCCCGTCCGCACCAACCCCGCGAAGTCAATAACTACGAAAAACACCACCGCATTGTTCTCGCTATCAAACCCGGCATCTCTGGCCTCGCCCAAATTTCGGGCCGCAGCAACCTGAGTTTCGAAGAAGAAGTAAAACTCGACACCTTCTATATCGAAAATTGGAATATCTACCTCGATATTATCATCCTACTCAAAACTCCATTTGTCGTCTTGTTTAAAAAAGGGGGGGCCTGGTAACAATTCTATTCCCCATGAAAATCGCCCTCATTCACGACTATTTGGCCCAAGACGGCGGCGCCGAACGGGTACTGCACGCACTGCACGAGCTGTGGCCCGAAGCGCCTATTTTCGTATTGTTTCATGACCAAAAAAAATTATCTCGTTTCAACCCCGCCCGTATCAAAAAATCCTGGCTGGCTCGCATGCCGTTTATCACTTCACACTTCCAATGGTACCTACCCTGGATGCCGCTTGCGACCGAGCAATACAATTTGCGCGACTTCGATGTGGTGCTCTCCTCTACCAGCGCTTTTGCCAAAGGCGTGATTACGTATCCCAACACGCTTCATATCTCCTATTGCCATACCCCGGCTCGCTACCTGTGGAGCGACACTCATGAATATGTCGCTGATTTAAATTACAATTGGCTAATCAAATCAATGTTATCACGCACGATGTATCGCATGCGCCTCTGGGACAAAATGAGCGCCGATCGGGTGGACCACTTCATCGCCAATTCCAAAACCGTAGAACGGCGCATTAATAAATATTACCGCCGTGAAAGCCAAGTGATTTATCCGCCTGTCGCGACCGAACAATTTTCTGTCGCTGCCGACGTAGGCGATTATTTTGTCGCCGGCGGGCGCTTAGTCCCTTACAAAAGAATCGACCTGGTGATCCAAGTATTTAACCGACTCAAGTTTCCACTCAAAATTTTTGGCACGGGTCCCGAACTCAAACGTTTGCAAACTATGGCGCGTCCCAACATCCAATTTCTGGGGCGTATTAGCGACAGCGCCAAAGCCGAGCTCCTTAGCCATGCCTCCGCCTTCATCCATCCGCAGCTCGAAGATTTCGGCATTACGCCGGTAGAATCAATGGCCAGCGGACGCCCGGTGATCGCTTTTTCTTCGGGCGGCGCCACCGAGACAATTACCGATGGTGAAACGGGAATATTTTTCCACCGCCAAACCTGGGAATCGCTGCTTGATACGGTACTGCATTTTCATCCCAAACAGTGGGACAGCACACTAATACGCGAACGCGCGCTCTCTTTCAGTACCCCCCACTTTAAAACCACTATCAAAAAATACATCGAAGACCGGTACGAAGAATTTAAGCGCGGATTGAATCAGGGGGCGCTGTTAAAATAACTTTATATTGGAATAATTTTATTTGCCCTACCCCCCGCTTTTTGTTAGGATTTCGGCATATGAAACATATCGCCATCGACTTGCGCTGCCTCTTGTCGCCCTATCCTACCGGGGTTGCCACCTACACCCGCGAATTGCTAACCGCTATTTTTAAAATTGATTCGACCAACCACTATTACCTCTTTACCAACTCATCCCGCCCACTACCAACCGATTATTTTCCGTGGCGCGCGAATAACATTCGGTATATCCATACCCGTTGGCCCAACAAGCTGCTCAATGTATTGCTTGCTCTTGGCCTAATTAAACTCGACCGCTTAATTATTAAAAAAATAAAAACTAACACGTCCCCGCCAACTACGCACTCGACACTGCCCGCTCTAGACGCGTTCTATTCCCCCAACTTCAACTTCACATCTCTCTCCCCAAATATCCGGCACGTACTCACCGTTCATGATCTTTCTTTTGAATTTTTCCCTCACTTTTTTTCCTACAAACAACGACTCTGGCACCGTACCCTACAACCCAAACAACAAGCAAAGCGAGCTACTCACATCTGCGTGCCGTCCGAGAATACGAAGCGCGATCTCGTGAAGCAGTATCACACTCAGCCCGAAAAAATTAGCGTTCTTTATCCGGGGCTATCAAACAATTTTATCGCATCCACGGCTTCATCCAAAAAATCAGCCAGCGAATCAACCTCCAAACTAAACCAAATGCGGGGTAAACACAATCTACCCGAACCATATTTTTTATTTGTCGGCGCCCTCGAACCACGCAAAAATATTTTAAACCTGATTACTGCTTTTGAACTATTTTCACAACACCAATCACTACCTAACCCCTACTCACGACCTCCTAATTCCTATCACCTCGTCCTCGCCGGCCCACCCGGATACGGCTACCAAACCCTGCTACGCCGGATAAAAAAATCTGCCTATAAAAAAAATATAAAAATCCTGGGCTATGTAGACGAAGCGGACAAGCCCCTTTTGTATCAAGCGGCCAGCGCGTTTGTGTACCCTTCTCTGTATGAAGGATTTGGCTTTCCGGTGCTCGAAGCGCTTTCACAAAGCGTACCTGTCATTACCAGCAACCGCTCCTCCTTGCCAGAAATTACCGGCTCTGCTGCTTGGCTCGTGAACCCTAATATGCCTACTGAAATTGCGGTCGGCCTTCGCACTATTGTAACTAGCGAGGAAACCAAAAACCGCCTCAGTAAAGGCGGCTTAGATCGCTCTACTTGTTTTTCTTACGAAGAAATGGTCAAAAATTTTCTACACACACTATTCACCATCACCACCGACAAACTCAGAACTTAACATTTCTTCACTGATTGGACGCCGCACGATCCAGCGCCGGAGCGTAATATTTTTCTAAAATTAGCATCATCCAATCTATAAATTCTTCAATCACATTTTTACCATCAGGACCAAACACCGCCAGAGCCGGACAACCGGTTACTTCTGTCTCACGAATCATTTGTGTTTTGAGACTCTGCATAAGGTCGGCATCAATCGTAACAGCTTCTTTTTCTTGACCATCCTTAACAGCAGTAACGAGCTTGAATTTTCTAAAATCATAGCCAGATAAACTGAAGGAGTCAATCGATAAATTGTTTTTTTTCTTTTTTTTCAGCCAAGACTCCAAATCTAAAAAATCATTGATAAACATAGTGGCCAACAACCCAATCATTTTTTTACTGTTGCGAAGTATAGTCAAAAATTCTTGACCACCGATGATTTTTTTTCGTTCTTTATAAAAAACCAACGGGATAACCTTTGCTATATTCATTATCACATTTATAGCCGTTCCCATTCCATTGCTAATATGATTTACCAGGTCTGCAGGCGCGAATTCATTTGCCACTTTTCGTTTTTTAATTAATCCATGCAAATGATCATACTGATCCACTTTTAAATCTTCTTCGGGCGACAATCGGATGGCATACATCGCTTCACGTTTTTGTTGCCATTCAAAAAATTTTTGATTAAAAAAAATCAACAATTCTCTACGTATATTGTCGATAACTTCTTCTGGAAGAAATGATTTAAAAAATGATTCTGAAAGCGGTTCAAATTCAGAAATACTCTCCCTTTTAAAATGGAGAGATGGGACTGATCCAGGAAATTCCTTCATCCATGGAACGGCTTCTGCCCACGCTTCGGCAATAAATATGCCAGTTAACGCCATACGATCGGCCCGGCTTTCATTAGGTATTTCTCCAGCCATTAACTCTCTGATCCGTTTTTTTAAATTCACCCGCACTCTTCCACCATCATGATTTATCAAATAAATTTCTTCTGCTAGATCTGACATACTGCTCAAAAATTATTCTACCAACTTTCCTACCAACGTCGCCGCTACCGCCAGCGTAATTACTACCGCTGAAATACGAATAATATACTTGGTAAACCCACGCGACACATAGTCACCCATAATTCCTTTCGATTCAGAAAATTTGATCAAAAAGTAAAAAATTACCGGCAACATCGCCCCGTTCAAGTAATCGGCGTACAACGTAAGCTGAAACAAATTAATGCGCGGGAACAATACCGCTACTACCGCCAGCACGATCTGGCAAACAAAAAAAATATAGAAATTACGCCCCTTCGAGAAGTCCGCATCCAACTTACGCTCAAAACCAAATAGCTCAGTAAAAACATACGTAGTAGCAAGCGGTACAATCGTAAGCCCGAGGAGCGACGCCCCAAACAACCCCACCGCGAATAGAGCCGAAGAAAACACCCCTGCCAACGGCCGAATAGCCAACGCCGCCGTATACCCATCTACTACTTTGATACCATTCACAAACAAAGTAAATGTCACGGCGATGGCCATCAGCCACGAAAACAGATTAGTAAGTACCGCGCCAGTAAAAATTTCCACTTTTTCATGCTTCATCTCTTTGGGCGTCAGGCCTTTGTCGATGATATAACTACTGACAAACAACTGGCCCCAGGCCGTGATAGTCGTTCCTAATACGGCGATAAGCGTAAACCAATAATTAGGGTCAAATACATTGATTTTTCTGGGGAAAATAAAACTTTCTTGCAGTGCTTCCTTCCAATCCGGATGCGCCAGCGCGGCAGAAATAAAATACGTAAAATAAAACAAAATCATCGCCAAAAAAATTTTTTGTAGGGTTTTAAATTTCAACTTAATTACTCCTATAATCAATAAAGCACAAATAATAATCAGTGTAATTTGCCAAGGCCAGCCGAATAGTTGCAACGCCGCCTTGAGGCCGCTGATGTTTTGCAGTACCACACCCTGATTAACAATCAAAAAAATAATAAAAAAGAGCGCCGAAATCCTCACTCCATAGCGCTCCCGAATAAGTCCGCCCAGGCCTTTGCCGCTCACGATCGAAATCCGGGCTCCAACTTCCTGCGTCACCGCGAGCAGTATCGTAGTCGGAATAATAAAATACTGCGAAGCCATGCCGTACATAGCTGCCGCCACAGTATAGGTGGCTACACCCCCCGCGTCATTATCGGCCACGGCCGTAATCAGCCCCGGCCCCATGACCAATAAAAATAGTAGGAATTGTTTTTTTATCTGGCTTAGCTTTTTACCCATACAGTCAAGTGTTCAATTTTTTAAGCTTTCGGCGCCATATGCCGCATCACATCGTCGGCCGAGATCACGCCCATCAGCTTGCCCTCGTCGTTAAGCACTGCTGCTACAAATAAATCGTATTTAGTCACGGTAGTGATAATTGTATCAATCGAATCGTGCAGGTGGAGGGTGGCGCTCGCGGGCGGGCGCTTGATTAAATTTTTTATTGAACGGGTCGGGTCTTCGGTGAGCAACCGACGCAATGAAATCGAGCCTTTAAAATAGCCCTCTTTATCCACCACATACACATACAAAATCGACCGCAAAAAGGGCGACATTCGCCGCACTTCATCGATAGTTTCCTGCACTGTGGCGCTGGCACGCACCGACACGAAATCCGTAGTCATGAGTCCGCCCGCCGTATCATCTTCGTATTTGATTAAGTTTTCTAATTTTTTCAATTTTACGCTTTTGAACTGGCTAAGCAGTTGGGCCGCGTCATCTTTGGGCAACAATTTCAACAGATCTACAATCTCGTCGCTCGACATCCGGCTCATGATTCGGATCGCTTCTTCCGAACCCAGGCGGCTTACCAATATGCGCTGTGTGCGCGGATCGATCTCTTCGAACACTTTCGCGGCCGTTTCTTCATCAAGTGCTTTAACAATTTTACTCCCCTGTTTAATGCTTAAATCCTCAATAATATTGGCTAAATCAGCCGGATGCAACCGAACCAGATCAGTCGAGGTGGTGTCCAGTTTTACCATTCCTTTCACTGGCTGGGTAGAGCGCCAATCAATCAGGTTCACTTCAAATATACGAAAAACATCAAGCCAAGCCAAACCCAGCCGCCGCAATATTCCGCGGAAGCTGATATCAATCCCGAGCACGCACATCTGCCCTTCAAACAGCCCCAAGCGTAAATCGTTCACACGCACCACGCGCGCACCAGCCACATCTACGATCTGTTGATCAAATACATCGGCATCCAAAAAAACAAAATTCCCCGAGGGACGCTTCGTGGGAATTTTCGCGAGCGGCGCTTTCAAATCTATTCCTTGCGCACTGACATTTTCTACATACTCATAAGGAATATACAACATGTGCCCGCCTTTTCGCGCCTTCACTTCCAAAAAAACCAAATGGGCATAGTGTCCGGCTTGGGGCAGAATAGCAATATCCATTAATTTTCCCACTGTCACATCCGCACTGTCAGTCACTTCAGTTTTTATAATTTGACTGAAATAAGCCATGTTAAAAAATAATTCCCCCTCGTAAGTAAGCGCGTTCATTATAATAAACGCTTCTCAAAAAAGCAAACAAAAAAA
>CAYUSO010000025.1:0-4554 GCA_964447395.1 uncultured Rhizobium sp.
TGATGATTGCCGGAAAAAGTGATTTTGATGCTAATGGTAATCTTGGTTTCGATCTAAAAGAGCAAGCCAATCCAAATCTTTATGTTCCTCTGATCACTATTGATGGACTTGGCTTAGATGCCTCTAACACAAGCGGAACTGAAATTGTAGCATCGAGCGTTAAGCTTCTTTCTTCAATTTTTGGCAGCGATAGCAACTCAATTGCCATCAGAACTGGCGATGGCAGATATGATTATACCACAAAATCTATCACTGGAAATAGCGCTAAAAACAACACGGATCCGGTTTTTGCAATTGATGCCTCTAGCTTAGCTAAAATTCAGGCTGGTCTTATCTATCTTATCGCAACCAAGGACGGTGTTGGCGTTAAAATGGAGAGCGAAATATTGGCTTCGCAAACTCTTAATCTTGATGCAAGCGGCGATATTTATTACAAAAAAATTACCGTTGGCAACAGCGCAAATCTGAAATCAAGCGGCAAAATTCAAGCCACTGATTCTGCTTCAATTTCTGCACCAGCCATCAACATTGAAGCAATGGAATTTGCAAATGTTGGAAGTGTATTGGCCAACAGCCTGAATATTCGAAACGCTGAAACCATTAACAATTCAGGAAGTCTTAAAGCGCTCGATTTAAATCTTTCTAACATCACCAACATCAACAACTCTGGCATCATCTTTGGACAAGATTCTTTGGAAATTTCTGCAACAAATTTAACCAACGCCTCTTTGGGAACGATTGAATCTGTTGCCAATTATACAATCACCCTCGCCTCTCTTCTTGATAACTCTGGCCTCATTACTTCGGGAAATAATTTAACCATAAATTCAGGTCAGATAAGCAACTCTTCTGAAATTTCTGCGCAAAATAATTTAATTTTATCGGTTGTTAATTCAGCAAATAGCTCAGGAAATTTAATTGCCGGAAACGCTTTGAGCCTAGGTGCAAATTCATTTGTTAATTCTGGCGAGACACAAAGCGGAAGTAACTCAACATTCACTCTTTCTTCACTAACCAACAACTCCAACTCCTTAATCTATTCTGGCGGCACGCTTAATTTAAACCTTTCCTCAGCACTTAACAATGACGGATCAATTTCATCTCAGGATGATTTAACCATTTCTGGAAGCGCGGCAATAAACAACTCATACAGGATTCTATCTAACTCCGCTCTGAGTCTTTCAGCGCTAAGTCTTAGCAATAATTCCGCAGGCGTGATCGCGTCTCTTTCTGATTCCACAACTTTAACAATCACAAATAATCTCATCAATGGTGGGCTAATTTCTTCTGATGATGATCTAGCAATTAACGCAAAAAATTTGACCAACACTGGAAATATTTTAAGCAATAAACGCCTAACAATTACCGCGGAGAACTCGGTTTCAAATTCTAGAAATCTACAAAGCATTTCTGATTTCACTATAACCTCCGCAAGCCTCACTAACTCGAGCGCAATAAAATCCTTTGGCAAAACCTCAATCACATCCGCTGAAATTAATAATGAAGATGGAGGCCTGATCTATTCCGCTGATGATTTAGCAATTATCTCTTCAACATCTTTTACCAATTCTAGCGATGTATTATCCGATGCTAAAATCAATTTAACCTCAGGAATCTCTAGCAACAGCGGCGATATTCTCGCCAGCAACGATTTTGTTTTGAGCTTAACTGGCGCTTTAACCAACTCAGGAAATTTAAACTCACTTGGCAATTTAACCATCAGCAGCAATTCAGACGTTAGCAACACAAATCAAATTTTAAGTAATGGCGGCATAGATATCACGGCAGCAGATCTGGCAAACTCTGGCCTGATTCAATCAAACGATGATTTGTCTTTGGATTTAGCAAACTTAATCAACACAAATACCATCTCCTCCACCAAAACTGTTGATATTGTCACATCGGGAAACCTTTCAAATCTTGGATCTCTTAAAGCTGACGACACGCTGAATATCTCTGCAAATAATTTAACAAATTTTACCTCATCGTTAATTTTAGCCGAAAATAATTTGGCGATTAATGCCTCGTCCATCAACAACCAAAACACCAAACCTTCTACTTCAATAATCACCTCCGGCATCGTTTCAGCAAATGGCGCGGTGGCTCTAAGAACAGACAATCTAAATAATAACTCAGGAATTATATCCGCTAAATCAACATCTCTGAACGCCCTAAATGCCGTAAGTGTTAACCTATCAAACACACTTGGCGCATTTATCTCAACATCAGCAATTACCCTAAATCTTGGCGCGCTTGATTATACAATTACCGGAACCGTCACTGCATCCAACATCGATATCACTGCTAACAACATCTTCAATCTTGGTAATGTCACTGCAACTGATTACATCACATTAACCGCCAACGGCAACTCTGGAAGTGGCAATGGCAACATTACTAACGGACAAAGCGGAGCGGATAATAGCAATGTTAAACTTGCCGCCGGAACGAATCTAAACCTGAATGCCAATCGCTTTATTTCCAATTATGGCACCTTGGCAGCAAACAATAATATCACCCTAACCTCGAACTACAGCGAAGTTAAAAATTACGGCAAGATTAACGGGGGAGATGGGCTTGTCACAATAAACGCCACTGATTCAACCAATGGAATTTTTACAAATTACAGCGGAGCAATTCTAACCACGAATAACGATCTAACCATCAATGGTAAGGATTTGATCAACAGCGGCGAAATCTCAACAAAGAACAATTTTATCGCCAATATCACGAATAATTTAAGCAATAACGCAACAGCGCTAATCTGGTCGGGAAATGATGCGACATTCAACGTGGCAAATAATTTTGTAAATGATCGCGCCAGCATCTACGCCGAACGGAATTTGATTATTAGAAAAAATAACGCGGGAGATAAAAATACTTCGCTCCAAAACCTGTCTGGAGAAATTAAAACCTATGCTGGCGATATCAGCATCGCCACCGAGAAATTCGAAAATAAAACCGCAAATGGTTATGAATATTTTAAAAAGCTTATAAACGTTTCTGGCACAACCGGAGTTTTTTTATCGAACGACCCAGCCTTAAACGCCCTTCACGTAGGCAACCAAGCTACATACGGCTTTCTCTCATATTACGATTGGCAGCATAACGAAGGTGGATGCTTTGGACATAACTGTGAAAATGTTTGGAGAGCCAGCTATGGCAAACAATTGTTAAACCCAAATTTTATCACGGCATCACTCAGCTCAGGACGCGATGCAACGATTAACGCCACAAATTTTACCAATGATTCTTCTTTTGTTGGAAGTGCTAGAAACATGAATATTACGACTAGCTCGCTCAACAATATCAGCGCATATGATCCGGGAATTTATGCGATTTGGGCAAGATGGTTTGGTGTTTCTTATGCACCACTTGACTACATGACATACTATCCATGCAGCGGATGCGGCGGTGTTAGCAGATATAGCAATGGAATTCCATCAGCAAGCTTTGCTCAAACTTATGCAGCCTTGATAAAGGCTGCAGGTTCGTTAACAATCACTCAAAATGGCAACGTAAATAATGGCCTTATTAACGGCAGCACAATTGCATCAAATGCTGCCATTAGCGGAATATTGCGACAATCACGAAACATTAGCGCGAACAAAATCGACAACTACATTTTGGGAGAAACTGGCATCCTTGAAGTTGACCTCTCATCAATCACCAACGCTATAGCCAGCAATAGCAACACAACTAACGATTCTGCATCAAATATTTCCGCTACCTCTGGATCGTCAATAAAATCAACCTCGGGCACGATATTCTCTGGCAACTTTAAAATTAATCTTAGCGCAGCGGCCACAACTCCACTGGTTGAGGGCAGAAGCCAATTCACTGATGCATCAAAATTCTTCGGCAGCGAATATTACTTTAATAAAATAGGCTCGAATGGGAAAAAAATTTTAAAAGATTTGGAAAGATTGTTGAGAGATACCTCGAAGCAAGTTCCTAACCAACCAACTTACCCAATAAACATTGACTACAACCCAAGCAAATCCATTCCAGAAAATCCTAATAAAAACAATGTCGGACCAAATATTTACATCTCTAGCGCTCAAGCGCCAGAACTAGAGCCGATCAATATCAGTGATCTAGAATTGCAGCCGGTTTTTGATACCAACAATGTTAACCAAGTCAGAATGCTTGGCGATGCCTTCGTAGAAAATAAACTAATTACAGATCAGCTAAGAACTCTAACCAATGATTCATTGTTTCTTTCGAAAGATGCCACCGATTCAAACCAACAGATAAAAGAACTTATTGATAATTCTGTCGAACAACTCGCCTCTCTTGGTTTGAGCGCCGAAGATGTTGCACTTAATGGACTCACAAGCGCACAAACAAAATCTCTAACAAAAGACATCGTCACTTTTGAGATAACAACCGTTAACGGGATCAAGGTCTTAGCTCCAAAGATTTATTTGAGCCAGAATACCAGAGATAGACTTCTGAATGTTAATGAAAAAACCGGAGGATTATCCCTCGCAAATTCATCAACAATTTTTGCCAAAGAAGATCTAATCATCGATGCACCAAATGGTGATTTGA
>CAYUSO010000026.1:0-4229 GCA_964447395.1 uncultured Rhizobium sp.
CGGCCCAGGCACCGTGCATGCAGCAAGCAAGGTGTTGGCGGGGGGGGTGAGTGCATCAGCCGCAGGCCTGAGCCTGAACAAGGCGCGCGAGATATTTGATGAGCAGTTCCAGCTCATCGACGAACGCACAGGACTCCCGCTGGCGGGTGAGCCCTATCAGATTCTGAACCAGCAAGGTGAAGTTGTCGCTCGAGGGCTGACCAACGTTGAGGGGAAAACAGTTCGTTATTCGTCGTCCAAACCAGATGTGCTGAAGCTTGTTCGAGGCTAGGCCGGCAATAACAGCTTGGGGCCGAAAAACTAGGGATGAAAGAAATGCCACCTGAAACCGCCATTTGCAGTTCAAGCTGCAACACAACCCCGCAAAGCCTTGTTGCAGGCGCAGTTAAAGCGGACGACTTGTTCTTCTTTAATCCGACAACAGGGTGCATCCTGCAAGTTCCTGCAGACAAAGCAGCCCTTGTCCGTCAAGAAGCCGAACTATTGACACAACTATTGGACGATCTATGGGCTGGGCAATCAGCCGTATTTATCGCCACACAAAACTTGCACTTGGCGCAATCGCGTGTTGATCCTACAGCGATTGCATCGGCACAAAAGGCCGTCGATCAAGCCGTTAAAGCAGAAGAGGCTGCCCGAGAGGCCATGTTCAAGGAGTTCAAAGATCTGCCCAAATTCAATGACGGTGGTGACGGCCTCATGGAGTTACTGCCCTTGGCTACCTACAAAGGGCAAAAGCTTTCCAAAACCAGGCGTGCCACTTACGTTCGCTCCAGCAAGGTCAAGAATCACTGGCGGGTTTATCACAACCTCGCCGGTGACGGCGCCAAACTCAAATCCTTTTATACAAAAGACGACAAGGGCGAGTACAAGCTGGATGCCAAGAAGCTGAAAGAAGCCTTTGAGAAGGTTCCGCTCAAGGGTGAGTTGAGCAAGTTGGAAACAACTCTCTGGGCAGACGGGTGGGCACCAGAATTCGTTGAGGCCTTCAACGCCAAATACGACGCCAAAGCAGCCAAAGACAAGGCCGACAAAGCCACACCTGACGACGCATGCACGCAGTTCTCTGGTGGCGCCGCATTCATGCGCTTCTTTGGCGGCGTTGGGGGATCTGCCAGCTCGGAATTGTCAACAGAGAGCTTCAAAAAACTACTCGCAGGCAACGGTGAAATTGGCGCGAAATTTACCGGAAGCGCACGAGCGGGCGTTGACCTCGCCTCAGCCCAAGGCAATATGAGCATTTATCTACCTGCCAAAAAAGGGCTGCATCTAGAGATCGCAGCAGGCAAGAACGCAAAAGGCGGCAAGCACACCCTTGAACTTGGCTTCATGCGGTTTTTGATCGAAGCCGAGGTCACCGCAACATGCGGGGCCAGTGTGCTGGCAGAAGGCGGCCTTGAATTTAAGCTCAAAGTAGACATGACCCAGGGCGTTAAGGGCGCACCGGCAAGCAAGTCGTCCAAAGCGCTGGCCGATCCAAAAGCCCGCGTAGACAAGCTGGATGCAGAAAGTGCAGCCAAAGCTAGCCTGAGCGCCTTCGCCGGGGCCGAAGCCGGAGGTAAAGTTGGGGGCGCACTCCAATGGCAAAAAGACACCTCTACCGAATTCAAGGACTTTGCCAAGATCAACGTCGGTGCCCAAGGCCAGGCGGGCTTCGGTGGCGCAGCGATGTTTGAGATCGGTTACTCGGGCGGCAAGTTCAGAATCAAAACCAAATTGGCTGCTTGTGTGGGCTTGGGCATCAGAGGCAGCATTGATGCCGAGGTTGGGGTTGAACACTTGCTCGAATTTGATCTCTGGTTCAAACACCAAGTTGTCAATGCGTTAGACCAGAACTTGCAGTATTTCGAGAAAGAAGCGTGGCAGGCCTTTGTTTACATGAAGGCACTGGCCATCGCTGAAGGCAGAAAACTGACGGACTATCTAGGGAAGCGAGCCGACCGGTTGGCCGATGAATGGGAAAATTTGGTCGAAACTGCTTCAGCACAAGTACTCCACCGCATCAAGGCCTCGGAGGATTACATCCTGACGTCAGTGGCAGAGGTCAAGGCATTGCTGCTGGGATTGTTGGAACAAATGAAGAGCCGGTTTGACAAGTTGCACGACGATATTCAAAGCATTTCTCGCTGGTTGTTCAGCGCAGCGCAAACGACATATGAAGCCGAGAACATCTTTTCGCGCGTCGCGGTGACGATGGGCGCCTCGATCGATCCCTCTGCGGGGCAGATTCGGGTGGCGGCCTTAGTTGGAGGCGCAGATACGCTGAACCGCGTCGTGATGGCGCTCAAAACCGAACCCACACCCGGGTACGCTTTGGCTTTTGCCGATGACTCATCCTATCGCTTCTCAAAAGGCATGGGGGTGCACATGGCGTGGCGCCGGTCAGGTTTTGGGACTAACAACAATCAAATCGTTTGAGCTGCCAAATGTTCAAAACATCGTATTGGATGGCTGCTGGGGTCGCTTCTGCAGCCCTTCTTTTTGTTGGGCAAGTAGGCGCCGAATTGCCTAACCAATCTCCGCCCATGGAATCCTCATCTCCGTTGCCGACAGATAAGGCCGCACGGACGCGGAACTGGACGCCTGATCCAGAGCAAGCAGCGGCCTTGGCCATGCTGCCCCAAGACATTGAGGATCAGCGGAAGGAGCTCATTCGACTTTCCAAAATCCCCTTGCCCAGCTATGAAGAGCGCGTGAAGTTTGATTATTTGATGGGCGGCATCTTTCCCGATTGGCATCCACTTCGAGACAACAAAACCTACCTGCTGAATCACTACCGCTCACAAGGCAAGCCTAGCCAGGCGGAGTTGGACGAATTGATCGCCTCACTCAAGAAGCGTCTGATTCATCTCAAAGGCGGCCGCTTCATGATGGGCGACTTTGGCCCTCTGGTGTTCAAAGACAAGCTCACCCTCACTGGCAAACGCGACAGTGGCCCGGCGCACGAAGTGCACCTGGATGGCTACTCGATCATGAAGGGCCGAGTGACCTATGGCGAGTACGACCTGTACTTAAGAGCGCATGGGAATCCCCTGCTTGCCGAAGGCAAAAGCATCTACCCACGCCGCCCGGGCTATGTGGCAGGAGAGGTCTCGTGGACTGATGCCGATGGCTACTGCCGCTGGCTGGGCCAGTTGACGGGCAAGCCCTTCTCGTTAACGACGGAGGCCCAGTGGGAGTATGCGGCACGCGAAGGTGGCAAGTTAATCGCCTACCCCATGCACCACTGGCCCGGACTGAAATGGCAGAACAAATATCAGCCCGACTTCCAATCCAAAGACCATTCCGTCGACGCCATTCTGTCCAAGATTCAAGCCCAGGCAGGAAAACCATCTCAGTTCATCCATCCTCGCCCCCCCAGCCGCAACGGAGAAAATCGCATCGGCAT
Organism: uncultured Rhizobium sp.; assembly: GCA_964447395.1. Taxonomy (GTDB): domain Bacteria; phylum Pseudomonadota; class Alphaproteobacteria; order Rickettsiales; family UBA1997; genus UBA2645. Next base: position 3,389 of record CAYUSO010000026.1, read on the forward strand.
GCAAGATGTGGTGAGCAGCGGGAATTGGGAATGGGTCGCAGATTGGTATCAAGACGACTACTACTCCGTCAGCCCCAAACGCAACCCGCGCGGCCCAGAGCATGGCACGGAGCGCGTCGTCAGAGAGGGCTCCTACAGCCTGTTCAATACCATCCTAGGCCGCCACGGGGTTCCTCCGGATGAGGGTCTGGCGTTCCGCTGCGTGCTCAACGAAGCGAAGCCTTGGAAATAAGCCCGGTTAGACCACTAGAACCACCAAATACACAGAGAGGCCCACATGTCCATCAACACGCAAACAACCCCGACCGGCAAAAACAGAATGATCGCCCTTCCGCTTTCCATGATGCTGGGCTTTTTTGGGGCAGACCGGTTTTATCTAGGCAAGTACAAAACGGGCGCACTGAAACTTGTGACGTTCGGAGGCCTTGGCCTCTGGTGGTTCATTGATGCCGTCATGCTGCTTCTCGACGCGTTTTTATGGAGCTTGGGTAGGCAGCGAGGCTTTGTAAAAGACGCCAAAGGGCAAGACCTTCGTTATGGTTTGTCCATGTATCGTTGGCATAGCGGACGTTTGCAGCGCGATTGGTTCTGTCAGGTGCGTTGACAGCAGCTCGCGGCTGGATCACAGCGCTGAGGCCAACGCGCCGGCGTGGTTTGCGGGCGATGCGACATTGGGCGAACACGAAAACGGCGCTCACCCAAAGCGCGCACGCCCAACAAGCGTGGCGGGCCACGGTAGGCGCCCCAGCCGAGGCGGCTGCTGACACGGTTGCCGACACGGCTGCTGACACGGCTGCTGCAGCCAGCCGCCCCGACGTATTGCTGGCCACACCTGCAGGCA
>CAYUSO010000027.1:0-3870 GCA_964447395.1 uncultured Rhizobium sp.
CGCCCGAATCGCATCGAAAGGCAGAATTACGATCGAGGGATTGTGCTTGGTGTGGTAGAGTTTCATGTGCCGAAACGGGATAATAAATTATTGTAATAACAGAATTGAGTTAACTGAGAAATGCATATTTGACGGTTAACAAGTTTTGTTATTCTGTAATTAGAAACTTAGTATTCTAAGAAATAGGATAATCTAATTTTAGATTATTGAAAATTGTTTCATTCTGAGATTTTATTAAAATCAAAATACTTCTCTCTGATCGGTTGATTATTAGCGTTGAGTATGATTTTATTTGTGAGCCGCGATGTTCAATACTTCAGCCAAAAGCAAACTCTGAGTAAAAAAATAGGGAATAATAATCTAAATGGCTCGACAAGCAATCACAGCAGTAAGGATGGTTTTGTTAGCTGCTCGCACAACAGTTAGAGGATTGTTTGTGCGCACCAAAGAATCTCAAGAGCCTCTAAACGTATTATTTGGACCAGACGATTTACAAAGCGTGCAAGAATTTACTGAGCCGCATATAGATCATCTGGCGAGAGGAAGAAGTATGAAGGGGATGTTCACTTCAGATCCTCGAACTATCGATATTGTACGTAAAGTTCTCAGATCAGCTAATTACAGAGAGAAAGAAGGATTAAGTTTTTTTGAAGAAAAAATTTTTTCACAACCAAGGCATGTGATTAATGAGAGAGGATCTGTCGTCATAGCGGTATCAGATATTGGCGATTTTCCAGAGCACAAAAGAAAATATGAGGCAAAAAAGGAAGGAAGCGCTATGCTATGCGTTGGAGGTCCGGCAGCAGAAGACCAAACTGTTTTGGCTAGTATTATTCCAGAAATTCGAAAAGGTCTCGGCGAAATAATATATCTCACAAGAGACTACAAAGAATCAAATATTAATCATGCCGCAAAACAGTCCCATGCGCGACATGGCAATGCTTTAAATGCAGATCAAAGCTTGAGTGGACACTCTTTGTTACCAATAATTTTAATGAGAAATTTGATTGGTATAACTCCAGAGGAAGCGATTGCGCCAGACTTTATAAAAATCGATGTGCCATTCACAATCAATCCAGCAAAGCTTCGAATATACTTTGGCAACGAGTTAAACTGGATGAAGCAAGTTCATAAAAGAAGAGAGGGTAAGCTTACAGAACATGATATCAACCGCATGGAATCTCTTTTATCGCAAGAAATAATACGGGTTCTCGAAAGAGAAACTGGCGTGCAAATTAGTGGCGGAATCGAGAGAGCAATAACTGATTCATCTTCAGTTCATGTGGCTTTTACAGAAAGAAATGCCAGAGAAATTGAGCGCGAAAATGAAGAATTCACGAGAGTTGGAATTATGGCAGAAAAATTAACTCCGGAAGAATTAGAATTCTTCTTCGGTAATGCGCCAATACACAGTGCGTGGAAATATCCAGGAGATACCCATCTAAAATTTAATACCCACGAAATGAACGAAGAGCTAGCTAAATCAGGCGGTGTTCGTTGGCTTGATGGAGAAGAGGTAACAAGAATTTTATTAACTCGCGATGATATTGGTAATGCAAAAGTTGCTGGGGTTGTCACTAAAAAAAGTGAATTTTTTTATGCTGACAAGCTGCATTTTACTGGCGGATTCAAAGCTGAATATGTTTTTGATAGAAACTCGGATGCACGCTTTCAGGGTTCTTTTTTGAGAAATTTAGCAAATCGAGTTGAGGACTTATTTCACTTACAGCAGCCATTGAGCAATGGTATTACGACCTCAACTGGAGTTTCAATTAATGCGGTTTTTAAGAAAAGTGATCGAATGAAAAAATTAATAGAAAGATACGGCTCCACTGGAGAAATCGCAGTTACAAATAGTCACTGGACTACAATAGCTCAGAATGATGAGTATGTCGTAGTTAGAATTACTGGCGGCGGCAATACCGGATCTGAGGAGTACAATCCTGCTTATTTCTTAAACACCATTGCCAACACCAGAAGAATTTTCGGTGACGATTTGGTTGGAATTTTATCAACCTATGGCTGCCCGAGGGCAGTCAATGCTAGAAATTCAACCGAGTTTGCCAGAATTGCGGAAGGTGCAATTGTAAGCTACGGTAAGGGTGGAACTGGAAATACAAAAAGACATGCCGAGGCAGTAACCGGTTTGATGTTGCTTGGATTTGAAGAGGAAGTCGTAGAATATTTTAATCAATTCCAAAGTCGTGATGGCCTTCCAATGGGGAGTGAGATTGCAAAAATTCATCAACATCTGCAGGAAGTAGAATTCATTCACGACAATCGAGAAAGAACAAATCGTCGCATGGGATATGATAATTCTTTCTCAACACAAGAAGTGCTGGCGGCTGGATTTCTTGTGGCGGCGCTTTCTTATGCACTGTATCGCAGTCTAAAAAAAGAAGAAAAAGAAAAGGAAGAAGAGGAAAAAAAACGCACTAAAAATTTAGTAGGAATAACGCCAAAATCTGCCACTCGTCTTGCTGAAGACGCAAAGCGAATTGTTGGTCTTGATTAGCTAATTTTATTTTCAATGAGATACGATCTAAAGGACTTAGAAACATTTATTCACGTTGCCCAACTAAAAAGTTTTGTGCGCGCGGCAGAGATGTTGAACATATCAAAATCTCACGTCACAACAAGGATTGGTCAACTTGAGAAGGCTGTAAAAATGAACTTGTTGGCTCGCACCACGAGAGAGGTTAACTTAACAAATGAGGGGAAGGATTTTTTACATTATTGCAAATCTGTAATGGAAAAAGTTGATGAGATGGATAGCTTTCTGGATAAGGCTCATGAAATTAGCGGCACATTGCGGATCGTTATTCCACCTTACTTCAGCAGATATCACATCGTTCCATATCTTGAGGAATTTTTAGCGCTTTATCCCAACTTAAAACTGGATATTTCATTAACCGAAAATCCGGTAAAAATCATCGAAGAAGGCTATGATTTACAAATCAGAATCCAGATCCCGACAGAAGAAAATTTGGAAGTAGAGAAGCTAATGACGAATCACAAAATCGTCTGTGCCTCACCAGAATATATTGCAAAACATGGGAGACCTAAGCATCCAAATGATCTACTACAGCACAATTGTATAATTTTTGGCGAAAATAAAGTTTGGGAATTTACTCATAAAAAAACAAAAGAAGTCATCAAACTCCGTAATCTAAAAGGTAATATTAAATGCAATAATGGCGAGATTATCAAAGAGCTGATTTTGTCTGGGGTTGGCATCACGATTAAATCTTCGCGAGATTGCCAAGACGTTATCGAGGAAGGAAAAATGTTGGTGCTGCTGAAAGAATATGAGATAACCAATGAGACCATGTTTTACGCTGTTTACCCAACAGGGAACTATAAATCACCAAAGGTAAAAGCATTCGTTAGATTCTTTCAGAAGAAATTGAATCAATAATTTAAACAGCAGGCCCGTTATTTGCGGTAAAGCAAATTCTGGGTTTAGAATCGCCCCAAAACAAAACTCCCGGACGATTAACTCATCCGAGAGTAAACACAACGCGCCTTCACGAGCTTAGTGCAGTGGTGGAAACTGTTTACATCAAATAGGAAATCTAATTCTCATCTCCGTTCCTTTTCCAACTTCAGAAATTGCTTCGATGCTTCCGTTTTGGAGTTCAACTAATTGCTTTACGATTGGTAATCCGAGTCCGAATGAATCAACTGTTTCGGAGTTTTCATTGGCGAAAGTTTTGTATTTTTCGAAAGCAGTTTTGAGTTGCTCAGCAGTCATTCCAAATCCTTGATCGATTACGGAAATTTCAAGGAAATTATTTTCAACTTTTGCGATAATTTTTATTTCAGTTTGTGCTTTCGAATATTTCACCGCGTTAGAAATTAAATTTGTTA
>CAYUSO010000028.1:0-3265 GCA_964447395.1 uncultured Rhizobium sp.
GACCTGTTCTGGTCGCTGACCGGCAGCCCATGGCACGTCGCCCACTGCGTCCAAGGCACCATCCCCGGCGTGAATGCGAACTACACGGTGTGCCGGGCCGTGTGGCCCGACGGCAGCTACCGGTTCGTGTTCGGCGGCTGGGTCGACACCTGGTGCGAGATGACAGCCCACGCTGGCGACGGGGTGGAGCCGTTGGTGTTGCGTTGGCGGTCTGTTGATCAGCTGCGTTCGTGCGCGCCGGGTGCTGGCGTGTACCCGTGGACGGACGGGATTCTTGCGGAAGCCACGGAAGGCTACGTGTTCCCCCGGAATGCTTCGGACCCGTGGTCCAGGGGCACTGTCGTGGAGATCAGGTGATCCTTGGCCGCATCGCTCTCGACCCAACGAACGTCACGATCGTCGGCGGCATGGTCGGCACCGTCGCCACCATCTACGGGGTGCGCCTGTCGTGGCGGAAACAGCTCGACGAACACGCCGACAACGTTCTCGAGTCGGTGGAACGTGAGCGTGACTACTGGAAGACGGAGGCGGAGTTGTGGCGACGTCGTTGCATGGAGTTGACCGAGCACGAAGGGAACTCAAAGTGGCCCGAGCTCGACTGACGATCGCCGGTGAAACCGGTGTGGCTTTGCTGCTGCTGTTCCTGATGATCGTCCTGTACCTGTGGGCGGACGGGGCACGCCGTGACGCTCAGGCGGCTCGTGATGCGTCGGAGTTGCGGCAGGTGCAGTTGCAGGAGCAGATCGACTGCCAGAACGCTTTGCAGGCGCAGGCGTTGGATGCTCTTGTTGGGTACATCGTGGCGTTGCAGGCTGGTGAGGGTGCGGCGGTGGCGCAGGTGGATGCGCAGATGGCTGCGGGCCGGTTCTTGGACGCCCGCGAACGCTGCGCCGCCGAATAAATGTGAAAGTCAGTGAGCCAACAGCAGACGCATCGTTTCGGCTTGAGCACGGGCGTCGCTCAGGGCGTGGTGCGGGAACTCCGCCTCAATGTAGAGCGCCCGTGCTGCTTCGGGCAGTTCGTCACGGTCAACTTCGGGGCCGCCGCCGAACTTGCCGCAGATCCAGCTCTTGATGTCGACGCTGCGGTAGTCGAACGGGTTGGGCACGCCGGTGTCGTGGAACAGGATGTCGAGCCACGGTTTGTCGAACGACACGGGCCAGGCGACGAACGTGTGTGGCTCGGGGAAGCTGTTCACCCAGCGGGCTAACCATTCCGCGACGTCGCGCTGCTTGTGCCGTTCCGTTGCTGGATCGGTGAGGTGGGCGTACGCCGCTTCTTGGGTCTTGAACCACTCGAGCGTGCCGGGGTCCCACTTGACCGGCGGAAGGTCGAAATCGTCGGGACTGGTTTCCCTCGTGTCGATGACGGCGTAGAACTCGGCGCCGCTAGCCAGCTCAACCACGCCGATCGAGAGCAGGGTGTGCCGGCCAGGGATCAGCCCGGAGGTTTCGACGTCGACGGAGAAGTAGGTCATAAGCCGTGGCCGTCCGAGGCGCCGCAATGACGGCTGCGCGTTCGGTGCGCGTTGAGCGGACGCGCAACATGGGGCGACATGGGGTCCGGCGGTGCGTCGCACCCGTCCTGACCAGCCATTGTGCCTCGCCAGAGTGCGGAATGTCGCCGGACAGTCTGCCCATCTGGACGCTGTTATGCACCTCCGACAGCTCCCTAACTGTGGTTATTTCCGGCCGTTCCCGGCCGTTTCCGGTTGTTTATGTCGCTAGACGGGCGTACCATGACCAGCAAGCCGGGCCGACGGTCATTCGGGGGGTTCGATTCCCCCCGGCCCACGCAAGTACCCAACGCGACGAACACAGGAGCTAGCGAAGATGAGCACCAAGCGCCGAATTCCGATCCCCGCCACGTTCTTGGCCTTCGACTTTCCATGGGCATCGGAGCGCCGTGCGCTTTCCCACGGTGAATCCCTGGCGATCGCCGTGGTCGATGCCTCCGAAGCTCTGCGCAACGCCGCTGGCACCGACGGCGAAGACGCGGCCAACCGTGCCCACTCCCTCGCATTCGGGGAGCTGTGGGCGTGGGCCAAACTCGACGCCGCCGGCACGGGATCGACCACGGCGCAACGCTTCGAGGAGCTGGAGACCCACGCCGCCAGGATGCGTCGCTACGTCGTCGAGGTTGCTCGCTGACCAAACGCAAGCCGGGCCGACGGTCTACGGGGAGGTTTAACTCCTCCCGTCATCCACCCCCGGATTCTGACCGCCCACCGCCCACACAGGAGCACCGATTGTGGCCCTTCCCGTAGCCCTTACCCCATACGAGATCCTGCGCGGTGTCGAATCCACGCTGATGTTCACAGCTGCTCAACTCGACGAGCTGATCGGCACCCAGCCAGACACGGCGCTCGAAGGGATGATGCTCTCCGCCCTTGCCGCCGTAACCGGAGCTCGCGCCTCACTAGCCGACGTCCGACTCAACTGGGACGACTTGTGCGCGCCGGAGGATGTTCGATGAGTGTCGAAATCTGCGGCTACTCGGACGACACGATCGAGATCCACGGCGACCTGCGCGAAGAACACGACGCCATTGACAGTCATGTGCCGCGCATTATCACGTTGACCGACGCTAGCGGACGGACCGTGTCCATCGACATCGTCTATGCCCCAGCTGGGGATGGGGTGTGGCGCATAGGCGTCCACGACAACCCCGACGGCGTTGAAGTCACCATCGACAAGGCCCCTGACGACAGCGAAGACTGCTACAGCGACAACGCCATCGTTGCTGGCACGTGGATCTCAGCCGTCGTTAAGCCGTTGGAACGGCCATGAGAGTCCTCCGACCGCCCAAGACCGCCAGCCCCACGAGGTTGGGTGGGGTGTGCCGTCGGGTAGCAGCATGCGTTCAGCGACTTCGGGTTGGGAGAGGCCGCGTGCTTCGCGGGTGGTTTTGATCCAGCCGCCCAGCTGTTTGTCGACGTAGGTGACGACGTTGCGTTGGTTGGCCCGGTGGACGGACGGCCGGCGCCATTCGGGCTGGTCTGGTTCTGGTTCGGGCGCGTCTGCGGGGGGCTTCTTGCGGGCCATGGGCGGTGACCTGTCGCTAGGGGTGGGCGGAATGTCGCCGGACAGTCTGCCCAGCGGGACCTGTTATGCACCTCCGACAGCTCCCTAACTGTGGTTATTTCCGGCCGTTCCCGGCCATTTCCGGTTGTTTATGTCGCTAGGCGGGCGCATCATGCCCCTTGTCGCCAGGACGGAATGTCACCAGCCAGCGGCAACCCAACCCCCACCCGTGACCATCACGG
>CAYUSO010000029.1:0-2680 GCA_964447395.1 uncultured Rhizobium sp.
ACGATGATGCGGTTACTTCTATGAGTATTGTCCGTGAACGAGAAGAAGAGGAAGAAGCAAAATAATTATTGACTCATTGACATAAAGTATTTTTAAATATATTTATAATATATTTATGAATACTCCTCTTGTAGACATTACTTTTGATAAAGCGTCTCTTCCAGTGGCTGGCTGAATTAATGTTGCCTATAAGTGAGCAGGGAAAGGCATAATCAGTCTAAAAGATGGCGAAATAGTTTTCTCGGAACCCGGTATAGCCCAATCTTCTCTTTATTCCAGAGATTTTCGTACATGTTTTGGAATAGCTGGAATAACAAAAGAAATGAAAAGAGTATTGGCTCATATTTGTCCTGGCTGATATTACCCCTCATCTCCAAAAAGATTCTCAAGCGTATATCTCCATGGACAACAACAAGGTATCGAAGATACACTACGAAAATGGAGAGATATAGGTATTTCAAACACCAATAGTGGCTTATTTGGAAGCTGTATTTTCCCTGATAGCAAAAAAGAAGGTGCAGATGCTTATCTAGAAAGCATGAAATGGTTAATTGATAAAATGGCAAAAATACTCGATGGAGATCCTCAAATTCTCTGACTCCCTTCAAAAGGATACACCGGTCAAGACGTTGCAGTAACAGATCGTATAATTATTGCTCGAACACCTTCTTTTATTCCTTCTACCGTAAAAAAGACGCACATATCCCCATCAGAGATAAATGAGATTGTAAAATCTATGATGAGATAGTCATATACTTCTTTCTCTGATCATTATCGTGGAACTTGAGCATGGTATCAGAGATAACCACTCCCCACGGTTTTCCGAGTCTTTCATAGGTTTTTTGTGTTCTCGGAAGCCAGAGTTTTTTTATCAGATGTTCAAAAAGAGAGAAAAAACTAAAAATATTGCCTAATTTCATCAAAAATAATCTCCAAGAGGGATTTATGAACGAATAAGTTGGTTCAACTCAATTTGCCTCCATAAAATGCTCATATGTGGCATTCTTATTCACGAGTGGAATCAGAGTATACATCCAACGGTCCAGATAGGGGTCTTCTGGTTGAAGACGAATATCATCGAAGCTCAGATGTTCTTCAGTAATAAAAAATGAAAGGCAAAATTTGTCCTTGGTTCGTTTGATATAGTCTGGACTTCATTTCTGAAGACCATGCGTATTTCGCCGTCGGATACCTATTAAAGAACTGAGAACTGTTACAATACATCGCGCAGTCCAAAGATTTCATTTTTTTGTAATAATAAAGAGATCTATATCCGAATTCTTATTCGCTTCACCCATCGCCCGAGAATTACACAATGCTACCATCTGAATCTGGGGAAACAGAGAAAAAAGAAACAAACAACACCTATGCAAGAATGACATAGGTGTAGTATAGTCTTTTATTGTTATTCTCAATTACAAAAGACTATTAGGCTGACGACCAACTAAATCGCCTGGGTTAGGATTATTATAAGGTGCTAACGAGGGTATTGATGGTGTAAGATCTATAACCATACTTGCAAAATCAGGCATTTTTATTTGCGGGGCAGATGAAAAAAGTGATTCAGAATCTTTTTCTATCGGTAGATCAGGTGAACGAGAAAAATCATACGGTCTCAAAGTTGGTCCAACTGGACATCAATATCCGGGGTATTCTTCACCTATATCTAGAGGAGTGCGGGCGTCGTGAGAAGAAGTCATAAAAGGTATTTTACGAGTATTTCTACCATGTCAAATGCTCGCCGTCAGCATACATCCTCTCCGCTGTTGCTCTCGCCCCAGCACCTGGTCATTCGACGATTTTTTGTCCATTTATAAGCAAAGTATTATTCACTCCCGTCGGAAACCACGAAGTATCATCGTCATACATAAATCCTGCACGTATATGATGTTTGTCAGCGACGAGCATACAGCGAGCGCCTGGTTTAAATGATTCGACAATAACGTCAGACAGAGTGACGACATCATGATAGAGTCACGAATGATTCGCAAAAATCACTGCCTTATAGAGTACATCCTGCATCTCGAGATCTATCACTTCTTTGAAGTTTTTCGCACCTGGTTCAGCAAAACCTCACAGAGTCACGAGCTCATAGAGTTCTTCTTCGGTTTTCCCAAGAGCAGATTGTTCTGAGATGATATTGAGTGTCCCATTGATTACCGCCTTGATATAATGAATTTTTCACTCATAACGATGAAGCTCGGGAAGAATACCAGAATTACCACCGACCGTGGCAGAATACCAGAGGCGGTTACGATAGGGTTTAAGAATGTGCCAATAGTGAGCGAGGACGGATTTTTCACACGTGATGACAGAACCACCTTTTTCTAGGACACTCAGATAATAGGGCAAATGTTTCGAAGCCTCCAGGGTACTTGGTACAGAAATATAGGCTACAGTGTATCTGTCGACATGGCTGTCGAAGTTGTCGATCGTATCGATTTTTTCTCCATTTGATGAGAAAATACCAGACTGACGAACAATCATATCAACCTCAATACCATGTTCTCATAACACGTGATACAATGCTTGCCCGACATTTCCATAACCAATAAGAATTGTTTTCATATCTTAAATTATTTCACCCTTAAGTACCCACCTATCAATTCACATTATTTTGACTAGAACCAGATCTCCCAACTGAATTTTTTCATTTTTTGAGAGATACACTTCTTTGAAA